>DASXRN010000409.1:0-6698 GCA_036506595.1 Polaromonas sp. | reverse complement strand
CCGGGCAGATCGCGGATGCGATCGGCATAGCGCGCGAGGTCCGCTTCCGACTCCACGCCCCACACCACTTCGCGCAGGGTGGGTCCCTGCTCCATCGCCGGCGGCAGGTCCGCGCGGGTCGAGGCGGCCACGACGACGCGGCAGCCGTTCAGCGTCTCGAACACGAGGCGGTCGCCCTCCTCCGCCACCAGCTGCAGGCCCCAGTCCAGGAAGAACCGGCGGCAGGTGGGAAGGTCGTCCGCGCCGTAGGTGATTTCGTCGATGCCCAGTACGCTCATGGCAATGTCCTCAGTTGGCCCAGGCCAGGGGCTGCTCGTTCAGTCCCCAGTACAGGCTCTTTTGCTCCATGTATTGCAGGATCCCGAGGCGCCCCTTCTCGCGGCCCAGGCCGCTGTCGCGCCAGCCGCCGAACGGCGTCGAGATGGAGAACTGCTTGTAGGTGTTGATCCACACGGTGCCGGCCTGCACCGCGCGGCCAATGCGCCAGGCACGCTTGTAGTCGCGCGTCCAGATGCCGGCGGCCAGGGCGTAGAGGCTGTCGTTGGCCTGGGCCAGCAGGTCGTCCTCGTTGTCGAAAGGCATGGCCACCAGCACGGGGCCAAAGATTTCCTGCTGGCAGATCTGGTCGCTGTTCTTGATGCCTTCCAGAATCGTGGGCGTGTAGTAGTAGCCGCGCTCGTACAGTCCGCCTTGCGGCCGCACACCACCGGTGCGCAGGTTCGCGCCTTCACTCAGGCCCAGTTCAACATAGCGCTCGACCGATTCGCGGTGCCTGGCCGTGATCAGCGGACCCATCTGGGTACGCTCGTCGGCCGGGTCGCCCACGCGCAGCGCAGCGGTACGTGCGGCAAGGCGCTCCATGAATTCGCCATACAGCTTGCGCGCCACGAAGAGACGCGACCCGGCGATGCAGGCTTCGCCCGACGAGCTGAAGATGCCATAAAGCACGCCGTTCACCGCGTGGTCGAGGTCGGCGTCATCGAGCACCATGGTGGCCGACTTGCCGCCCAACTCCAATGAGACCGGCATCATCTTGTCGGCCGCGATGTGGGCGATGTGCTTGCCGGTGTTGGTGCCGCCCGTGAACGACACGCGCTTCACCAGCGGATGCTTGGTGATGGCATCGCCGATGACGGAGCCGCGGCCCGGCAGCACGCTGATCAGCCCCTTGGGAACACCGGCCTCCTCGCAGATGGCGGCGAGTTCCAGCGCCATGAGCGGCGTGGCTTCTGCCGGCTTAATGACGACCGCGTTGCCCGCAGCGAGCGCCGGAGCCACCTTTTGCGCTTCGCTCGCGATCGGCGAATTCCACGGCGTGATGGCCGCGACCACGCCCATGGGCTCGTACACGCTCATGGTCATGAAATCGCCGCGCGACGGGGTGATGGTTTCTTCGAGTGTTTCGCAGGCGCTGGCGAAGAACTGGAAGGTGCCGGCGGCGCTGGCCACCAGGGCGCGCGTTTCACTGATCGGCTTGCCGTTATCCAGGCGCTGGCGCTGGGCCAGCGGCTCGGCCCGCTCGCGGATCAGCGATGCCACGCGGTACAGCACGGCAGCACGTTCATGGGGTTTGCGCTGGGCCCAGCCGCTGGTGCGAAAGGCCTGGTCGGCGCGCGCAATGGCTTCATCGACGTCCGCCAGGCTGGGCGCGCGCAGGCGGGCCACCACTTCACCCGTGGCCGGGTACAGCGTGGCGGATTCGTCGCCGCCACCCAGGCGCATTTCGCCGCCTATGTTGATGGGAAGCAGGTCTTTCGATTCGGTGATGAGCGACATGGCGGGGTTCCTCAGATGGTCAGTGCGCGGCCGCGGTTGAGCAGCGCACGCACCACGCTGTACACGGTCAGCGCGGAAGTTTTTGGATTGGCCGCCAGCGGTTTGCCGCGCATGGTCAGCTCGAAGCAGCCAAAGGCGCCGTGGGCCTCGACGTGGTGAACGTTCTCGGTCACACCGGGATCGGCAAACAGCTGCACCCGGGTGCGCTGCAGGCCCAGGCCCGCAAATGACAGCGTGGCCGCCACGTTGGCGTTCTTGGGATAAAGCTGCGCGGCCTGCTCGGCGCTGCCGTCAAAAATGCAATGCGCCGTGGTGAGGCTGTCGAGGTCGCAGGCAACCTCGGCCAGCGTGCCCTTCCACGCGCCGGGTGGCTTGCGGCCGGTGTAAACCACCGAGTCAAGCCCGCCCACGCGCGCCGCAGCCAGGGCGTCGATGCCGCCCATGGCGCCAGACAGCAATTGCACCTGAGTCTTGCCGCGCCGTGCAGCCTGCTCCAGCATCTGTGCCATGCCGGGAGCGCTCAGCGCGCCGACGGAAGCGATGACACAGGGGATACCGCGCTCCAACGCCGGCACCACATGCTCGGCAATCGCGCTGTGGCCGGCGCATTCGACGACAAGGTCAGGCGCGTCATCAGCGGCCAGTGCATCCAGCACCCGGGCCTGCGGGGCCCAGCGGGCAACCGTGGCCTCGGTCCGGGCACGGGCATCGGATGCCGTGACCACGCGGTCCACCACCACATCGGGGTCACCGTGCAGCAACTCCAGCACGCTGGCACCAATCGCGCCGCAGCCAATCATCGCAACTTTGAGCATGGCATCAGACCCTTCAGGCACTTACCGCAACCTTGGTCGGCGGGCCGGCAAACGCGGTTTTAAAGCTGCCGATGGAGAGCATGTCGATCTCCAGGATGAAGGGCCCGTTCGCAGCGATGGCTTTGTCGAGACCAGCGCGCAAGTCTGCGAGATTGCTCACGCGGGTGTGGCCCAGCTGCAGTGAAGCGCATAGCTGGGCGTAGTCCGGCGTATGCAGATCCACGTAGCAGCGGCGGCCGCCGTACTGCGCGTCCTGGATGTTCTGGATCACGCCATAACGCTGGTCGTTCATGAGCACATACACCACGCTGGCCTTCTCCTGCACGGCCGTGGCGAGTTCGCCCAGGTTCAGGATGAAGCCACCATCGCCCGACAGGCAGAAGGTTTTGCGACCCGAACCGGTGGCGGCCGCACCCACGGCCGCACCCACGCCCATGGCCAGGCCCTGGCCGATGCCGCCGCCCAGCGCATGCACGCCGGCGCGCGGGTCAAAAATGTGCAGCTGGCGGTTGCCCCAGGTGCTGTTGGACACCGTGACGTCGCGCACCCAGTTGAAGTTGCGGCCGGCGGCCTGCTGCAACTGGCTCACCAGTTCGGTGTAGGGGCCAAGGCCGTCGAGCAGGCCTTTTTCGGCTGCTGCACGCGCGGCCCGCAGGTCGGCCATGAAGGCCGGGTCAATCGACAGGCGGCCTTCGAGGCGGTCGGCCAGGCCTTGCAGCACGAGCTCGGCGTCACCATTGACAAAGTAGTCCGTGGCATAGCAGCGGCCTTCGGCGGCCGGATCAACATCCACGCGGTACAGCGGGCGCGGCAGCTTGAGTTCGTATTTAAGGGTTTCATTGCCACGCAGGCGTGAACCCACAACCACCATGGCGTCGCAGGACTGGTAGAAGTTTTCTACAGGCTTGTGCAGGTTGTAGGCACCGAGCGAGCGGGCATCGTCTTCGGCCACGATGCCGCGGCCCTGGGTGCTGGTGACCACACCGAGGCCCATGGCCATGAGGCGGGCCACCGCCGCGCCAGCATGGCGGGCGCCGCCGCCCAGCCACAGCAGCGGACGGCGGGCCTTGGCCAGGCGGTCGGCAAGCTCGTCCAGCGCGCGCGCCGTCGGCTCCTGCGCTATCACTGGCAGCGGCTTGAGGTTCACCGGCATGGCCATCAGCGCGGCCTGGATGTCGATGGGAATCTCCACGCTGACCGGGCCGGTGGGTGCCGTCATGGCGGTCTGCACGGCCAGCTTGATGGTGCCAAGCGCGGTCTCGACGCTGCGCACACGGAACGCGGCCTTGGACACGGCCTTCAGCATGGTGAGCTGGTCCGGTGCTTCGTGAATGTAAGACAGGTTCTGGTCGAGGTAAGGCGTTTCAATCTGGCCTGTGAGGTGCAACAGCGGCGTGCCAGCGGTAAGCGCCTCGACCATGGCGCCCGCAGCGTTGCCCGCGGCCGTGCCGGTGCTCGTCAGGCACACGCCCAGGCTGCCCGTGGTGCGGGCGTAGGCGTCGGCCATGTTGGTGCCGCCGGCTTCGCCGCGCGCCATCACGAAGCGGATCTTGCCGCGCTCGTTGAAGGCATCCAGGATCGGCATGTTGTGAATGGAAATGACCCCGAAGGCGGCCTTGACACCGCACTCCTCGAGGAATGCAGCAATGGCGGCACCGACCGTGATTTGATGGGGGATTTGATTGGGACTAAGCATGACGGGAAAGGCCTCCAGAGACGTCGATGTGACTGCCGGTGGTGTACGACGACAGCGGGGTTGCTAAAAAGAAAATGGCGCGCGCGGCCTCTTGCGGCAGTCCCAGGCGGCCCAGCGGGATATGTTTGCGGGCGGCAAGCTCGCTGGTCCAGGCCGCCCAGTCGAGCGCGCGGTTTTCGCGCGCCTCGAAGCGGCGGCGCCATTGGCCGGACTCGATCAGGCCCACGAGAATGCCGTTCACGCGTACGCCGGTGGGTGCGAATTCGGTGGCCATGGAGAGCACCAAATTCTTGATGCCGGCACGGGCCGCCGAGGTGGCCACCATGTGCGGCTCGGGCTGGCTGGCCAGCAAGGAATTGACGCAGACGATGGCCGGACTCTGCTGGCGCTGCAGTTGCGGCAGGAAGGCGCGCGTGGGATAGATCACCGAAAAGAATTTCAGGCGCAGCTCTTCCGTCCAGGCGCTGTCTTCGGTGTCGGCAAAGGTTGATACGCGGCCCTGGCCAGCGTTGTTGACCAGGATGGAGGCAGCGCCCAGTTCACGTTCGCTGCTCTCGGCAAATCGTTGCACGTCGGCGGCGTCCAGCACGTTGCAGCTCGCGGCGAACAGGCGAGCGTCGGGAAACTGCGCACGCAGCTTCGCCTCGGCGTCACGCAGCCGTTTTTCATCGCGGCCGCAGAAGGCCACGGCCGCGCCGCTTTGCAGCAGCAGTTCCACCGTGGCCAGGCCGATGCCCGACGAGCCGCCGGTGACGACGGCCACGGTATGGTTCAGGTCAATCAGATTCATCGTGGTAGCAATCAGCGCAGGCGCAAGGTGACCACCGTATTGGGGCTGTCGCTGCGCGGTTGGTAATTAAGAAGTCGGGACAACTCATCGGCCGACATGCGCACACGCTGCACCATGTCGTCGATCAGTCCAGTTTCGATACGGGCCGACGGGATGGTGGTCCCCAGCGCGGCGACGATGCGATTGCTTTCGTCGCGTACCGGGGCCGCAATGGTGGAAATGCTGGCCTCGTAAAAGCCCTCGCCCATCACGTAGCCGCGCTGGCGATCAAGCTCAAGCAAGTTGAACAGTTCCAGCACGGTCTTGGGTGTGCTGCCAGAAAACGCTTCCAGATGCTCCTCGGGGTAGAGTGCGCGCAACTCGGGAAGGCTCAGATCCTGGAGCAGCACCCGGCCCAATACGGTCGCGTGAGCCGGCAGGCGTGTGCCCACGCGTACCGAGCTGGCGAACGGCGTGGGCGGCGCGACCTTGGCCACATAGACGATGGAGCGTCCATCCCGGACCACCAGATTGCACGAGTAGTGAACCTCGTCGCACAGCCGCGCCAGCACCGGCTGGCCCAGCTCGGTCAGCTCCAGCGAGGACAGGTATTCGAATCCAAGGCGCAGCACCGCCATGCCAAGACGGTACTCGCTGCTGCTGGCAGTCCGCTCGATGAAGCCCATGACCTCGAGCGTATTGAGCAGGCGAAATATCGTGGAGCGCGGCAGGTCGAGTCGTCGCGCCAGCTCGGGCGCGCTCAACGTGCGGTTGTCGCGGCTGAATTCGCCGAGCAGGCGCAGGCCGCGCTCCAGCGCGGGCACGATGTACTTGTCGTTGCTGTTTTCTTCGGTGATGTTGTCACGCATGTTGCTTGGCTCCGGTTGATTGCAGTGCGGCGCGCGTGATCAGGCGCGCGACCACTTCAGGTTGCTCCACAGGGCTGGCATGGCCAGCGCCCTTGATCAAGTCAAAGGGCGCAGCATACAAGTCCGCCCAGCCGCGGCAGGCGGCGGGCGGTGTGACGACATCGGCGTCCCCGCAATAAACTTCGACCGGCATCGCCAAACCGCGGCTCTTGCCGAGATCGCTCTGGCACAGCAACTCGACAGCCTGCAGGTAGCCCGCAGGCTGCAAATTCGCGGCATTCCACTGCACCCAGGCGCGCGCTGCACTGTTTGCCGCCGGCGAGAGCAGGCGCTGCGGGATGCGTCCGGCAAGGCCGCCGACGCCCAGCGTCCGCAGCGCCTCCCGGCGCTCACTGCGCACGCGCGCGCCGGCATCGGCCTGCGCAGCGGCGCCATAGCCGCCCGCCGGACTGATGAGCACCACGCGCGTCACACGTTCCGCGCCCAGGTCGCGTGCATAGGCGCAGGCCATCAACGCGCCCAGCGAATGGCCGACCAGCACGCAGCGGCGAACGTCCAGCACCTGCAGCAACTCATGCAGGCGCGCGGCGTAATCGGCGTCAAGGGGGGCATCGCCCGGCAGGGGCATGGAGTCGCCGTAGCCCGGCGCATCCCACGCGATCACATGCAGTTGCTCACCGGCCAGTAGGGCCGGTTGCAGCCACGAGGCGGCCCCGGAACTGATACCGTGCAGCAGTACCACGGTGGGGGCGTCGCCGCGCGCACCGCATTCG
>DASXRN010000408.1:0-11800 GCA_036506595.1 Polaromonas sp. | reverse complement strand
CGATGGCTCGGTCTGGCTTTTCAGCAGCTCGGAGGCGGTGGCCAACCTGGCCAGCCAGCCCCATTTGTCGCGGCTGGACTGGCGCCGCGCCCGCGCCGTGGCCACGCACCCGCGCATTGCCGACACCTTGCGCGCCGCCGGCTGGGGTGTTGTTGTGGAGTCACGCCCGGCGTTGAAGGACATCAAGGCGGTTGTTCGCTCGATAGAATCACACTATCCATGAGCGAAAGCCAGTCCACTCCGCCCCAAGCATCGGTGCCCGACGACGCGCCGGTGCTGGAACGCGCGCTGATTCCGGCGCAAGCGCAACCGGTGTTGCCGGACGCCTGGCAGGTGCCGCGCAAGTGGGCCCTGCTGGTGCTTGCGCTCATCGCAGCCGCTTTGCTGGCCAGTGGTCTGCTGTGGCAAAAGCTCGGCGGCATCCAGGAAGAACTGGCTCGCCGCAGCACCGACTCCGGCGCCCAGGCCATCGAGGCACGCACCCTGGCGCGCGAGGCCCAGGAGGGCATGCGTGCGTTGTCGGCCAGGCTGGCGATTCAGGAAACCCGGATCAGCGAAGTCAGCCTGCAGCGCACGCAGCTTGAAGAGCTGATGCAAAGCCTGTCGCGTTCGCGCGATGAGAACCTGGTGGTGGACATCGAGTCCGCCTTGCGCCTGGCGCAGCAGCAGGCCCAACTCACCGGCAGCGCCCAGCCCTTGCTGGCCGCGCTCACGTCCGCCGACCAGCGCCTGTCACGCGCCGCCCAGCCGCGCCTGAGCCCCTTGCAGCGCGCGATTGCCCGGGACATGGACCGCATCAAGGCGGCCAGCCTGACGGACGTGCCGGTGTTGCTGCTCAAGCTCGACGAGCTGTCGCGCCTGGCCGACGACTTGCCGCTGGCCAATGCCATGGTGGCCGCTGTCTCTGCACGCGGCGCCATGACTTCCACGTCTGTCGCACCGGCTGCAGCGGCTTCCGCACCGCTCGCCGGCGCATCGGCTGCCGAGCCTTCCCTGCTGGTGTTTGACAAACTGGCGCTCAGCGCCTGGTCGCAGCGCACGCTGGACAACCTGCGTGAGGAAGCCCGCAAGCTGCTGCGCGTGAGCCGCATCGAACAGCCCGAGGCCGCCCTGCTGTCACCCGAGCAATCGTTTTTTCTGCGGGAAAACCTCAAGCTCAGGCTGCTCAACGCGCGCCTGGGCCTGTTGTCACGCCAGACGGACACCGTGCGCGCCGATCTGGCCAGTGCCAACGCCTGGCTGGTCAAATACTTCGACCCCGCTTCGCGCAAAACCCAGGTGGCCGCGCAGTTGTTGCAGCAGGTGCAAAGCCAGCTGAAAACCAGCGAGCTGCCGCGTCTGGACGACACCCTGGCCGCGCTGGCCACTGCGGCCGCTGGTCGCTGAAAAGCAGGGAGGTAAAGCATGCGCGCCGCACTCTGGCTTTTGGCCCTGTTTGGCGTGGCCGTGGCGGTAGCCCTGTTTGCGGGCAACAACCAGGCGGTGGCCACGCTATTCTGGCCGCCGCACCGGGTCGATATCTCGTTCAACCTGCTGGTCTTGCTGCTGGCGGCCTTGTTCATGCTGCTTTACCTGGCCTTGCGCGCCATGTCGGCCCTGTTTTCACTGCCGCAAGAGGCCAGGCGCTGGCGCGCCCAGCAAAAAGAGCGCGCCATGTACGGTGCCCTCATGGACTCGCTGGCGCATTTGCTGGCGGGGCGCTACATCCGGTCCGCCAAGTCGGCGCAGAACGCGCTGGCGCAAGAGCAAAGCCTGGGCCAGCTCGCCGACACATCCGGCCATATCAGCGGCCATGCCGGCGGCCACAGCGTGAGCCGCTCCAGGCAGCTGCGTTCGCTGGCGCACCTGCTGGTGGCCGAGAGCGCGCAGTCGCTGCAAAACAAGGCCTTGCGGGATCAGCACCTGCAACTGGCCCTGGTGAGTTCGGCCCAGCGCAACGCGCTGGAAGTGCGCGAGGGCGTGCAGTTTCGCGCGGCCCGCTGGGCGCTCGAAGACCGGGATGCCGATGCCGCACTCGACTGGTTGACCCAGCTGCCGCAGGGTGCCGCACGCCGCACCCTGGCCCTGCGCATGAAGCTGCGCGCCACGCGGCAGGTGCGGCAAACAGCGCAAGCGCTGGAAACCGCGCGCCTGCTGGCCAAGCACCGTGCGTTTTCGGAGGTCGCAGCGCAGAGCATTGTGCGCGGCCTGGCGCTGGAGCTGCTCAATGATGCGCGCGACCCGGCGCAGCTGCAGCAGGCCTGGTTGTCGCTCGACGACAGCGAACGCGCCATGCCCGAGCTGGTGGTCCACGCCGCATCGCGGCTGATGGCGCTGCATGGCGATGCCGGGATGGCCCGCTCATGGCTGCTGCAGGTGTGGGACAGCATGATGCAGCCAGGCTCCAGCATGGGCGACAACCTGCGTATCAAGCTGATAGGCGCGCTCGAAACTGGCCTGGACTCCCTTGACGGGACCTGGCTGGCCCGGATTGAAGCCGCGCAGCTCAGCCGCCCGCGTGACGCGAATCTCCAGTACCTGGCCGGCATGGCCTGCCTGAACCGGCAGCTCTGGGGCAAGGCCAGGCAACTGCTGTCGCAGGCCGCCCTGGGCTTGCAGGACGCGACGCTGCACCGCAACGCCTGGCGCGCCCTGGCGTTGCTGGCCGAACAGCGCGAAGATGAGGCGGCGGCCGCTGAAGCCTACAAGCGGGCGGCCCAGCTTTAAACGCGGGCCGCAGAAAGCTGCCCTGCCGCTATCCCTGCCGCTATGGCTGTTGGCAGTTACCGGTTGCTACGGACAGCCGGGCGTGAGCAAAAAAGACCTGAAAGAAGGCCTGAGAACAGGCTGAGAACAGGCACAGAAAAAGGCCCGCATGCGGGCCTTTTTCAAGCGTCTGACCTGTCGGTCTGGAGATCAGACCAACGGGGTCTCAAAGGGCAGCGGCATGGTGCCCAGGTCACGCTTGGTCTCCACCAGCACCAGTGGGGCTTCGCTCGATACCACCACGGGCGGGCGCTCGCGTGGCACATGTATCGGCTTGACTTCAGCGGCGATGGCGGCCTGCACCTCGGCAATCTTGGCCGCATCGGAGTTGACCCACTGCAGTCCCGAAGTTTGGGCTACTTGGGCCAGGTCCTGCAAGGGCAGCTCGTAGGCCTGGACTTTGGGCAGTGCGATGGTTTCCGCTGCCGGTGCTGGTGCGGAGACAGGCGCAAGGATTTGCACCGGTGCCGTGTAGGTGGCCGCAGGCGCGGCCACGGGTGCTACAAATTCAGTAGCTGCTGGCGCCCGTTCCTGCTGGGCCGGTGCCTGATTTGGCTCGGCATTGACGGCGGACTCGCTGCGCTCGCCGTTTTCACCACGTTCGCGGCGGTCGCGGCCATAACGGTCACGGCTGCGGCGTTCGCGGGGCTGGCGCGGCTCTTCACCAGCGCTGCTGCCCTGCTCACTCTGGACCGGTGCCTGTGCCAGTGCTGATGCCTGTACGTGAGCCGCTTCATCCAGTGCGTCCGCAGCCAGTGGCGCGGTCTCGGCGGCCAGTTTGCTGGCAGACGCTTCTGCGCCAGCGCTTTGGCCTTCCGGACGGTCGCTACGGCGCTCGTTGCGGCGGCCACCGCGTTCACCACCGCGCTCGCCGCGTTCACGACGGCCCCCGGCCTGGCGCTCGCCATCACGGCCGCCTTCCTGGGCGGGCGTTTCCTGGCGCGGCGCTGCGGCTTCGCCACTCATGGCCGCCGCCATGGCGGCCTGGTTGGCCAGTGCGAGATCCTGCTCTGCCGCATCGCGCGGCATGCGGTCGCCACCACGTTCGCCGCGTTCACGGCGGCTGCGGTCACCGCGGCCTTCGCCACGAGCCTCGCGGCCTTGCTGCCCTTCGCTGCCGCCGCTTTCGCTGCGGCCTTCAACGCGTATGTCACCGCGCATGTCAGCGCGCACTTCATTGCGGCTCTCAGCGGCATGGCGCTCTGGGCGCCCCTGGCGGCCACCTTCGGCGCGTCCCTCGGGGCTGCGCTCACGGCGTTCGCCACCGCGGCCTTCGCCGCGGCTTTCGGCACGCGCATCCCCACGTGCTTCGGCGCGACCTTCGGTTCTTGCTTCGCCACGGCCTTCGCTGCGGCCACGGCCGCCACGACGGCCGTCACGGCCACCGCGCTCTGGACGTCCATCGCCGCGGCCATCTCCGCGTGCCTCTGTGCGCTCCTCGCGACGCACGTCGCCGCCGCGTTCGTCTTTTTTCACCTCTTTGACCACAGGCGCTGCGGCCGGGGCCGCTGCACCGCCCAACAGGCTCTTGAGCCAGCCAAAAAAGCCTTTTTCGGCCGTGGGTGCCGCCGTCGCCACGGGGGCCTGGCGCGCTGCCGCCTTGGCCGCGGCAGGGGCGACTACTGGCGCCTTGGGCTGGGCCACGGGAGCCGGTGCGTCGGGCAGAACGCCCTTGATGACGGGTTCCTGCTTGTTGTGTTTTTCCTGGTTGCGCCGCGTGACGGTGGTCGGGTCTTCAATCTCTTCGGCCAGCTTGTAGCTCGCTTCGATGTTGTCCAGCCGCGGGTCGTCGTGCTTGAGGCGCTCAAGGCGGTAGTTCGGCGTTTCCAGTGTCTTGTTGGGCACCAGCAGCACGTTGATGCGCTGCTTCATCTCGATCTTGGCGATTTCGGAACGCTTTTCATTGAGCAGGAAGGACGCCACATCCACAGGCACCTGGCACAGCACCGAGGCGGTGCTGTCCTTCAGCGACTCTTCCTGGATGATGCGCAGAATCTGCAGCGCCGAGCTTTCCGTATCGCGGATATGGCCGGAGCCGCCGCAACGCGGGCAGGGAATCGACGCACCTTCGCTGAGCGCCGGGCGCAAACGCTGGCGGCTCATTTCCATCAGGCCGAACTTGCTGATGGTGCCGAACTGCACGCGGGCGCGGTCTTGCCGCAGGGCGTCGCGCAGGCGGTTTTCCACATCGCGGCGGTTGCGCGACTCTTCCATGTCGATAAAGTCGATGACGATCAGGCCGCCCAGGTCGCGCAGGCGCATCTGGCGCGCCACTTCGTCGGCGGCTTCCAGGTTGGTGCGGGTGGCGGTTTCCTCGATGTCACCGCCCTTGATGGCGCGGGCCGAATTGACGTCCACGCTCACCAGCGCTTCGGTGTGGTCGATCACGATGGCGCCGCCGGAAGGCAGTTGCACGGTGCGGGCATAGGCCGACTCGATCTGGTGCTCGATCTGGAAGCGCGAGAACAGCGGTGCGTCGTCGCGGTAGCGCTTGACACGGTGCTCGTGCTCGGGCATCACATGCGCCATGAACTGGCGCGCCTGTTCGTAGACGTCGTCGGTGTCGAACAGGATGTCGCCGATGTCGCTGTTGAAGTAGTCGCGGATCGCGCGGATCACCAGGCTGGATTCCTGGTAAATCAGGAAAGCGCCCTTGCCGCCCTTGCCGGCGCCGTCGATGGCCGTCCAGAGCTTGAGCAGGTAGTTCAGGTCCCACTGCAGCTCGGGTGCGCTGCGGCCAATGCCGGCGGTGCGCGCAATGATGCTCATGCCGCCCGGGTATTCGAGCTGGTCCATGGCTTCCTTGAGCTCGGCCCGGTCGTCGCCCTCGATACGGCGGCTCACCCCACCGCCACGCGGGTTGTTGGGCATCAGCACCACATAGCGCCCTGCCAGCGAGACAAAGGTGGTCAGCGCCGCGCCCTTGTTGCCGCGTTCTTCCTTTTCGACCTGGACCAGGATTTCCTGACCTTCGCGGATCACGTCCTGGATGCGCGCCTGGCTGACCGGCACGCCTTGTGCGAAATACTGCTTGGAGATTTCCTTGAACGGCAGAAAACCGTGGCGGTCTTCACCGTAGTCGACAAAACAGGCTTCCAGTGAGGGCTCGACGCGGGTGACGACGGCCTTGTAGATATTGCCCTTGCGCTGCTCGCGCCCTTCAATTTCAATTTCGTAGTCGAGGAGTTTTTGTCCGTCGACAATCGCCAGGCGGCGTTCTTCAGCCTGCGTGGCGTTTACCAGCATCCGTTTCATGGGTAGCTTCTTTCATCGTTCTTTGTCTCTCAAGCCCAAATGGGCCAACGACACCAAAGAAGACGCCGTGCGAACGTGGGGAATTGCCGGAGAGCTTTTGACGGCACCCGGACCAACTGAAAAATCAGTCAGCCGAGGGGTCTGGGCGTAGGCGCGTGGATGGAGTGAGCAGGGGTCCAACGGATTTTTGCTACAAAAATAGTAGCTGCTTGCACCCTTCGTACAAGGGCTGGAGGCTGATTTATGCTGAGAGCAGGGCACACGAATGTCGTGAGGCGCCGCAGGCACATGTAAATCAGACTGACCAGTGTTGTCATCAGAGGGCTACCCGTTCAAGGACTTGATCTCAGCTGGATCCGCATGCAGCCTTTTGTGCGTGACGTGGGCTGCAGGCATGGTATTCCGTGGTTGTATTCGCAAAACGTCGACTCGTCTGCATTGCAATATGCTCGCCGCGAGGTGCCTGGCACGCGTCGCCTGCGGGCGATTACCGGCATTGGCATCGACCTTCCAGCGCGGCTGTTTGTGGGCTTTTTAGGGGCTTTCGACTCGTGTGGACTAAACTCCAGACAAATCAACCACTTACAGCGCATCGCTAGTGAAACACATTATAAGGCCAGCTTCAGGCCAGACAAAGCGACCGGGCACACAAGCAGGCAGGGCGCCAGTCCGGTCGCCTGTTTTTGCGGCCAAACCCCAAGCCAGACCTGCGTCCCTGGCCGCGCCCAAGCCGGCAATCCACGAGCTGGCAGCCAAAGCGCTGCCCCAGGCGACTTTGGTCACGGTCGATGAGGACTACGCGGGCCAGCGGCTGGATAATTTTCTGATTCGCCAGCTCAAGGGCGTGCCCAAAACCCATGTCTACCGCATCATCCGCAGCGGCGAGGTGCGCATCAACAAGGGCCGGGCGCAGGCCGATACCCGCGTCGAGACCGGTGACATCGTGCGGCTGCCGCCGGTGCGCACCTCCGAGCGGGCCGATCAAAAAGCCCAGGCCATGGCCCAGGAGGTCGCGCGGCACGGCGCCAGCTCCACCGTGGGCGGTTATGCGCCGCCCGCTGAATTCCCGATCCTCTTTGAAGACGACTTTGTGCTGGCCATCGCCAAACCGGCCGGTGTGGCCGTGCATGGCGGCAGCGGCGTGAGCTTTGGCGTGATCGAGCAGCTGCGCATGGCCAGACCCGAGGCCGATTTTCTGGAACTGGTGCACCGGCTGGACCGCGAAACCAGCGGCATCTTGCTGATTGCCAAGCGGCGCATGGCTTTAAAGCTGCTGCAAGAGCAGTTCCGCGAGCGCGAAACCGACAAGGTCTATCTGGCGCTGGTCAGTGGCGACTGGCCCGCCAAGCACCGCGTGATCGACAAGGCGTTGCACAAATACCTGCTGCCGGACGGTGAGCGGCGCGTCAAGGTGGTGGCCAACGAGCATCCCGACGGCATGCGCTCGGTGACGCTGGTCAAGGTCAAGTCCGCCATTCCGGCAAATCCCGCCGCGCCGGGCACGCCCTTTACCCTGCTCGAAGTCACCATAAAGACCGGCCGCACGCACCAGATCCGCGTGCATCTGGCCAATGAAGGGCATCCGATTGCCGGGGACGATAAATACGGCGACTTTGAGCTCAACAAGGCCTTGCAGAAATCAGTGGCCGGCGGCGTTGCTTTGAAACGCATGTTTTTGCACGCCTGGAGCCTGAAATTCAACCACCCCAAAACCAGGAAAACCATTCATCTGCAGGCCTCCCTGCCCGATGAGTTGCAGCAGTTTTTACCGTCTCGCGCCCAAGTCTCTGCGCCGGAGGATTTGCCCTGACCACGGGCCCTTGTCACACGGGGCCAGCGACAATATGACGATGCACACCCGAAATTTTGACCTGATCGCTTTCGACTGGGATGGCACCCTGTATGACTCCACCACAATCATCGTGCGCTGCATCCAGGCTGCGGTGCGCGATGTAGGCGGCACCGTACCCACCGACCAGGCTGCAGGCTATGTGATCGGCCTGGGCCTGATGCAGGCATTGGCCTACGCGGCCCCTGATGTGCCGCCCGAAAAATACCCGGAGCTGGGCGCACGCTACCAGCACCACTACGCTGTCCACGCCAACGATTTAGTCCTTTTTGAGGGGGTGCTGCCGCTGCTGGCTGCGCTCAAGGCGCGCGGCCACCTGCTGGCGGTCGCCACGGGCAAATCGCGGCGCGGGCTGGATGAAGTGCTGCACCGCGTTGAACTCCAGGGCATGTTTGACGGCACCCGTACCGCCGACGAGACGGCCGGCAAGCCCGACCCGCGCATGCTGCACGAGCTCATGGACGAGTTCAACATTCCCGCCGCACGGGTCTTGATGGTGGGCGACACCACGCATGACCTGCAAATGGCGCTCAATGCTGCCTGCCCCAGTGTCGGCGTGAGCTACGGCGCGCATGAGCCCGACGAGTTTGTGGTGCTCGCGCCGCGTTATGTGGCGCATTCGGTGCAGCAGCTGCATGACTGGCTGCTGGCCAACGGCTAGCCCTTGAGGGCCCCGACCATGAACGAGTTGCTGCCGCTGTGCAATACCCGTGATCTGGTCGAAGGCGGCCTGGCGGTGCCGTTTGATATCAACTATGCCGGCCAGACCTGCCGCGCCTTTGCCATCCGGTACGAGGGCCTGCCCCATGCTTACCTGAACCGTTGCACGCATGTGGCGATGGAGCTTGACTGGCAGCCCAACCGGGTGTTTGACAACAGTGGCCAGTGGTTGCTGTGCGCCAGCCACGGAGCGGCCTACCTGCCGGACACCGGCCAATGCGCCGGTGGTCCGTGCCATGGCGGACTGGTCAAAATCACGCTTTCAGAAAAAGAAGGCGTCGTTTATTGGCATTCGGCGTACAACCTCAAACCGATAGCGTTTTAATACCTCTCTAAACTAGCGACCATGAACGATACAAACCGCCCTGGCTCAACAGGCCAATCTTCCGAACCCTCTTCTGATCCGTCTCAGGGTCCTGAATTTCAAACAAATCAGCCTGAGGCCCTTTCGTCATCGGTGCAAGCAGCTCCTGAAACGATAGCAAAAAGATCTGAAAAAACAGACCCTTCCAGCGTTCCGGGCTGGGAGCGCGCGACCCTGGAGAAGCTGGCGTTTGCATCGCTCAATGAGCAAAAAGCTGCGCGCCGCTGGAAAACCTTTGTGCGCCTGTCCTGGCTGGCGTTTTTCATCTTTTTGATCTGGCTCGCCTTGCACCGCGGCACGCCGACCAGCGCCGTCTCGGCGCCGCACACGGCCGTGGTCGAGATCAAGGGTGAAATCGCTGCCGGTGCCGACGCCAGCGCCGAGTTTGTCAATGCGGCGCTGACGGCCGCGTTTGAAGACAAAGGGGCTCAAGCCGTGGTGCTGCTGATCAATTCACCCGGCGGCAGCCCGGTGCAGGCCGGCATGATGAATGACGAAATCCGGCGCCTGAAGGCCAAACACAAAAAGCCGGTTTACGCCGTGGTCGAAGAAACCTGCGCATCGGCGGCTTATTACATCGCCGTGGCGGCCGACAAGATTTATGTCGACAAGGCCAGCATCGTCGGCAGCATCGGCGTGCTGATGGACGGCTTTGGCTTTACCGGCCTGATGGACAAGCTGGGCGTGGACCGCCGCCTGCTGACCGCTGGCGAAAACAAGGGTTTTCTGGACCCTTTCAGCCCCCAGAGCGACAAGCAGCGCGCGTTTGCGCAGAGCATGCTGGACCAGATTCACCAGCAGTTCATCACGGTCGTCAAGGCCGGGCGCGGCAAGCGCCTGAAAGAGACCCCCGAGATGTTCAGCGGACTCTTCTGGAGCGGCCAGCAAGCCGTGGAGCTGGGCCTGGCCGACCAGCTGGGCAGCCTGGAGTACGTGGCCCGTGAAGTGGTCAAGGCCGAAGAGATCATCGACTACACGCGCCGTGACAACGTGGCCGAGCGCCTGGCCAAGAAGTTTGGCGCCGCCATGGGCGAAGGAGCCATGAAAGCCTTCAAGGTGATTCCAACGATTCGCTAGGCGTTTTGACTGACCCTTGAAAAAAGCCCGCTGTATGCGGGCTTTTTTTATGGCGGCTGGCGAGGGCGCGAAGGATGCTTCAACGGCCTATGCAAAAAACCGTGGGCAAATCGAGCGGTGCGGAAGGTTTGTCCCGCTTCCAGCCGCTGACTTGCGCGCTGCGCGACCAGCCCGCACCCATGGTCAGCCCACAGCTCAGCGCCAGCCGGGTATTGCCTTGCAGCGTTTGCAGCAAGGCCTGCAGCAGTGCGGCGTTGCGGTAGGGCGTTTCAATAAAGAGCTGGGTCTGACCGGTTTTCAGCGCCAGTGATTCGAGCTCCCGGATGCGCTGGCTTCGCTCGCTACCGTCTTGCGGCAGGTAGCCGGCAAACGCAAAGTTCTGGCCATTGAGGCCGCTGGCTGCCAGGGCCAGCATCAGCGACATGGGACCCGTCAGCGCTACCACCTGCACGCCGAGGTCGTGCGCGGCGCGCACCACCGACGAGCCCGGGTCGGCAATCGCCGGCATGCCGGCTTCGCTGACCAGGCCCATGTCACGGCCTTCCATGGCGGCCATCAGCAGTGGCCTGGCGTCAAAGTTGCCGCTGTGGTCGCCTTTCTTGTGAACCTCCCGCGGCAGCTCCTGAATTTGTAGCGTCTGCAGCGCATGGGCCAAGGGCTGCAGCTCGTTAATGCGCTTCAAATAAGCGCGCGTGCTTTTGGCGTTCTCGCAAATCCAGCAGGACAGCCGGGCCGCGACCTGTATCGTGCCCAAGGGCATCACATCCTGCAGCGGGGCTTGCGTGGCGCAGCCGAAATCCAGCGGAGCGGGCACCAGGTAAAGCTTGCCCTTGGCGGTATGGCTCATGGAGTCACCTTCTTGCCCGTCAGCAAGACGATCCCTGCCGCCTGGAGCATTTTGCAGGTACGGATCAGGGGCAGGCCGACCAGCGCGGTCGGGTCATCGTTGTCAATCGATTCCAGCAGGGCAATGCCCAGGCCTTCGCTTTTGGCGCTGCCTGCGCAGTCATAAGGCTGCTCGGCGCGCAGGTAATTTTCGATCTCGTCGTCCGTCAGGTCGCGAAATTTCACCCGGACCGCGGCCAGGCTGCTTTGTGCAAAGCCACTTTCGGCGCACACCACCGCGACGGCGGTCTGAAAAATCACCGTTTGCCCGCGCATCTGGCGCAGCTGCGCCACCGCCCGTTCATGGGTGCCGGGTTTGCCCAGCGGCAGGCCATTCAGGTCGGCCACCTGGTCAGAGCCAATCACCACGGCCTGTGGAAAAGCGCTGGCAACCGCGCGCGCCTTGGCCAGGGCCAGGCGTTCGGCCAGCAGATGCGGGGCTTCGCCCGGAAGCGGCGTTTCGTCCACATCGGGCGTGGCCACGTCAAACGGAATTTGCAGACGTTGCAGCAACTCACGGCGATAGCGCGAGGTGGAGCCCAGAATCAGGGGGCGGTTTGCCGGGCTTGCCGGGTAGGGGGAAGGCGCAAGGTTCATGCCCCGATTCTCTTACACTGCTGCCATGGTGCGACTCGAAGTCGCTTCATTCGATCCTTGTGATCGTCTACATCAGTGAATGGTTTCCCTCTCAGGAGGTTCCATTCTGCCCCCTCAAAAGGGTTAACTTTGTAGCAGCCAAATGGCTCTATTTGGCTGCTCCAGCCCGCGCCTTCAGGGTGCGGTAATGGTGAATTGCGTCCCAAAGGGATGCAATTCGTTGCCAATTAGAGACACATTTCCGCAAGGAAAGGCTTTGTTACGTCTTGTTGCAAATAACTTTGCAATGGGAAGTGCTGGTAATGAGA
>DASXRN010000407.1:0-12782 GCA_036506595.1 Polaromonas sp. | reverse complement strand
ATGACGCGCAGCGGCTGCGCGTGTGAGCTTGCCTTCATCGGCGGTCAGCACGAAGAGGTGCAGGTCGGTCAGGTCAAAGTGCATGTTGCAATGTTAGGGCCTGTTCACGCTAAAACGGGAGTGCGAAGGACGAATGCCGGGAGGCAGTGCAAGGCGCGGTGAGTGCCGTGTAGCATGGCTACACAAACGAGCCGCAACGCCGCAATGCGCCCGGCATTCGTCCTTCCCTTCGGGTTGCTCCCTCATGCGGCGTCTGCTTTGTCGGTCGGCTTGCAAATAGCTGCGGCTATTTGCCGCGCCGCCCTTCGCGCATCCATCCGCATGAGGAAGCAACGCATCTCCCGTTTTAGGGTGAACAGGCCCTGGCCCAGAGTTCAGCAATTCCGAAGGCTTGGTCTTGAAATGGGTGATTGCGCTGGCGGCGATCCGGGGCGACCATCGGGCATTCAAAGGAGACAACGGATGCCTGAAACAAGCCCTCACCGCCGCGCCTGGCTGGCCACCGCACTTTTTGCCGTCCTGGCCCTGCCCCTGCTGTGCGCCGCTCAGGGCAGTTACCCCAGCCGCCCCATCGTCATGATCGTGCCCCAGGCGGCTGGCGGCACCAACGACATTGTGGGCCGGCTGGTGAGCCAGAAGCTGGGCGAAGTCATGGCCGCTTCGGTCGTGGTTGAAAACCGGCCCGGCGCCGGTGGCAACATTGGCACCCAGGCGGTCGCACGGGCCGCCAAAGACGGCCACACCCTGCTCATGACCATCAGCAGCAGTCAGGCGATCAATCCGGCGCTGTATAAAAACGCCGGCTTTGATCCGGTCAAAGACTTCAAACCCATCAGCCTGATTGGCGCCGTCCCCAACGTGCTGCTGGTGCATCCGTCGTTTCCGGCCAAATCCACGGCCGAGCTGGTGGCGCTGGCCAAAGCCAAACCCGGCCAGTACCAGTACGCATCGGCCGGCAACGGCACGCTCAATCACCTGCTGGGCGAAATGCTCAACGGCATGGCCGGCATCAACCTGCAGCATGTGCCTTACAAAGGCGTTGCACCGGCGCTCAATGACGTGCTGGGGGGCCAGCTGCCCATGCTGTTTGCCAGCCTGCCGTCTTCCCTGGCCCACATCAAGGCGGGCAAGCTGCGAGCGCTGGCCGTCAGTGGCGCCAGCCGTTCGCCGGTGTTGCCGGATGTACCTGCCATTGCCGAGACGGTGCCCGGCTATAACGGCACGCTGTGGATCGGCCTGTTCGCGCCGGCGGGCGTGCCGGCGGAGGTGCTGGCCCAGCTGCAGGGCGGCATGGCCAAGGCATTGGCCGCCAAAGACCTGCGCGACAAGCTGGAGCAGCAGGGCGTTGAGCTGGCCGGAACAGCCGACCGGCCGGTCACACCCGATCAGCTGGCCGCACTGCTGAACGAAGACATTGCCAAATGGGCGCGCATCGTCAAAGCCTCTGGCGCCACGGTGGATTGATAACCATGACCGACAACACACGCACACTGGAACCGACCGAACTCGCCCATCTGCAAAGCTGGGTCGGCCGCACTGAAACCCTGCACGACAGCGTGACCGCCGCACCGCTGCGCGCGCTCTCGGCCACGCTGGACCGCGAAGATGCCGAGCCAGCGCCTGGCACGGCGCTGCCGCCGCTGTGGCACTGGCTGTATTTTTTGCCGCACCATAGGCAGTCTGAAATAGGCCCTGACGGCCACGCCAAACGCGGGGGCTTTTTGCCGCCGGTGCCGCTGCCGCGGCGCATGTGGGCGGGCGGCCGGCTGCAATGGCAGCCGGCCAATCCGCTGGTGGTGGGCGACGCGGCCCAACGCATTTCGCGCATCGCGTCCGTCACGCACAAGGCGGGCCGCACCGGCGACCTGGTGTTTGTGCTGGTCAAACACGAGATCCATAACGCACAGGGCCTGGCGCTCACGGAAGAGCACGACATCGTCTATCGCGCCAACCCGCAACCCGGTGATCCGGTGCCACCTCCCGTGGCGGCGGAGCAGGGCGCGGACTGGCAACGCGAGATCGCGCCCGACGACGTGCTGCTGTTCCGTTACTCGGCGCTGACCTTCAACGGCCACCGTATCCACTACGACCGCAAGTATGTGACCGAAGTCGAAGGCTATCCCGGCCTCATCGTTCACGGGCCGCTGATTGCCACGCTGCTGGTGGACCTGGTGCGCCGCCAGCTGCCCGGCGCGTTCATCAAGGCCTTCAACTTCAAGGCCGTGCGGCCTACGTTTGACCTGCACCCGTTTCGCATCAACGGCCAGCTTTCCGGCGACGGCAAAACCGTCAGGCTCTGGGCCCAGGACCATGAAGGCTGGCTCACCATGCAGGGCAGCGCCGAGATCGCCTGAGCCGCCACCCGCACAACCAGAACTCCAGACAGACCACCATGATCAAGACCGCCCCAGACGCCTACCAGGACATCCGCGACGCCGTGCGCGCGCTGTGTGCCGAATTTCCCGATGAGTACCACCGCAAGATCGACGAGCAGCGGGCCTACCCCGAAGCCTTCGTCAATGCGCTGACCAAGGCCGGCTGGCTGGCCGCGCTGATACCGGCCGAATACGGCGGTTCGGGCCTGGGCCTGACGGAAGCCAGCGTCATCATGGAGGAAATCAACCGCAGCGGCGGCAACTCGGGCGCCTGCCATGGCCAGATGTACAACATGGGCACCTTGCTGCGCCATGGCTCCACCGCGCAGAAAGAGCTCTACCTGCCCAAAATCGCCAGCGGCGAATGGCGGCTGCAATCGATGGGCGTGACCGAGCCGAGCACCGGCACCGACACCACCAAAATCAAGACCACGGCAGTGAAGAAGGGCGACCGTTATGTGGTCAACGGCCAAAAGGTCTGGATCTCGCGCGTGCAGCATTCGGACTGGATGATTTTGCTGGCACGCACCACGCCGCTGGCCGAGGTCAAGAAAAAATCCGAAGGCATGTCCATCTTCATGGTCGACCTGCGCCAGGCCGAAAAAACCGGCATGACCGTGCGGCCCATTCCCAACATGGTCAACCATGAGACCAACGAGCTGTTCTTTGAAAACCTCGAGATTCCCGAAGAAAACCTGATTGGCCAGGAGGGCCAGGGTTTCAAGTACATCCTCGATGGCCTGAACGCCGAGCGCACTCTGATTGCCGCCGAATGCATCGGCGACGGTTACTGGTTTTTGGACCGCGTGACCAAGTATGTGAGCGAACGTGTGGTGTTTGGCCGCGCTATCGGGCAAAACCAGGGCGTTCAGTTTCCGATTGCCGAGGCTTACATTGAAGTCGAAGCCGCCAACCTGATGCGCTACAAGGCCTGCGCCCTGTTTGACGCGGGCCAGCACTGCGGTGGTGAGGCCAACATGGCGAAATACCTGGCGGCCAAGGCCAGTTGGGAGGCGGCCAACGCCTGCATCCAGTTTCATGGCGGCTTTGGTTTTGCCAATGAATACGACGTGGAGCGCAAGTTCCGCGAGACCCGTCTGTACCAGGTGGCGCCGATCTCGACCAATCTGATCTTGAGCTACGTGGCTGAGCATTTGCTTGGGTTGCCGCGCTCCTTTTAATTTCTGCTGATTACAGATGAAGATTGATTTTGGTCTGTTGTTTGATTGGGCCTGCGCGCCCTTGGCGAGCAAGCCGGGTCTCGCCCCGGCGGGCGAGGCACTTTTCTTTGCCTCGCCAAAGAAAAGTACCCAAAAGAAAGGCGACCCGCAGTCTGGGTCCCTTCGCTGCGCTACGGGCAACCTGCGCTGCTCGATTACGGCGGGGGTCCGCAGAACTCGCTGCGCTCAAACAACTGCGGCCCTGATCCCGCCTCCATCTGCGCTGCTCGGCCCAGCCAGGACGGGTTTGGGACAAAGAAATGGGAATCGGGGAGCAGAACGCGCACAGCGCGTTCTGCGGAGTTCGGCTGTTGGTATTTCTTCCCCACCCCTTCTGGCTGCGCCGAGGAGCGCAGGGCCAGACGGATCAGGGCTCGCGATTGTCTGAGCCACAGGCGAGTTCGAGCGAGACCCCGGCTGGACCGAGCACCGCAGGGTGCCCGTAGCGCAGCGAAGGGTCGCAGACAGCAGGGTCGCCTTTTCTTTGGTTACTTTCTTTTGGCGAAGCAAAAGAAAGTGACGAGCCGCCGGGCTCCCCCCGGCCTGGTAGTGAAAGCCCCCCGACGTAACACGACAGAGAGCACAACATGACCGAAAAACCAAGACCCCTCGACGGTATCAAGGTAGTCTCACTCGAGCACGCCATAGCCGCCCCGTTCTGCACCCGCCAGCTGGCCGACCTGGGCGCGCGCGTCATCAAGGTCGAGCGCCCCGGCGTCGGCGACTTTGCGCGAGCCTATGACCAGCGTGTGGACGGCATGGCCTCGCATTTTGTCTGGGTCAACCGCTCCAAAGAAAGCCTGACGCTGGACCTGAAGCAGCCCGCCGCGCTGGCCGTGCTCAAGCAGTTACTGGCCAATGCCGACGTGTTGGTGCAAAACCTCGCGCCCGGCGCCGCTGCCCGCATGGGCCTGGGTTTTGCCGAGCTCAGCGCGGTCAACCCCAAGCTGATCGTCTGCGACATTTCGGGCTACGGCGAGGACGGCCCCTACCGCGACAAAAAAGCCTATGACCTGCTGATCCAGAGCGAAGCCGGCTTTTTGTCGGTGACCGGCACGCCCGAGGAACCCAGCAAGTCGGGCAACTCGATCGCCGATATCGCCGCCGGCATGTACGCCTACAGCAGCATCCTGGCGGCGCTGCTGCAGCGCGGCAAGACCGGCAAGGGCTCGCACATCGACGTGTCCATGCTCGAATCGCTGACCGAATGGATGGGCTACCCGCTGTATTACGCCTACGCCGGTGCGACGCCGCCGCCGCGCAGTGCGGCGGCGCACGCCACCATTTATCCCTATGGTCCGTTTGCGGCCGGCGACGGCGGGACGGTGATGCTGGGCCTGCAGAATGAGCGCGAGTGGCTGGTGTTCTGCGAAGTGGTGCTGGGGCAGCCGGCCCTGGCCACGGACCCGCGTTTTGACAGCAACGCACGGCGCAATGAACACCGGGATGCGCTGCAGGCCATCATCCTTTCCACCTTTGCCGTCATGAGCACCCCCCAGGTGGTGGCCAAGCTGGATCAGGCGCAAATTGCCAATGCCCGGATGAACAGCATGGCCGAAGTGTGGGAGCACCCGCAACTCAAGGCGCGTGATCGCTGGCGCCAGGTGGCCACGCCGGTCGGCGACATTCCCGCGCTGCTGCCGCCCGGGCGCATCAGCAGCTTTGACTACCGCATGGACGCGGTGCCTGCGATAGGCCAGCACACCCAGGCCATCCTGCGGGAACTGGGGCAGGGCGAGCACAGCATTGCCGCGCTGCAACAGGTGAATGCTATTTAATTGATAGCCGATTGCGCCCGTCATACCTGGGCTAGAGCCTGATTTCTTCAACATTTTTTAAGTTCAGCATGACCATCAGCCCCACCGCCCAACTCGCCGCCTTTGCCGCCGGCCTGCGCTTTGAAGCCATTCTCGCGACTGTCGTGCGCAAAACCGAAGACCTGCTGGTGGACTGGTTCGGCTCCGCCCTGGCGGGCAAAGGGTCGCGCCCGGTAGAGACCATCACGCGCTTTGCCGCCAGCATGGGCCCCGCTGGCGGTGCGGCCAATGCCAGCGCCGAAGTGCTGGTCAACCGCAGCCAGAGCAGCGCCTACTTTGCCGCCATGGCCAATGCCGCGGCCTCGCATGTGGCCGAGCAGGACGACGTGCACAACGGGTCGGTCTTTCACCCGGCCACCGTGGTGTTTCCGGCGGCGCTGGCCATGGCGCAAACCCTGGGCAGCAGCGGCCAGCAGTTGCTGACGGCCGCGGTGGCCGGTTATGAGGTCGGCATCCGCGTCGGTGAATTTCTGGGCCGCTCGCATTACAAGGTGTTTCACACCACCGGCACCGCCGGCACGCTGGCGGCTGCGGCTGCGGCGGGCAGTTTGCTGGGCTTGAGCCCGGCACAGATGCAGCACGCGTTTGGATCGGCCGGCACGCAGTCGGCCGGGCTGTGGGAGTTTTTGCGCACGGCCGCCGACTCCAAGCAGTTGCACACCGCACACGCGGCGGCAGCGGGCCTGATGTCGGCCTGCCTGGCATGTGAGGGCTTTACCGGCGCGGCACAGATTCTGGAAGGCCCGCAAGGCATGGCCGCCGGTATGTCCAGCGACGCTGACCCGGCCAAACTGACCGATGGCCTGGGCACACGTTGGGCCACGGTTGAAACCTCCTTCAAATACCACGCCTCCTGCCGCCACACGCACCCGGCGGCCGACGCCTTGCTGCAGGTGATGCAGGTGCACCAATTGCAGCCGGCAGACCTGGCGCGGGTCGTCACCCATGTGCACCAGGGCGCGATCGACGTGCTGGGCCCGGTCGTCAATCCGGCCACAGTGCACCAGAGCAAGTTCTCGATGGGCACGGTACTCGCGCTGGTCGCGCGTTTTGGCCATGCTGGCCTGGTCGAGTTTGACCAGCATTTCCAGGACGAGGCCACCATGGCATTGCGCGAGCGCGTTGAGATGGTGCTGGATGCCGAGGTCGACGCCGCCTATCCGCGCCGCTGGATCGGCAAGGTCACGGTCACCACCACTGATGGCCGCGTGCTGCAGGGCCGGGTCGATGAACCCAAGGGCGACCCCGGCAACACGCTGAGCCGCGAAGAGATTACGGACAAGGCGCAGCGGCTGGCGGCCTTCAGCCAGGGTGCCACAGCGGCCGAGATGGCGCGGGCGATTGAGGGCTTGTGGCGTATTGCCGGGCAAAAAAGCGTGGGGCGCTTGCTGGAAGCTACCGCATGACCACCCTGACCACGACCGAGCTGTCGCTGGCGCGCTCGTTTTTGTTTGTGCCGGCCAACCGCCACGAGCGCTACGCCAAGGCGCTGGCTTCGGGTGCCGGCGCCGTCATCATTGACCTCGAAGACGCCGTGCCTGCTGACGCCAAGCCGGCGGCCCGTACACAACTGACCGATGGGTTTGCCAGCTTCTCGGCCGGGGAGCGTTCGCGCTTGCTGGTGCGTATCAATTCGGTCGGCACGCCCTGGCATGACGATGACCTTTTGCTGCTGGCGCAACTCGCGCAGGGCGGGCTAGCCGGTGTGGTGCTGCCCAAGGTCGAGTCGGTGGCCGAGCTCAGCCGCGTGGCGGCTTGCATCGGCAAGCGCTGTGCGCTGCTGCCCATGCTCGAATCGGCCGCCGGGCTGGCCCAACTGGATGCGCTGGCCGGCGGCCCCGGGGTCGCCAGGCTGGTGTTTGGCAACCTTGACTTTCAGGCCGATGTGGGCATGGCCTGCGGGCCCGACGAAGCCGAACTGCAGCCGGTACGGCTGGCGCTGGTGCTGGCCTCGCGCCGCGCGGGCCTGGCCGCGCCGGTGGATGGGGTCACGCCCGGCACCGGCGATGCGGTGCAGCTGCAGCGTGACGCCGAGCGCAGCCGGCGCGGCGGTTTCGGTGCCAAGCTGTGCATTCACCCGGCGCAGGTGGCGCTCGTCAATGTCGCGCTGGGGCCGACCACGGCCGAGCTGGACTGGGCGCGCCGGGTGCTTGAAGCCAGCCGCAGCGCGGGCGGCGGTGTGTTCAGCCTGGACGGCCGCATGGTCGATGCGCCCGTGCTGCGGCTGGCCGAGCGCACCTTGGCGTTCAGCAATGCCTCCCATCCGGGCGATGCCGTGTTTTCGCGATTTTTGTAAGCACCACAAGGAGACAACCATGAGATTGATGACATTGAAACTTAAAACCCTGCTGCTGGCCTGTGCCGCAGCCGTCACGCTGGGCGCGGGAACGCAGGCATTCAGCCAGGCGGCCTTCCCTAACCGGCCGATTGCGCTGGTCGTGCCATTTGCCGCCGGTGGCCCGACCGACGCGGTGGCCCGCATGATTGCCATTCCCATGGGCAAAGCGCTGGGCCAGACCGTGCTGGTCGAAAACGCCGTCGGTGCCGGTGGCACCATCGCCGCCACCAAGGTGGCGCGCGCCGCGCCCAATGGCTACACCCTCTTCATCCACCACATGGGCATGTCCACCGCACCCGCGCTGTACAAGAAGCTGTCTTTCGATCCGCTGAAGGACTTTGAATACATCGGCCAGGTGGTCGATGTGCCCATGACCTTGCTGGCACGCAAGGACTTTCCGCCCGCCAACTTTGCCGAACTGCAGACCTATATCAAGGCCCAGGGCAACAAGATCTCGCTGGCCAACGCCGGGCTGGGCGCGGTGTCGCACCTTTGCGGCCTGCTGTTCATGAGCCAGGTCGGTGTGGAGCTCAACACCATTCCGTTTTCGGGCACCGGCCCGGCCATGAATGCCTTGCTGGGCGGCCAGGTGGACCTGCTGTGTGACCAGACCACACAAACCGTGCCGCTGATCAAGGACGGGCGCGTCAAGGTCTATGGCGTGACCTCGCTGAACCGCCTGTCGGCGCTGCCCAATGTGCCGACGCTCAATGAGCAGGGGCTCAAGGGCTTTGAAGTCAAGGTCTGGCACGGCATGTACGCCCCCAAAGGCACGCCGGCGCCCGTGCTTGAAAAAATCAACGCCGCCCTGCGCGTGGCCATGCAAGACCCCATGGTCAAGCAGCGGCTGGCAGACCTCAGCTCTGACATTCCGCCCATGGACAAAATCACTCCGGCAGGGCTGAAAACCCACCTGGAAGCGGAAATCAACAAATGGGGGCCGGTCATCAAGAAAGCGGGTATCTACGCCGACTAGCCGTTGTGCGCGCCATCCGGTTGGCGAGGGCCGCGTGTATATTGAGCGTGGTGTCTCAACCCCCAAGCCAAGGAGTGCCTTCACATGATGTCTATTCTCGGAACCTTGTCCGTGGGTCTCATCGTTGGCCTGATCGCGCGCGCCATCAAGCCTGGTGACGACAAGCTGGGCTGGATCATGACCGCGGTGTTGGGCGTGGCCGGCTCCTTTCTCGCGAGCTACGCAGGCGCTGCGCTAGGCCTTTACCAGCCGGGCCAGGTGGCGGGCTGGATTGCCTCGGTGATCGGCGCCGTTGTCTTGCTGGTTATTTATTCGATGATCAAGAAGAGCACGTAATAAGCGATAAGTTTGCCTCCTGCCTTTACAGGGCGGGCGCAAGCAGCTATTAAAAAAGTAGCAAATTGATTGGCTGTCAATGACTTGCCCTGTCACGTCCGTGGGCGAACAGCATCAATGCGGATCCAAAATCTCGTCGTAGCCGCGCCCCTTGAATTCGAGCAAGTCCAGCCCGTGGCCAAAGGGGTCGGCCAGCCCGGCAATGCGGCCCCAGGCGCGGTCTGCGATAGGCGTTTCGAGCACCGCGCCGTGCCGCAGCAAGCGGGCTACGGCCGTCTCAATGTCCTCGACCACGAAGTCCAGATGCACCGGCGTCCAGTGGCGCTGGTAGTTGCGCATGGCGGCGCTGCCAGCCACGGGGTGGCTCCCCGGGGTGTTCAAGAGCAGGTCGATCGGGCTGCCAGCGCCCAGGATTTCAACGAAATCGCTTTTGAAGCGGCGGCCCAGCTGCAGTCCCAGGCCCTCGGTGTAAAACGCGATGGCGCGTTCCATGTCGTCAACGTCAATGCAGATGCGCAGTTCCATGGGCCTTCCTTTTGTAGGGGTTCAAAAAATGCAAGCGTAGCCTGAGACAATTGGGGATGATCGAAGCAAACCAGATAACCCACGAAAAGCAGCCGCCTGAAGCCAAAGAGTACCCGCTTGATTTGCTCACGGTGGAGTCGCTTGACATCGAGGCCCAGGGCATTGCCCACCGGGCCGATGGCAAGGTGGTGTTCATCGAAGGCGCCCTGCCTTTTGAGCAGGTCACGGCCAACGCTTTCCGCAAGAAGAGCTCCTTTGAAAAAGCCACGCTGACGGCAATTTACCGCGAGTCCTCACAGCGGGTACAGCCCGCTTGCCCGCACTTTGGCATGCACACCGGCGCCTGTGGCGGCTGCAAGATGCAGCATCTGCATGTGGCGGCGCAGGTCGCCGTCAAGCAGCGCGTGCTGGAAGACAACCTCAGGCACATCGGCAAGCTCAGGGCCGAAACCCTGCTCAGGCCCATCGAAGGCCCGGCCTGGGGCTACCGTTACCGCGCGCGCCTGTCGGTGCGCTATGTGCGCAAAAAAGGCACGGTGCTGGTCGGTTTTCATGAGCGTAAAAGCAGCTATGTGGCCGACATGAGCGAATGCCATGTGCTGCCCAAGCATGTCAGCGACATGCTGCTGCCGCTGCGCGCGCTGATCGCCGGCATGGACGCCAAAGAGACCATTCCGCAGATTGAGCTGGCCTGTGGCGACGCGGTGACGGCCCTGGTGCTGCGGCACATGGAGCCGCTCAGCCAGGGTGACCTGGCCAGGCTGCGCGCCTTTGCCGCGGCCAACCCGGGCCTGCAGTGGTGGTTGCAGCCCGGCGGGCTGGATAGCGTCAAACTGCTCGACGATGAAGTCCAGGAGCTGAACTACGGCCTGCCCGAATTTGGTGTGGTCATGCCCTTTAAACCGACCGACTTTACCCAGGTCAACCCGCATATCAATCAGGTGCTGGTGTCACGCGCGCTGCGCCTGCTCGACGTGCAGCCGCATGAGCGGGTGATTGACTGGTTTTGCGGCCTGGGCAATTTCACGCTGCCGCTGGCCACGCGCGCGCGCGAGGTGCTGGGCATTGAGGGCAGCGAAGTGCTGGTCGCCCGCTCGCGCCAGAATCTTGAGCGAAACAAGGCAGCATCAGCCGCACGTGGGGCGCTGGCGGCTACTAAATTTGTAGCAAGAAACCTGTTTGAGATGACGCCGGCCTTGCTGACCAAAGACGGCATGGCTGACAAATGGCTGGTGGACCCGCCGCGTGAAGGGGCTTTTGAGCTGTTCAAGTCGCTGGCCGCACTGCACCAGCAGATCGTGACCGGCGTACCCTGCGACGACGGGGCGCAGCAGCAAAGCCTGGTGCTGGGCGACTGGACGCCGCCCCAGCGCATTGTGTACGTGAGCTGCAACCCTGCCACCCTGGCGCGCGATGCGGGCGTGCTGGTGGAGAGCGGCGCCTACCGCTGCTCGGCAGCCGGGGTGGTGAACATGTTTCCGCACACGGCGCACGTGGAAAGCATCGCGGTGTTTGACAAGGTATAAAAACAAAAAAGGGCCCGAAGGCCCTTTTTGTTTTGGCGAGCAAATTACCGCTTAATCGCGTTCACCGCCGAAGATGCCCAGCAGTGCCAGCAAGGCCTGGAACACGTTGAAGATGTCCAGGTACAGGGCCAGCGTGGCGCTGATGTAGTTGGTTTCGCCGCCATCCAGGATCTGCTTCAGGTCATACAGCATGTAGGCGCTGAAAATCGCGATCACGGCCACCGAGATGGCCATCATGCCGGCGGTGGAGCCGACAAAGACATTGATGATGCCGCCAATCATGACGACAACGGCACCGACAAACAGCCATTTGCCCATGCCGGAAATGTCACGCTTGATCACGCTGGCCAGCGTGGCCATGACGAAGAACACGCCCGCCGTGCCGCCCATGGCCGTCATGATCAGCTCGGAGCCGTTTTTAAAGCCCAGAATCATGCCGATCATGCGCGAAAGCATCAGGCCCATGAAGAAGGTAAAGCCCAGCAACACCGGCACGCCTGCGGCCGAGTTTTTGGTTTTTTCGATGGCGAACATGAAGCCGAAGGCACCGCCGAGGAACACCATCAGGCCGAGTCCACCCGTCAGCGCGGTGGTAATGCCTGTCGCCACGCCTACCCAGGCACCGAGCACCGTGGGCAACAGGCTCAGGGCCAGCAGCCAGTAGGTGTTGCGCAGTACCTTGTTGCGCTGCTCTAGCGCAGCGGCGCTGCCATAGTCGAGGGTTTGAACGTTGTCAGTCATGAGAGTCATCTCCAGAACGCCAGCAAATGCGGGCCACATCATTCTAGGGTGCATCGCCGCTATTTCAAGTAGACCGCGTGGAGTTATGCAGAGCTTCCCTAACCACCTCCTACTATTTGTGAGGGTTCCATAAGCCAATTTAAAGGCAATTTAAAGGCAATTGACGCGCGGGCAGGGTTGAAATTTGCGTATGCTCAGTGCCTTTGCCAATAAAACTCCGGGAAACCTGAACGCCATGAAATCAAAAGCAGTGCTTGAACTCGCCGACGTGAAAACCATCGCCGCCGCCGCCGAGGCCGAGGCCCTTAAAAACAACTGGGCCGTGACCATTGCCATTGTGGATGACGGCGGCCATTTGCTGCATTTGCAGCGCCTCGATGGTGCGCCCCCGATTTCCTCGCACATTGCGCCGTCCAAGGCCAATACCGCCGCCATGGGCCGCCGCGAGAGCAAGGTCTATGAAGACACCATCAATGGTGGCCGCACCTCATTCCTGTCGGCACCGTACATCCACGGCATGCTCGAAGGCGGTGTGCCCATCATGAAGGATGGGCAGTGCATCGGTGCTGTCGGTGTGAGCGGCGTCAAGTCCAATGAAGATGCGCAGATTGCGCGTGCGGGCATCGCCGCCATTGGTTTGTAATCTGGTTTCCAATACGCCAGCGACGTAAAAAAAGCCGACTCAAGGGTCGGCTTTTTCAATTCAGATAAGCGTTACATCGCAAAAAAAGCCTGGCTAATCGACCCGCAAGGGTCCGTGGCTGGCAAAAACGACCTTGGAGGCTTTGTTCAAGCCCCAGATCGCCCCACGATGAAACTGGTGATGGAATGAATGGCTTCTGACGCCAAAGCGGCTGCTGCGCTTACTTCGTCAGAATCAATTTGCCCAAGCGCGTCGCTTGCAGGCGGTAGGTGAGGCCGTTGTGGT
>DASXRN010000406.1:0-1664 GCA_036506595.1 Polaromonas sp. | reverse complement strand
CCGGTGACCGAGTGCATCACGGGGCTGGACCTGGTGGAGCTGATGATCCGCGTGGCCGCCGGCGAAAAGCTGCCCCTCGAACAAAAAGACGTGCAGCGCAATGGCTGGGCGATCGAATGCCGCATCAACGCCGAAGACCCGTTCCGCAGCTTTTTGCCTTCGACCGGCCGGCTGGTGCGTTTTCAGCCGCCCAAGCAGACCATGTTTGCGGCGGACACCTCGCTGCTTTCGGGTGTGCGGGTCGACACCGGCGTGCAGGACGGCGGCGAAATCCCGATGTACTACGACTCGATGATTGCCAAGCTCATCGTGCATGGCAAGGACCGGCTGGATGCGATTGCCAAGATGCGCGAGGCGCTCAACGGCTTTGTGATTCGCGGTATCAGCAGCAACATCCCGTTTCAGGCGGCCTTGCTGGCGCACCCGAAATTTGTCGCGGGTGACTTCAATACCGGCTTTATTGCCGAGAACTACGCCCAGGGTTTCCGCGCAGAAGACGTGCCGCACGACGACCCGGACTTTCTGGTGGCGCTGGCCGCCTATGTGAACCGCCGCATGCTGGGACGGGCCGCCGGCATCAGCGGCCAGTTGCCCGGCCATGGCGTCACGGTGGGCGAAGAGTTTGTGGTCATCGGCCTGGGGGCGGGCGGGCGGAACACGCCGCAGGCGGTGCTGGTGCGTGACTATCAAGCCCATACAGAGGATCAAGGAGGCTCCAGCCGAGTCGAGACGGGCGCAAACAGCTATGAAATTTGTAGCAACTGGCATTTGGGCGGCGCCCGCATCCGCGGCACCGTCAATGGCCAGCCCTTTGCCGCGCAGGTTGAGCGTGGCGTCGGCCATGGCTTGGTCAAGAATCCGCTGGCCATCCGCATTATCCACAACGGCACGCGTCTCGATGCGCTGGTGCTGTCGCCGCGTGCTGCCGAGCTGTATGCGCTGATGCCTTTCAAGGCGCCGCCCGACATGAGCCGCTATGTGCTGTCGCCCATGCCTGGCTTGCTGGTCGAAGTGGCGGTGCAGCCGGGACAGAAAGTGCAGGCCGGTGAGCGCGTGGCGGTGATCGAGGCCATGAAGATGGAGAACGTGCTGTTTGCCGCGGCCGATGGCGTGGTCGGCAAGGTGCTGGCGGCCAAGGGCGAGTCGCTGGCGGTGGACCAGCCGATTGTGGAGTTCGCATGAATGTGGCCCCCACGCTCGGCACTGGCGTGTCCTCGCTGCCCCCCGAGGGGGCGCAGCCTTGCTTGGGGCGGTCCGGCGCGGCGGCTCAGCGCCCCTTCAAGGTGCTGGGCATCCAGCAAATCGCCATTGGCGCGCCCAGCAAAGACCGGCTGCGCACCCTCTGGGTCGACATGCTGGGCCTGGAAGTCACCGGCAATTTCGTCAGCGAGCGCGAAAACGTCGATGAAGACATCTGCGCCATCGGCAGCGGCCCGTTCAAGGTCGAGGTCGACTTGATGCAGCCGCTGGATATCGACAAAAAGCCGGCCGTTCACACCACGCCGCTGAACCATGTGGGCCTGTGGATTGACGACTTGCCCAAGGCCGTGGAATGGCTGACGGCGCAGGGCGTGCGCTTTGCGCCTGGCGGCATCCGCAAGGGCGCTGCCGGCTTTGACATCTGTTTTTTGCACCCCAAGTCCAGCGACGAGTTTCCCGTGTCG
>DASXRN010000405.1:0-2908 GCA_036506595.1 Polaromonas sp. | reverse complement strand
GGCCATCCACTGGCCGGTCTGGCGGTGCGTCCGGACGTGCTGGCGGCATTCGGCCGCGAGTGCCGCTACTTCAACACCTTTGGCGGCAACCCGGTGTCGATGGCGGCCGGCATGGCCGTGCTGGACGTGATCGAGCAGGATGGCCTGATGGACAACGCCCAACGGGTGGGCCGCTACCTGCGGGCACGGCTGAGCGAACTTGGCCGGCGCCATGCCCTCATCGGCGATGTGCGCGGTGCCGGCCTGTTCGTCGGCGTGGAACTCGTGACCGATCGCAGCACGCGGGCGCCTGCGACCGCAGAGACGGCACGCATCGTCAATGCGCTGCGCGAGCGGGGGGTGCTGCTCAGCGGCACGGGCGAGCACGCCAACACGCTGAAGATCCGTCCGCCGCTGGTGTTCTCCGAAGCCAACGCGGACCTGCTGGTCGAGACGCTGGACAGCGTTCTGACGACCCTGTAAACAGGATTCCCATGTCTGAAATCTGGCGTCTCTCCGCATCCCGGGTCGCGAACCTGATCGCCCAGCGCAAGCTGTCTGCCACCGAAGCGGCCGAATCGGCATTGGCACGGCTGGCTGCCGTCAATCCGCGCCTGAATGCCGTGGTGGACTACAGGCCCGACGAAGTGCTCCAGCGCGCGGGTGCCATCGATGCGGCGATGGCGCGCGGCGAGAACCCGGGACCGCTGGCCGGTGTGCCCGTCACGGTCAAGGTCAACATCGACCAGGCGGGCTTCGCGACCACCAACGGGCTGACCTTGCAGAAGGATCTGATCGCCACCACCAACAGCCCCGTGGTGGACAACCTGCTGAAAGCGGGTGCGGTCATCGTGGGGCGCACCAACACGCCGGCCTTCAGCTACCGCTGGTTCACCAGCAACCGTCTGCATGGTCGCACGCTCAATCCGCGCAATGCCGCGCTCACGCCTGGCGGTTCGTCCGGCGGCGCCGCATCGGCGGTGGCGGCCGGCATCGGCCACATCGCCCATGGGACCGACATCGCCGGCTCGATCCGCTACCCGGCTTACGCCTGTGGCGTGCATGGCCTGCGTGGCGGCGTACAACGCCTCCAGCCCCGAACGCACGATCGGCGGGCAGATGACCGCCGTGTCGGGGCCGATCGCGCGCACCGTGCACGATGTCCGCCTCGCGCTGGCAGCAATGGCGGCGCCGGATGCGCGCGACCCGTGGTGGTCGCCCGCGCCGCTCACCGGTCCGGTGCTGCCGCGCATAGCCGCCGTCTGCGTGCGCCCGGATGGCCTGGACACGCGGCCCGAAATCGTCGCCGCGCTGCTCGACGCGGCCGATCGGCTGCGCGATGCGGGCTGGACCGTGGACGAACTCGATGCGCTGCCGCCCATCCAGGAGGCTTGTGCGAGCCAGATCGCGCTGTGGATGGGCGACGGCTACGAGGCGATGGTGCGTGCCGCCGAACGCGAGGGCGACGAAGGCGCCATCACCGCACTGGCCGGACAGGCCGAAATCGCAGGGTCAATGACCGCCGAGAGACTGTCCGCTGCGCTGATCCGCCGCGCCACCATCACCAGGTCATGGCAGCAGTTCATGGAACAGTATCCAGTCGTGCTGATGCCGGCTTGCGCAGAGTTGCCCTTTCCGGCCGATCTCGATCTGCAAGGGCCCGAGGCCTATGCCCGCGTATGGGCAGCCCAGATGCCGATGATCGGTCTGCCCCTCACAGGCCTGCCCTCTTTCGTCGTTTCCACGGGCATGTCTGGGGACAGCCCCGTCGGCGTGCAGATCGTGGCCGGACGCTTCCGTGAGGATTTGTGCCTGGCGGCGGGCGAGGCTATCGAGGCCAGGGGAGCGCCGCCCATGCCTGCGGATTTCCTGAATGAAAGGTCAAGCTAGCAGCGGTTCGACACCGCACCAGTCCACCATGAATTGCGCCATGGTCGCTGCCACGCGTTTCATGCTGTCCAGCGAGACGGCCTCATCGATGCCGTGGATGTTGCGCGCCAGCGGCCCGTACACGGTGACGGGGATGTCCGTCATCAGCGCGAAGTGGCGACCATCGGTGGTCGCGGTGCATGCCAAACGCTCGGGCGGTGCACCGGTGATCTTGCGGTGCGCCTCGGCCAGTACCTGCATCGCCGGTGCGTCGAGGTCGTACTCGCAGCCCGGCGAGAAGTGCCCGCGAGACCGGATTTCGACCGTCAAGGCCGCATTGACCCGCGCGGCCGTGGCGCGTATGCGCTGCGTGACCTGCAGCGTGGCCTCCTCGGCCGTCATTCCGGGATAGAAACTGAAGCGAAGCCCGAGCGTACAGGTGCAGGGCACCGACGAATTCCACTCGCCGCCTTCGATGCGGCCCAGGTTGAAGTTGATCGGGTGCGCCGCGTAACGGAACAACGGGTGCCGCATTGCGGGCGCGTTCCACTCGGACTCCAGCTGTTTCAGGTCGGCCATGATGGCGATGCCGGCCTCGATCGGGTTGATGCCCTGGTTCATGTAGGCCACATGCGCCGGCTTGCCGGTGATCTCGACGAACAGCCAGCACACGCCGACCTGGGCACTCATCAGCGTCTCGCCGAAGGGCTCCGGAATCACCACCGCATCGAAATCGGTGAGCCTGGCCTTGGCCATGGCGTTCTGCAGCGCGTGCAGCGTGGCCAGCGTGCCGTTGCCGGTGTTTTCCTCGTCCAGCACGGCATTGAAGCCCACGATGCCGGCCGGCTGCAGGCCCAGTTCGCGCAAGGCCTTGTAGGCCACCAGTGCGCAGACGAGGCCGCCCTTCATGTCGCCTGAGCCGCGGCCGTGCAACCAGCCATCCTTCACCCACGGGAGGTAAGGGGGTTGAGTCCACAGCGATTCGGGCCCGGTCGGCACCACGTCGAGGTGCCCGTTGAACAGCACCGAACGACCGCCGGTGCTGCGCGGCAGGTGGCGC
>DASXRN010000404.1:0-14404 GCA_036506595.1 Polaromonas sp. | reverse complement strand
CTCCAGCACGCTCTTGGGTGTCTTGTAGAACTTCACCTTGTCCTTGACCTGCAGCTCGATGTAGTCCTTGGAGTAACGGTCGTAGGCTTTCCATGACATGTCGGCCGAAGCCGCTTCCGCGGCGTTGGCGATGATCGCTTTCAGGTCGTCGGGCAGGGCGTCGTATTTTTTCTTGTTGTACAAAACCTCGAAACATTCGCCCGATTGATGGAAGCTCTGGAGCATGCAAATCTTCGACACGTCCTGGAAGCCCAGGGCCCGATCCGACGAGCTGTTATTGAACTCGGCCGAATCGATCAAACCGCGATCGAGCGCGGCGACGATCTCGGAACCCGGCAGCGCAACGACAGAGGCGCCCATCTCCTTGAACAAATCCACCGCCAAGCCCACGGTGCGGAACTTCATGCCCTTGTAATCCGCCAGCGACTTGACAACCTTTTTGTACCAGCCGAGCGGCTGCGTCGGCATCGGACCGTACAGGAAGCCCACGACGTCGAACTTCATGATGTCGTGCTGCAACTCGTTGTAGAGCTCCTGACCGCCGCCGTATTTCACCCACGACAGCATCATGTTGGCGCTCAGACCGAAGTTCGGGCTGGTGCCGAACAGCGAGTAGGCGGTGTTCTTGCCGTACCAGTAGGCCGAGACGCCGTGGCCGCCGTCGAGCACGCCCTTGTTCACGGCGTCGATCATGTCGAACGCCTTAACCACCGCGCCGGACGGCAGCATTTCGATCTTCAGCCGACCGCCGGACATGTCGTTCACTTTCTTCGCGTAGTCGAGCGCGTATTCGTGGAAGATGTCCTTGGTCGGCCAGGTGCTCTGGAAGCGGAACGTCGTTGTTTGCGCCCGGGACACCATGGGCACAGACATGGCGCCCGCTGCCACCGCCGCGGTTTTGAGCAGGCTGCGTCTGCTGGGACTTTTACGCTCAGTCATGATGCGTCTCCTTTTGTGAAAAAAGGTAAGAAGACTCATCATTCGGCATTCGTGGCATTCGGAACATAGGGTTTTCCCTAGGTTCGTAGGTGATTGCCCTGATGAACAGGTCCTGGTCGGGTTAGCGGACCTTCAGGTCCCTGAGCGCCGGGTCGCTCGGCGGATAACGCAGGTCAAGTTGCTGCAGCGTGCTGCGTACCACGGTGGCAATCATCAGGTTGCGGTGTGTTTTGGAGTTGGCCGGCACCACCGTCCAGGGGGCCCATGGTTTGCTGGTGGCGTTCAGCAGGTTTTCATAAGCTGCCTGGTACTGCTTCCATTGCTCGCGCGCGTCCAGGTCGCCCAGGCTGAACTTCCAGTGTTTGGTCGGGTCGTCAATCCGCTCCTGCAGCCGCTGGCCCTGCTCGTCAAAGCTGATGTGCAGCATGAACTTGAGCAGCACCGTGCCGGTCTCGCTGAGCATGCGCTCGAAGTCATTGATGTGGGCAAAGCGCTGCGCCGTCTGTGCCGGCGTGATCCAGCCATTGACGGGCGGCACCAGCACGTCTTCGTAATGGCTGCGGTTGAAGATCATCATTTCGCCTGCGCCGGGCATCTGCTGGTGAATGCGCCAGAGGTAGTCATGCGCACGCTCATTTTCGGTGGGCGCTTTCCAGCCGACGGTGTGTACTCCCAGCGGGCTCATGCGCCCGAACACGCCGCGTATGGTGCCGTCCTTGCCCGAGGTGTCGGTGCCTTGCAGGATCACCAGCAGCTTGTAGCGCTTGTCCGCGTAAAACAGGTTTTGCAGGGTGTCGAGCTCGCTCGCCAGGGCCTCCACGGCGGTTTTGTCGCGCAGTTTGTCGCCGGTGGAAAAAGGCTTGGCCGAGGGGTCGAAATCTGCCAGTGTGCAGCCCCGGCTTTTGTTTTTGCCCTGTGTTTCGGCGGGCTGCATTTGGTGTGGCTGCCACAGCGCCAGCTTTTTTTCCAGAGATTTGACGGCCGCTTTGCTGGGCGCGGCTTCGGGTGGGGCGGCGGTGTCAACGCGGGCAGGGGGGCTCACAGCGGGCATCACGGTCTCCGGTAAAGGGGTACGGCGCAGGCTGATTCTGCCTCAGGGTGACGGCTGCGGGACAAGGATGTTTACCGCCTAATCCGGGGAAACGGCACTGGTTCATGCCAAGAATCGGCGTGCAGCCCACATGCCCATGGCGAGCGTAGCTATAAAAACAATAGCGTCCTGGCCGCCCGTGAGCACCGACGCAATGGCCGGGCCGGGGCAGTAGCCGGCAAGGCCCCAGCCGACGCCGAACAGCAGCGCCCCCAGCACCAGCCGGGCGTCAATGTCGCGGCGCGTTGGCAGCTGAAATGCACTGGCCAGCCAGGGCTTCGCGCCTGCCCGCGGCGTGACGGCAAACGCCAGCAGGGTCACGCACAGAGCGCCACCCATCACAAACGCCAGGCTCGGGTCCCACGCGCCAAAGCGCGCCGGATCCGCTAAGCCGGCGACATTCAAAAAGCCGATGACTTTGGCTGGCTGCGTCATGCCCGACAGCACCAGCCCGGCCGCAAACACCGCACCGGCCAGCAGTGCGGCCAGGTATTTTGCTACCGTTCTGGAGTTGGGTATTTCAAGCACGGTAAAGGTTCGCCATAAAAACGGTGATGGCGCCGCTGCCCATGAACGCCAGCGTTGCCACCAGCGAGCGGACGGACCGGCGCCCTAGCCCGCACACGCCGTGTCCGCTGGTGCAGCCCGACCCCAGCACCGTGCCAAAGCCCACCAGCAAACCGGCGACGGCCAGCAGGCCCGAAGGGCGGAAGGCCGTCAGCGGCGGCTGTAGCCAGTGCGCGGTCGCGGCGCCACCCAACACCAGCCCGGTCAGAAAGGCCCAGCGCCAGCCGCTGTCTCCTTTTGACGGTACCAGCGCGCCAGCGGCAATGCCGCTGATGCCGGCAACGCGACCGAGTGAGGCCAGCAGCAGCCAGCTGGCCAGGCCAATCAAGATGCCGCCGAGAGCGGATTGAGCTAAGGGATGCATGCGGATGGGGTAAAAAAACGGGTCAAAACTCGAAGTCGCAGTATACTCTAGGGGGTATATTTTTACAGGGGCTTGCCGCCCTGCACACCATGTCGCGACTTGCAGATCCGGAGAAGAAAAAAGCCCTGTGCGCACGCCTTGCGCGCGTTGAAGGGCAGTTGCGCGGCGTCCAGCGCCTGATTGACGATAACGCCGAGTGCGAGAAGATTGCCCAGCAACTGGCGGCTTCACGCAAGGCCTTGGACAAATCATTTTTTACCATGGTGGGCTGCATGATCGAGCAGGGCGATCTGTCGGCCGACCATGTCGCCGACATGCTGGCGAAATTTGCCTGAAGCGGCGCTCGAAAGGAGAGGCTATGAACCCCCACGCTCACACTCGTTCGCTGCCCCCCGAGGGGGCTGCGTGCCGCGGCTCCGAGCCTGCCTGCGCAGGCTTGGACGGCACGAAGAACTGCTGCGTCTCGCAGCAGTGCGGTCTGCAAGACCATGCCTCCTTTGAGGCGGCTCTGCAGGAGGCACGACCATGAAACCCATCCAGCTCTTCGACCCGGCCTCCAGCACCTACACCTATGTGCTGTTCGACCAGGCCACGCGCGATGCCTTGATCATCGACCCTGTGGACGAACAGGTCGAGCGCGATCTGGCCGTGCTGCGGGAGTACGGCCTCAAGCTGCTGTGGACGGTGGAAACCCATGCCCATGCCGACCACATCACCAGCGCGGGCCTGTTGGCCGAACATGCGGGGGCCACGACCGCCGCGCCCCAGGGCTGCGGCATCACGACCGCGGCGGTGCAACTCAGCGACGGCAATGTGCTGCAGTTTGGCGCCGAGCAGATCAAGGCCTTGCACACGCCCGGCCACACGGCCGGCAGCATGAGCTTTGTCTGGCGCGAGCATGTGTTTACCGGCGACACGCTGCTGATCAACGGCTGCGGCCGCACCGATTTCCAGTCGGGCAGTTCGCAAGCCCTGTACCACAGCCTGACCCAAGTGCTGTTTGCCCTGCCCGACGACACCACGGTCTGGCCCGGCCATGACTACCAGGGGCGCACGCACTCCACCATCGGGCAGGAAAAAACCACGAACGCGCGCGTGGCCGGAAAAACACTGGAACAATTCGTAGCCACCATGAACGAACTTCATCTCCCCAAACCCAAGCGCATCGACGAAGCCGTGCCCGCCAACCTCAGCTCGGGCCTGCGCCACGATGCCGGAGCCTCACAGGGCGACGCCGGGCATCGCAACGTCCTGATGCAGCCCCGCCCCGCCCAAGGCTACGCCGGCGACGTGTCGCCGCAACTGGCCTGCGCCTGGTGGCAGTCGGGCGAGGCCGTGCTGGTCGACGTGCGCACCGATGCCGAACGTGAGTGGGTCGGCTTTATCCCCGGCGCCGTGCCGCTGGCCTGGAAGCAATGGCCCGGCATGGCCCTGAACCCGGCCTTTGACGAGCAACTCAAGGCGGCCGTGCCCGCCGGCAAAAAGGTGGTGATGTTGTGCCGCAGCGGCGTGCGCTCCATCGCCACGGCCAAACGCGCGACCGAGCTGGGCATGCAGGCCTACAACATCCTTGAAGGCTTTGAAGGCGACCCCGATGAACATGCACAGCGCGGCAGAAAAGGGGGCTGGCGGTTTTCGGGGCTGCCGTGGCGGCAGGGTTGATTTTCTACGGTGTTTTTCTACCACGTGGCGCGCTACATTTTGTTGCGTATATGGCCGGTGAAATCGACTTGTTACATTTTATTGTAATCAAATAGTTCGCTTTATGGTTTGTGAAAGCGAGGTCTTGGTCTGATCCCTGTCAATTCTGACAGGGGGTAAGGCGTATCAGTTTGTGCGAAGGTTTTCAATGGGTCTCCCTTAATCAATGGAGCAACCCCATGCAAGTACTTGAACGCAAACTTTCCGCTGCCGCCAGGGCACCTCGCAACCCTGATCTCGGCCACCAGCTGACTCAGCGCATTGCCCGGGATTTCACCCCACGGTGGGATCAGCAGTGGGGTGGCAAATTCATGCTGCACGGCAAAACGCCTGGCCCCAACGCCATTCGGCTCGATGGCAATGACTACCTCAGCATCACCGGGCATCCGCACATTGTCCAGGCGCAGGTGGACGCCTTGCGCAAAGACCAGGAGTTCGTGGTCCAGTCCGGCGTATTCCACATGAACCAGCACCCCACGCGTGCGCTGGAGATGGCGCTGGCCGGCTGGGTGGGCAAGGACGATGGCTTTATCTGCCAGTCAGGCTACGCGGCCAACGTCGGCCTGTTGCAGGCCATTGCCGATGCGCAGACGCCGGTCTACCTGGATACGCTGGCCCACGCCTCCCTGTGGGAAGGGGCCCATGCAGCGCGCGCGCCCGCTGTTGCGTTTCGGCATAACGACCCTGCGCACCTTGCACGCATGATTAGCAAACACGGCCCCGGCATTGTGGTGGTGGATTCGGTTTACAGCACCACCGGCGCCCTCTGCCCGCTGGTGGAGGTGGTGGAGGTGGCCGAGCAGGGTGGCTGCATGATCCTGGTCGATGAATCCCATTCGCTGGGTACCCATGGTCCCGGGGGAGCCGGCCTGTGCGCGGAGCTGGGCCTGTCGGAGCGGGTGCACTTCATCACCGCCAGCCTGGCCAAGGCCTTTGCCGGGCGTGCCGGCTTCTTCACCGCGCCGGCGCACATGCGCTACTACATTCTGTGTTCGAGTTTCCCGAACATCTTCAGCTCCAGCCTGCTGCCGCACGAAGTTGCCGGGCTGGCCGCCACGCTGGAGCTGATTCGCCGGAGCGACGACGCGAGGGCTCGCCTGCATGCGAACACCCGGCGCTTGCGTGCCAGCCTGAGCGATCTCGGCTACCCGATTCATCAGGGCAGCCAGCAAATCATTGCGCTGGAAGTCGGCATGGAGTGCGACACCATGGTGCTGCGTGACCGGCTGGAGGAGCGTAATGTGTTTTCGTCCATGTTCTGCGCGCCGGCCACCAGCAGCAAACGTGCCATGATGCGGCTCACACTGAATGCGGGCCTCATGGATTCGGAGCTGGACCACGTGGAGGCGGCGGCCCGCGAAATTGCCCCTATCGTCAAACCCTGGGACTGGCCGATTGCGCGGCGTGCCCGCGCCGGCCAGGCAGACAGCTAATCCTGCAGTTTTCGCTCGCCGCTGGTCGCTATAAAACGCTCGTGACTGTTCATGAAGCCAGGGCTGAAGGTCTCGTTGACCGTAAAAAGGGCGGCGTACAGAAACGCCGGCTCGCCGGCTATGGCAAATGCCTGGCGGGGCTGTGATTTGTGGCTGGCACCGAGTGCCAGTTGCAATTCCAGGTCAATCAGTTTTTTGCCGGCCCGAATGTCTTGAACGGTCTGTGCGTCGCATCCCTGGGACTCGGCCATTTCGGCGAGTTCCGGCAGCTTTTCGCCGGGCTCCAGCTGCAGCCAGCTCACGCCGCCCTTGCGGTCAAGCCCGAGTACGCCAAAGGGCGCGCCTATGACGACATGCTCTATCCAGCCCTGCTTGAGCGCAAGCTCTTCCAGTGCCTGGGCGATGGACGGGTTGCACAGCAGTGCATGCTGCTCACGCGTCAGGGTGGCGCGCCAGGTCTGCTGATGCCGGGCATCGGGCAGCCGCAACAGGCCTTGGATGGCGTCGGTCAGGCGCAGGCGAATCTCCGGGGATTGCTTGGGAATGAATTGCTCGATCAGCCCGCGGTTGAAGGCGGAGACGGCGAGTTGCTCGTCGGCACGGCCGGTCAGCAAAACCCGCGAGCCCGACCAGTCCGTCAACTCGCTTAAAGCCCTCAGTCCACTCATGGCGGGCATGGAATAGTCCACCACACAAACCTGGGTGAGTGCAAAGCGTGTAGCGCCGTCTTCACGCCAGTAGCGCAGGATTTGCGGGATCAAGGCCGCGCCTTCGCGCCACTGGTTGATGATTTCCTGTTGCTGCCAGGCGTCTGCCTCCCAGCGCGGGGGCTCCTGCTGCAGGGCGTTGATGCAGTCCACGGGGCGCAGGAACAGACGGGCGTACCAGTCCGGCGGCATCACTTCGGCCAGCATTTCCAGGTAGTCCGGATCGTCATCCAGAAAGACCACGCCCCCAGGGCGGCGATAAAGTGCAAAAGACATGGTTGGCTCGTTCAAATAAAGGCTGTCAAGATGGGCTTTGTGCAAGGCTATCAGCCAGCAACGGGCAACTCAATGGTAAAAATGGCGCCGATGGCATATTTTGATTTCGCGTGAATATTGCCGCCGGCACTTTGCACCACCTGCTGGCAAAAAGCCAGGCCAAGGCCGTGCCCGGCGCCATGGTTGCTGGAGAAAAAAGGTTTAAAAATCTTTGGCAGCATGCTGGCTTCAATCCCCATGCCCTCGTCTGCCACGACGATGCGGCCGCGCTTGTTATGCACGCCGACTTCGATGCGTAGCGCGCCGTGAGCGTACTGGGAGTCAGCCGCCATCAACGAGTGCAAGGCATTTTTGATCAGGTTGTCCAATACCTGGGAGAACTGGCTGGCGGAAGACCGGAACACAAAGTCAGCATGAATCAGCACCTGCACGCATTCCCGCTGGCGACTGGACTGGTAGGGATAGGCCGCCACGACATCGGTGACGAGTTTGGCGGCTGAAAGCTGTTCGGTATAGCGTGGCAGCTGCAGCAGTTTGGCGTTGGCGATCTGCGTATCGATCTGGTGGTTCATGTTGCGAACCAGTGTGTGCAGGCGCAAGGCCAGCTTGTCCAGTTGCAGCGCGCGGGGGTTGTCGGGCTGGCGCTGTACCTCCAGCTGAATCGCGTCTCCAATCAGGGCTGCGGTTGACAGCGGTGTGCGCAACTCATGCGCCATGATGCCCATGGTGGCGAGGGCGTTGGCGAGTTGCTCCCGCCGCAGGTTGGCAGACGACAGGCTGAGCACCAGTGCCACCGACCAGGCAAACGCAAGCACCACCGCGTGGACGGTGCGCTGGCTTTCCGGCAGCGAGGGGACTGCCGGCCCGAAGCGCTGGAACAGCAGCCACGCCAGCAAACCGCCCGTGATCATGCCCAGGGTGGCCAGGCGCCAGTCGGTGACGTGGTAATAAATCAGCACCATCGCCGCCATCGTGGCCAGCCATGCCGTGTTGCAGCCGTTGCACAAATACATCCAGCTGAAAAAAACCGGCAGCTCAAGCCAAAACACCAAGCCAAAAACACTTTGCGTGAGGCGGCTGCGCGGGTCGTGGTTGACGCGGCGCGTCATCAGGCTATAGCCCAGCACGCTGGCGATGGCCCGTAGCGGCAGGCTTTCATAGGGTTGCGGCAGCCACGCTGACCATATCCAGGCAAACAGGGCGTTGCCGGAGAGAAAAGACAAGCCCAGCCACCACAGACGCTTGGGTGACGGATGCAAAATCGGCTCCAGGGGTGCGAGTATCAACTCCTCACGCAGCCGCTGGAGCAAGGGGGGCGGTGCAAGCCACGCATTGGAGCGGGGGCTTCTCACTTTAGAGGCCTCTTCTGCACAATCGCTAACCTGATGGGTGACGCATTTGGCATTTGGCTGTATTGTGCGTGTTCTTTCTTGGGCGAGCTAATGCAACTACCTGCTAATTTTGACAGTGTGAGTCTGGACGGCGTCATCAGCGACTGGCTGTGCGCCTTGCGTGAGTTTTCAGTGGAAGCGCTAATGGTGCTGGGCCCCGATCCTTTTGCGGGCCATGATGACAGGCTGGTACTGGCCCTGCATCCGCCGCGACTGCTGGATGCCGCAGAAGCGCTGGCCGAAAGCCGTGATTTTGGCGCACCCTGGCGTGATTCCGATGCGCCCCTTGTGGCCTGGCAGGATATTTCCAAGTCCGCTTTTGAGAACCTCGGGCGTTGGCGCAGGCTCTGGCTGGCCCATGGCTACCAGAGCGTCGTGCGGATCGCGTTTCCGTTAACCGTAGGGCGCGCTTTCGAGTGCTACCTGTTCAGCCCGCGCCAGTGGCATGACCGCAGCGAGGCGGCGCAGTTGGTCTGGTCGGCCCTCAATGTCTGGCCTTTGCTGAAGCGGGCGCTGGCCGAGGCGCGCAGCCCCTTGAGCCCGCGTGAACTGGAGTGCCTGAGCCTGGCTTTTCAGGGCATGACGGCGCGCGAATGCGGTGAAACGCTTGTTTGCAGCGAACGCACCGTGAACTTTCATCTGTCGAATGCGATGACCAAGCTCAAGGTGGACAACAAACTGGCGGCCATTCAGCGGGCTTGCTGGTTTGGCCTGATCTAGGAATCCAGATGCCGGCGCACGGAAAATCTGTTCATAATCCAGCCAAATGACTTTTCTAGCGCTTGACGTGGGTAACACCCGCTTGAAATGGGCCCAGTATGAAGCCCCCGTGGCGGGGGCCAAACTGCTGGCGCATGGGGCAGTGTTTCTGGAAAACATCGACAAACTCGCCGAGGACGAATGGAGCGCGATGCCCGCGCCCAACCAGATTCTGGGTTGCATTGTGGCAGGTGATGCCATCAAGCGCCGCGTGGCCGAGCAGATGGAGCTGTGGGATGTGAGCCCGCGCTGGGTTGTGTCCAGCCCGCAGGAGGCCGGCCTGACCAATGGCTACGACCATCCGGCGCGGCTGGGCGCCGACCGCTGGGTGGCCATGATTGGCGCGCACCACCGGCTGCTGGCGCGCGGTATTCGCAAGCCCTGTGTGGTGGTCATGGTGGGCACGGCCGTGACGGTCGAGGCGATTGATGCTGACGGCAAATTTTTGGGCGGCATCATCCTGCCCGGCCACGGCATCATGCTGCGCGCGCTGGAATCGGGCACGGCCGGCCTGCATGTGCCGACGGGCGAAGTGCGCGATTTCCCCACCAACACCAGTGACGCGCTGACCAGCGGCGGCACTTTTGCGATTGCCGGTGCCGTGCAGCGCATGGTGGAGAACGTCACGCGCCACTGCGGCGAAGCGCCCGAATGCATCATGACCGGCGGTGCCGGCTGGAAGATGGCCCCCAGCATGAGCGGCCATTTCGAACTGGTGGAAAGCCTGATTTTTGATGGCCTGCTGGAGATAGCCTCAAGGCGTTTTGCGGTTTGATGCTATTAAAACTATAGCTGTTTTCGCCCGTGTATCAAGGGCTTGAGGCCTGGATGGCTTGGTGGCTAACGGCTATTCACCCCAGGGCAGCATCAAGGTCACGATGGACAGCTTGGCAAACTCGGGCACAAACTCGTCAATGATGCGCTGCGGATCCGGGCACAGGGCGCTGTCGGTGATGACACCAAACTGCACGCCGCCGCCATAGCTCAAGATCGACACGCCGAGGCCCACGTCGCCCGACTGCGGTACCCAGAACATGCTTTGCTCCAGCGTGGAGCCGCAGAATTTGAGCTTTTCGCGCGGGCCCGGCACGTTGGTCATCACGGCGGTGGTTTTTTTTGCGAAGAGGTTCAGCATCACGTCCTGCGCAGGCTTGATCAACAGGCCCGCCACGGCCAGCAGGCTGAAGGCCAGCAGCGGCTGGTAGCTGCCCTTCAAGGCCGCCATGCGGCGGCGCACTTCGTAGACGCGCTCGATCGGGTTCTCGACGCCAATCGGCAGCACCAGCGGCACCAGGCCAAAGCGGTTGCCCAACTGGTGGGCCTGCTCCAGGGGGCGCAGGTTCACCGGCACCATGGCGCGGATTTGCTGGCCGGCCACATCGTCGCCGTGCGACTTCAAATACTCGCCCAGCGCACCGGCCACGCAGCTCAGCAGCACGTCGTTGATGGAGCAATTGAGCGCCTTGCCGACGGCCTTGACCTCGTCCAGCGGAATCGGCTGGCACCAGGCGACTTTCTTGGCCCCGCCGGGCTTGCCCTTGAGCCGGGTTTTCGAGTCATCGGGCATCAAGGCCAGCGCGGCGCTGTCCTTGAGCACCTGCAGCAGCACCTTGGCCATGTCCATGGAGCCACTCATGCCTTGTTCCATGCCTTTTTTCGGGTCACCGAGTATGCCCAGCGAGCGGGCCGCGCCTTCGCCTACAGCCCCCAGTGCTTTCACCGTGATGTCGGTAAAGGGCTTGAGCAAGGTGTCGCGAAATAGGTCAGTGAGCCAGTCTTCGGCACCGTTGGCCCTGGCCTCTTTTTTGCGGCGCTCGGGGGGTGGCGCACCGCCATCGACCAGCGACATGGTCACCGAGATCAGCGCAATGCCGTCGGCAATGCAGTGGTGAATGCGCACAATCATGGCGCTGCCCTTGATGCCGTCCGGGCCGGTGTAGTCCTCAATCAGGTGGATTTGCCAGAGTGGGCGCTTCGGGTCCAGCGGCTGCATGGCCAGCTCGGCCACGCGGTCCTGCAGGGCTTCCTGCTGTCCGCCTTCTGCGCCCTTCGCTGACTTGGGCAGCTGCTCCAGCACCACATGGTTGGCCAGGTCAAAGTTGCGGTCGTTCACCCAGGTGGCTCCGGCCGCGTCTTCCATCACGCGCTGCTTGAAACGGTCATATTTGAGCAGGCTGTTTTCGATGCGCTCGCACACCGCTGCATGCTTGACGCCTGGTGTGAGCTGCCACACGCCCACAATCATCATGAGGTTGGCCGCGCTGTCCATGCGCAGCCAGGCGGTGTCCACCTTGCTCATGCGTTCGCCCGACAGCCCCAGGGTGCCAGAGACAGCCCGCGTGACATTTTTCTGGACGTTTTTTGCCACTTTTCGGGCGGCTTGTTTTCCAGCTGTCTGGACCGTAATGCGTGTGACCATGAACACTTCCAAAATGATTAAATCAAGCGGGGCTGACAATTTTCCGCCGGGCCGCCCCTAGGAAAATTAGCCCCCTCGGGGGGCAGCGCATTACACGCAGTGAAAAGCGTGGGGGCAAACCTCTATTTTGCAAGGAAGTGTATGGCTAAGATACCGGGCAGTTACCCCGAGCACCCTCTTTGGTGATCAACTTCTAAAAACGGAGCATTCTCATGTCAGACCTGAAAGCCGCTTTCGACAAGGCCATGGCCGATTCCAAAAACCTCAGCGAGCGTCCCGACAACGCGGCGCTCTTGAAAATTTACGCGCTGTACAAGCAGGGCAGCACCGGCGACAACACCGAGAAGAAACCCGGCTTCAGCGAAATGGTGGCCAGGGCCAAGTGGGAGGCCTGGAACAACCTCAAAGGCACCTCGCAGGACGATGCCATGCAGCAGTACATTGACCTGATTGCCGAGCTGAGCTGATCGGGACTGAAAACGACAAAGCACCTTGTGCATGGCCTCAGGCCCTGCACAAGGTGCTTTCGGATCAGGAGTGGCTGCTGATAAGGCCTCGCTTTCAGTCGGCCTTGATGTTGGCCAGCTTGACGATGCGTCCCCACATCTTGCGTTCGTTGGTACCCAGCGCATCCAGTTCCGTGCCATTCATGGCGATCGCCTTTGCGCCCTGTTCCTCGGCGCGTTTCCTGAAGTTGTCCGATTCGACCACCTGCCGGATGGCCAGGGAGAGGCGATTCTGCAGGTCCGCAGACAGACCCGTCGGGCCGTAGACCGCAAACCAGGAAGACGCCACCAGCGGCACTCCCATCTCGGTCGCGGTCTGCACATTGGGCAGTGCGGCCAGTCGCGTGCGACCGGTCACCATCAGCGCTTTGAGCTTGCCGGCACGGATGTGTGGCAGCAGTGGCGGCGGCGTGGTGATGGTGCAGTCCACCGTGCCGGCCAGCAGGTCGTTCAGTGCCGGGCCCGTGCCGCGGTAAGGGATGTGCACCATGAAGGTTTTGGTCAGGTCCTTCAGCAGCTCGGTCGTGACATGCTGCAGTGATCCGTTGCCGCTGGACGCGTAGTTGACCTTGCCGGGATTGGCTTTGACGTATTTGAGAAAATCCGCGAAGCTGTCGGCCGGAAAGTTAGCGCGTACCACCATCAGTTGCGGCGCGTCGATCAGATGGCCCAGCGGCTTGAGGTTGGTGGCCGGGTCAAAGCCGGCCGCCGGCTGGATCAGCGGTGTGATGCACTGGTAACCTGAATACTGCACCAGCAGGCTGGTTCCGTCGGCCGGTCCGCGCGCGACGATCTGGCCGGCAATGTTGCCGTTGCCGCCGCCCCGGTTGTCCACGACGACCGAGGTCTGCAAAATCCGCCCCAGCGGTTCGGCCAGCATGCGCGCCGCGATGTCCGTGGTGCCGCCGGCCGCCGCGGGAACGATCAGGGTGACCGGCTTGCCTGCGAGCTGCGCGCGCACCGGGTTCAGCCATGAGGCAGCGGCAAGGCCGGCAACGGTTACAAGGGTTCTGCGGGAAATGAAAGTCATTTTTGTCTCCTGGAATGGTGATGGATGCCTGTTCAGGCCAGTTCTGAAATTTCGATCAGGTTGAGGTCGGGGTCGCGCACGTAAACCGAGCGGATTTTTTGCGTGGCGCCGGTGCGTAAAACAGGCCCTTCGACAATCGGCCAGTGTTCCCGCTCCAGCCGTTCGATCACCTGCTGCAACGGCACGCTGGCGATGAAACATAAATCCAGCGCACCCGGCAGCGGCACATGCGCCTTGGGTTCGAACTCGGCGCCCTTGACATGCAGGTTGATTTTCTGGTTGCCGAACTTGAAGGCCTTGCGTGTGACGGGCGGCGTGCCACCGACAAAGCTTTCCAGCGTCATGCCCAGCACCCGGGTGTAGAAGTCCACGCAGGCCGCTTCATCCCCGGTGGTCAGCACCAGATGGTCAAGGTGGTCGATCATGTCTGGGCCGCCCTCAGTTCGGCGACGTAAGAGGGGGGCGCGTGCAGATCGCTGATGCGACCGGCCTTGGCCACCTGGCCAGGCACCTCGTGGCCGACGATGTTCGGCATTTGCCGCGCCACTTCCAGCAGCCTGGGCAAATCAATGCCGGTGTCGTAGCCCATGGCGGCCAGCATGTGGATGGCGTCTTCGCTGCTGATGTTGCCGCTGGCACCGGGCGCATAGGGGCAGCCGCCCAGGCCACCGAGCGAGCCGTCGAAGCGCGTGATGCCGCCTTGCACCGCGGCCAGCACATTGGCCAGGCCCATGCCGCGCGTGTTGTGAAAGTGCAGCGTCAGTTGCAATCGCTCAAAGCGCTGCTGCAGCGCCTCCACCATGCGGCTGACCTGGGTCGGGTGCGCCATGCCGGTGGTGTCGCAAATCGTGACGCCGCGCACGCCCAGGTCGGCAAAGCGGTTGACCCAGGCCAGCACGCTTTCCTGCGGCACATCGCCTTCCATCGGGCAGCCAAAGCAGCAGGACAGTGAAACGTTGATAGGCGTTTTTCCGTCAACCTGCTGAATCACTTCCGACAGCGCCGCGAAGCTGTGCGCCATGGGCATGCGCAGGTTGGCCAGGTTGTGTGTCTCGGAGGTGGACATCACCAGGTTGAGCTCATCGGCGCGCGATTCGAGCGCGCGTTCGGCGCCACGCAGGTTGGGCACCAGCACCGTGTATTCGACGCCCGGAACGCGGCGTATGCGGCCCATCACCTCTTCGGCGTCGCGCAGCATCGGGATCGCCTTGGGTGAGGTGAA
>DASXRN010000403.1:0-6203 GCA_036506595.1 Polaromonas sp. | reverse complement strand
CGGGGGGCAGCGAAGTACACGAAGTGACGAGCGTGGGGGCCATATCTACTCCAGCTTGGCCCCGGATTCCTTGACCACGGCGGCCCAGCGCTTGACTTCAGCACTGACAAAGCTGCCGAACTGCTGCGGTGTCAGGTTGCCAAACTCGGCGCCGTTGTTGGCCCAGATGGTCTTGAGCTCATCGGTGGCGGCCGCCTTGCGCAGTTCTTCCACGATGCGCGCCTGCACATCGGCCGGCGTGCCCTTGGGAGCCCACATGCCATACCAGGTGGTCACGGTGTACTCGGGCAGGCCGACCTCAGTGGCGCAAGGCACATCCGGGAAGGCCGGGTTGCGCTTGCTGCCCGACACCATCAGGGCCTTGATGCGGCCACCCTTGATGTGCGCCGCAGAAGAGCCCAGGCCGTCAAACATCATGTCAACATTGCCGGAGATCAGGTCCTGCAAGGCCGGGCCGGCACCGCGGTAAGGAATGTGCGTGATGAAGGTTTTGGTCTGCTGCTTGAACAGCTCGCCGGCCAGATGGTGCGACGTGCCGGCACCGGCGGAGGCGTAGTTGAGCTTGCCCGGGTTTTTGCGGGCGTACTCGATAAAGGCCTTGAGGTTTTGCGTTTCAGCACGTTTCGGGTTGACCACCACGACCTGCGGCACGTTGGCCACCAGGGCCAGCGGCACAAAATCTTTCTGGATGTCGTAGTCCAGCTTGGGATACATGGACGGCGCAATGGCATGGTGGACCGCCCCCATGAACAGGGTGTAACCATCGGGTTGCGCCTTGGCCGCAATGCTGGCACCCAGCGTGCCGCCGGCGCCGCCGCGGTTGTCGATGATGAGCGGCTTGCCGGTCAAGCGGGCAAACTGGCTCGACAAGGGCCGGGCAAAGGCATCGGTGCCGCCACCTGCCGGAAAAGGCACCACCACCGTGACCGGCCTGGCGGGCCAGCCCGGCTGAGCCTGGCTGCCCAGGGAAAGCACGGCAAGGCCGGCCGCGCCAGCACGCAGCACCTCGCGTCGGGAAGCCTTTGCTTGAAAGCTGAATGTCATTGTTGTCTCCTGTCGTTGTTGAATCAAAAAAAACGAAGTCACACCCGACCGAACCCCACCAGGCGCACGGATAAGTCCTAAATACGCAAGTCCTCGATACTGCTGGACACCGGTATTTTTCCCTGCGCCAGCTGCGCCCGGTGCTTGTCCAGGCGCTTGAGGTCGTAAAGGTAATTCACCATCAGGCCGTAAGACTGCTTGAGGCCTTTGGGCGAGGGGTCACCGGCCCAGTTGAGCCGTTCGACGCGCGCACCATTGCCCAGGTGAAAGCGCGCTACCGGATCGATGGGCTTGCCCTCTTCCAGTGCCTGCCCGAGGTAATGCGCCGCGCATTGCAGCAGCATCAAGCGCACGGGCGATTTCTCGGCCAGGTTCAGCGCATCGTCGGCGGCACGCAGCAAATGCCCTGCGGTGGGCGGATCAAACCCCACCGCCCGGCCCAGCGCCGCGCGCGCCTTGTCGTCCAGCTTTTCCAGCATGGCGGTCGCATGCTTGCCCAGCCAGCTGCGAAAGCCTGGAATCGGCGAAAGCGTGGCAAAGGTCTTGAGCCTTGGAAACTCTTCCTTGAGCGTTTCGACCACGCGCTTGATCAGGGAGTCCCCAAAACTCACGCCGCGCAAGCCCAGCTGCGTGTTGCTGATGGAGTAGAAAATTGCGGTGGTGGCCTTGTTCACGTCGGCTGCGTCAGCCGATTCGTCGAGCAAGGGCGTGATGCCCTGCGCCATCGTGTCGATCAGCGCGACCTCCACAAAAATCAGCGGATCATCGGGCAGGCGGGGATGAAAAAAGCCATAGCAGCGGCGGTCGCTGTCGAGCCGGTTCTTCACATCGGCCCAGCTCTTGATGTCATGCACCGCCTCGTACTTGATCAACTTTTCGATCAGCGATGCGGGCGAATCCCAGCTGATGCGGCGCAGGTCCAGAAAACCCACGTCAAACCAGGTCGAGAACATGTACTCCATCTCGACATCGAGGGCCTGCAGGCGCTTGTCCGCCTTCAGGTAGGGCAGCATGTCGGCGCGCAGGTCCACCAGGAAGCGAATGCCCTCGGGGAAGGCACTGAAGCGCTGCAGCAAACGCCGGCGCGGCGACACCGTGGCGCGGCGATAACGGACCTCGGCCACCGCCTCATCGGGCGTGCCTACCGCAGCGGCAAACTGGGCCTGCGCCAGCTTGACCTTGTGCGCATCGGCGACGAACTGCTCGCTCATCAGCAGCCACATGTCGCGACGCTCGTTCAAGGTGGCGCCGGCATACCAGCCGGCCACGCCCTTGGCCCGGCGTCCGCCTTCGACCTCGCTGACCTGCGGGTCGACAATCGCCTTCAACTCCTCCAGCGTACGGCGCAATACGCGCGGCGACAGGGCTTCCTCCTTTTGCCGCAGCGTGGCCTTGAGCCGCTCGCGGGTCGAGCGGCCGGCCGGCAAGGCCTCGGGCAAGGCTGCAAGCACTATCTTTTTAGGAGCAGCCTGCACATTGGATTCGGGAGCTGCAGGTGTTTTTGATGAGTTTTTCTCGCCGGCAAGACGTGACACGCTGCGGTTAAGCCAATCTGCCGCGCTCATGACGCCACCCGCGAGCGCTGGTTGCGGGCCAAGTCGCGCAAGGCTTCGCGCTGGCGCGTCAAATGGGTGCGCATGGCGGCCTCGGCGCCTTCGCTGTCGCGGCTTTTCAGCGCGGCAAACACGGTCATGTGCTCGGACAGGCTTTGCGCCAGCCGGCCCGGCGCCTGCAGCGACTGCAAGCGTGCCAGTTTCAAAATCTTGCGCAAATCGGCAATCGCTTGCGCCAGCCAGCGGTTGTTGGCCAGCAAAATAATGGCCTCGTGAATCGCGAAGTTCACCGCGTAATAGTCATTGATGCGGCCGGCCTGCGCGTGGCCGGCCAGCCGCTCATGCAGCGTGGTGAGCGCCGCCAGGTCGGCATCGCTGGCATTGCGCGCCGCCTCATAGGCACAGCGCCCTTCCAGCAGCGCGATCACCGGGAAAATATCGTCCAGGTCCTGCTCGGTCACTTCATTGACGAAGCAGCCGCGCCGCGGCTCGTGGCGCAGCAACCCCTCTGCGGTCAAGACCTTGAGCGCCTCGCGCAGCGGCGTGCGCGAGATTTCCAGCTGCTCGCACAGGGCGACCTCATCCAGAAAGCTGCCCGGCGCGAACTGGCCCGCAAAAATCTGCTCGCGCAAGGTGCCGGCAACTTCCTGGTGCAATGAACTCTGGACAAGACGCATGGCATGGACTCCTTTATGGTGGTCACCTGGGCTGACTTTCCGTCACCGCCGCAAATCACGGTGGTAATTTCAAGTAATTACGCGTAATTATGAACAAGCCGACGCGTGACCGCAAGTCTTGTTTCCTCCGGACAAACCCTGTCCCCACCCCGGCGCCAGCAGACGGGACGGGGACCGTCGACAAGCGGCGGCGCTGGCGTCCGTGGATAGTGTCAAAGGTGCGCGACGGCCTCCCTGAGTTGGGCCATCAACTCCGGGATGAACCTGAGCCGCTTGGCCTCCTCCTCAAGCACCTTCCCGAACGCGCTTTTTTTCAGGGCGCCGATATCAAAATCGCCGCGCCTGTTCGCCGGAACCGTGCTGGCCAGAATATCGAAGAGCCTGTCTACCGCGTGGAGCCGGCCCCACAAATAGTCATTTTCACGAATGGAGCGGCTGAGAAAGCCGCCAAAGCCGGCGAACGACCCGCCAAGCAAAACGTTCTTGCGATCGCGAAGCGTGATGGTGGTTGCATCGTCAGGGCTGATGCGGTCTATCAGAATTTCCTCCATCGGGCCTGCATCCAATGACAGGGCACTGGCCGTTGGACGCAGGATGATGTCCCAGTAAAAATAGCCCAGGTATCCGGTGAGTATCGCAATGCGACTGCGCTCACCGAGATTCAGAAGCAATGGAGATGCCATGACGGCATCCGCATTGTCCATGGACCGCTCCATGTCGCATTCCTCGCCCAGCCTTGCGACCAGTTTCGATATTTCATCGATGTCATCCTGGCCAAGAAAATCGATATCGGCAGAAATCATGTTTGCCTTTTCTGCGGCAAACCTCCCAACGAACAACTTTCGACACATGGAAACGGCCTGACGACTCAAAAAACCGATATCGTCATAAACCGACAAATCGTCAAGGCATTTTTGCACCTTTAACTTCAAAAGATCCAGCGATTCAGGATTGACCGCACCGGAACCATCCGGCTGAATATCTTGATAGAGATCATTGATTTCATGCAGTACAAAATTCAATCGTCTCTTTTTGTAGATAACTCCAAAATCCCCAACGACTCTCGCAAACTTCGGTAACCCGGAATACTCGTAAACATCTTGCGGCATCGAGTAGCTGGCGGCGATGATTCCCTGATTTCTGGCCCATGCCTCGACGGTCTCCTGGACGCGGCGCGCTTCCCGCGAATCTATGGCGTACTGGCAGGCACTGACAATGACATGAACGATGAAATCCACGCCTTCGAGAATAAGAGAACGCATCCACGCGTCATAGACGATCGCCGTGCCGGACAGCTCCTGGGTGGATGAGAGCCGCCAGTGCCGCAAGTCGTCGGTCGTGAACTTGCCCCTGAGACCGCCTTCGGTCAAGTCTTCGATCATCCTGGCGACATGGGATCGGGCGTCGAGGATCGCAGCCTTCAAGCGCCGCGCCTGCCGGTTGTACCGACTGATCACCGCCAGTTCGTTGTAGACGGGGTCGTGGCGAGGCAGGTCCGAGAGCGCCCCGCGCAAAGTGGCGAAAAAACCCGGAACACCCCTGCCTGCCGCCACTTTGTCGCGACTGGGACGCGGGTCTATGTAGATCAGGCGGCGATCCACTTCACGGAAGGCGCCATGGGTGCGGATTGCCTCCACACAGGCCGTGATCGGCTTGTTGTCCAGAACGCTGCCGTCGACCAGCACCGCGTCCTCGGGGTTTTCGCCCTGCTCACGGTAGCGCCGGAAATTGCGATCCAGGAAGTGGGTGCGCGCCGGCCACGGCCTGTGGCGTTCGGCCAGAATGTCGTCGATCTCACGGATCTGGGCCGGTGGAAACGCCCCGGGATATGAAGCCGAAGCGCGGCATGCAAAGGCCAGAGACGGGAGATTGTCGACGTCGAAGTCGCTCTCCAGATGTCCTGTTCTGCGATGGTCCAGGCTGAAGCGCAGAAGTTGGCGATGCTCCCTTTCATGTGCGACCGGCGGGTCGTGGATGAAAATCGGTCGCTGGAGCCCCCTGAAATCGGTCGCGGTGACCAGAAGGTCAAGCCTTGTCCCCGTGGGCAACAGCGATTCCGAAGCCAAGCCGGACTTCCCCATCGCCGTGAGGCCATCCAGCATCAGCATGGTCATGCGGCGACCGTCCAGCGGTGGCCTGAACCAGCGAGAGCGCAGGAAAACCGAGATCCGCTCCTTCATCTCGGCGTCGGCTTTGCCGGGCAGCAAGCCTTCGCGGTCGAGCCGGGTCAGCAAAGGGCGCACCAACGGCAAGAAATACCATTTGCTCCAGAGTCGCGCCCTGCTCTCGGGCGCCAGCAGATTGAGCATATCGGCTTCGGTCAGCCACATGTCGGTGACAGGCGCCAGACTCAGATCATGGGCCAGCGCCGTGGCCAGGGCCACGCCGTTAATGCCGCCTGCGGAGGCTCCCGCGATGACGTCCACGATGACCCGAAGATCAACGTCCCGCCCAAGGGTTTCCAGGAATTCGAGGTAGACGTCTCCGGTCGAGCTTGCCGGCTCATCAGGGTAATAGTCATGAAAGCCAGACGCTGATTTCTCATCGCTTTCATAGGATTTATCCCTGTGGCAGATTTTTGACGCTCTGACCAGATTCAGGATTTCGCGGTTAATGCCGTGCTGGTAAATCGCCAGCGATACGCCGCCGAAGAAAACGATGGCCAACCGAAGCTCTTTTTCTTTCATCGCTGCGCTCGCTTTCAGCCCCCTGGCAAGGGGCGGCGAAATCGGTACACCGTGTCAGTCTGCCCCCCTGCGACCCAAAAAGCAACAGCCGGCGCAAACCGGTCGCGCCGGTCGCACCGGCCTTCTTGCGCGGGGCGGGAAACGAGCCGTCATCCCCCGCAGTTCACCGCGCTCAGGCGCGCGCCGCCGGCGCCGAGGCAGCCTGCTGCGAAGCCCACCACCACAGGCCGGCGCCGCCCACG
>DASXRN010000402.1:0-4773 GCA_036506595.1 Polaromonas sp. | reverse complement strand
GACCACTTGCAAGCCGTTGGCGGCGTGTCCTTTACGGTCCACGCCGGCAAGACCCTGGCCGTGGTGGGCGAATCGGGCTGCGGCAAGTCCACGCTGGCCCGCATGGTCTCGCTGATTGAAATGCCTACCGCTGGCCAGTTGCGCATCAAGGGCATTGATGCCATCCATGCGCCGCATGAAGAACGCCTGGGCCTGCGCAAAGCCGTGCAGCTGGTGTTTCAGAACCCCTATGGGTCGCTGAATCCGCGCAAAAAAATCGGTGCCATTCTGGAGGCGCCGCTCGAAATCAATACCACCCTGACTGCGGCCGAGCGCGCAGAAAAGGCGCGCGCCATGCTGGCCAGGGTGGGCCTGCGCCCCGAGCATTACGACCGTTACCCGCACATGTTTTCGGGCGGGCAGCGCCAGCGTATTGCGATTGCGCGCGCGCTGATGCTCAATCCCACGCTGGTGGTCGCCGACGAACCGGTGTCGGCGCTTGACGTGTCGATTCAGGCCCAGGTGCTCAACCTGCTGGCCGACCTGCAGCAGTCCATGGGGCTGGCCTATCTGTTTATCTCGCACGACCTGGGCGTGGTACGCCATATCGCCCACGATGTGCTGGTGATGTACCTGGGCCATGCGGTCGAGCAAGGCGAAAAAAGCGCCATCTTTGCCCGGCCCCTGCATCCCTACACCCAGGCCTTGCTGGCGTCCACACCGGGCCTGGCGGGCAGCACCGGCATCAAGCAGCGCATCGTGCTCAAGGGCGAACTGCCCTCGCCGCTCAATCCGCCCAGCGGCTGCGTGTTCTCAACCCGTTGTCCCCACGTGACCGATCGCTGCCGCGCCGAAAGGCCCTTGCTGCGCGCCGTGGCCGACCGGCAAGTGGCCTGCCACTATGCCGAAAATTTTCTCGCCGCGTGAGCTGGGACATGGTGCACACCTTGCATCTGTCCCGGGCCACGTATTCAATGACCGGAGCGCGCGCACCACAAGTGTTGTGCAAACTGGCCGCAAGCCCGCTGCATCGCAGCATTAACCTCCAAAGGGAGTTCGTCAAATGATTCAGACCCAACCTAGTGCAAGTCGGCTCCGCCCGATTCAGCGCGCCTTGCTGTGCGCTGTTGCCCTGCCAGCGCTGCTGGCGCTCTCGCCCGTTTCTGCCAAGACGCTGGTGTTCTGCTCTGAAGGCAGCCCGGAAAACTTCTACCCCGGTGTCAACACCACGGGTACCTCGTTTGATGCCAACGAACCCATTTACAACCGCATCGTGGAGTTTGAGCGCGGCGGCACCAAGGTGATTCCGGGTCTGGCCGAAAAGTGGGACATTTCCGCCGATGGCAAGGAATACACCTTCCACCTGCGCAAGGGCGTGAAATGGCACAACACCAGCAAGAGCTTCAAGCCCACGCGCGACATGAATGCCGACGACGTGCTGTTCATGTTCGAGCGCCAGTGGAAAGAAGACAACGCCTTCTTCAAGGTCACCAGCCCCAACCACTCCTACTTCAGCGACATGGGCATGCCCAAGCTGCTGAAGTCCGTGGAAAAAATCAACGACTACACCGTCAAGATCACGCTGGACAAGCCTGAAGCGCCGTTCCTGGCCAACCTGGCCATGCCTTACGCGGCGGTCCAGTCCAAGGAATACGCCGACGCCATGCTCAAGGCCGGCACGCCCGAAAAGATTGACCAGGACCCCATCGGTACCGGCCCCTTCTCCCTGGTGCAGTACCAGAAAGACGCGATCATCCGCTTCAAGGCATTCCCACAGCACTTTATGGGCAAGGCCAAGATTGACGACCTCGTCTACGCGATCACGCCGGACGCATCGGTGCGCTGGGCCAAGCTGCAAAAGGGTGAGTGCCATGTCATGCCTTACCCCAACCCGGCCGACCTTGAGGCCATCCGCAAGGACCCCAATGTCCAGGTGCTTGAGCAGGCTGGCCTGAACGTCGGCTACATGGCCTACAACACGACCAAAAAACCGTTCGACGATGTGCGCGTGCGCAAGGCCATCAACATGGCCATCAACAAGAAAGCCATTGTTGAGGGCGTGTACCTGGGCACCGGTGTTGCCGCCAAAAATCCGATTCCTCCGACCATGGCCGCCTACAACAACGCCGTCAAGGACGACGAGTACAACCCGGAAGCCGCCAAGAAATTGCTGGCAGCCGCTGGCTACCCCAACGGTTTCACCACCGACTTGTGGGCCATGCCGGTGCAGCGCCCGTACAACCCGAATGCCAAGCGCATTGCCGAGTTGATGCAGGCCGACCTGGTCAAGGTGGGCGTGACCGCCGAGATCAAGAGCTTTGAGTGGGGCGAGTACCGCAAGCGCCTACAGGCCGGCGAGCACCAGATGGGCATGCTGGGCTGGACCGGCGACAACGGCGACCCTGACAATTTTCTGTACACCTTGCTCGGTTGCGCTTCGGCCCAATCGGCCAGCGGCAGCAACATCGCCAAGTTCTGCTATCAGCCTTATGAAGACCTGGTACTGAAAGCCAAGACCGTCACCAACCCGGCTGAGCGTACCAAGCTCTACCAGCAGGCGCAGGTTGTCTTCAAGGAACAGGCGCCCTGGTTCACGATCGCTCACGCCGTGCAGCTCAAGCCGGTGCGCAAGAACGTGATTGACTTCAAGAACAGCCCGTTCGGCCGCCACAACTTCTACGGCGTCGACATCAAGGAATAAGCCTCACAGGCTTGAAACCTGCCCCGGCTTCGCGATGGAGCCGGTGAGCCAACAAAAAACCGTGCAATGGCAACATTGCACGGTTTTTATTTTTACAAACAAAATCAGCCTCTAGCCCATATACAACGGGCGCGAACAACTATGATTTTTGTAGCGACTGGGCCAGCGCATGCTGCGTGATGGCCGACAACGTGCCGCGCGTGGTGATGACCTCCGGATCCAGCGTCACCTCGATCACCGTGCCCTCCTGGCGAGCCAGCGCCGCCAGCAGTTCGGCTTCAAACTCAGCCGTTTGCGTGATGCGCACACCGGCATAGCCATAAGCCCGCGCCAGCGCGGCAAAGTCCGGGTTGTTCAATCGGGAGCCGCTCTCGTGCTGCGGATATTCCCTTTCCTGGTGCATGCGGATGGTGCCGTACATGCCGTTGTTGAGCAGCACGATGATGCTTTTGGCGCCGTGCTGCACCGCCGTGGCCAGTTCCTGGCCATTCATCAGAAAGTCGCCGTCGCCGGCGATGGTGAAAGCCACGCGCCCTGTCGTGATGGCCGCCGCAATGCCCGCCGGCACGCCGTAGCCCATGGCCCCCACCGTCGGTGCCAGCTGCGTCTTGTGGCCTTTCACCAGCCCGTGGTGCCTGAAAAACCGGTGCACCCAGCTGGCAAAATTGCCCGCACCATTGGTCAGCACGGCGTCTGTCGGCAAATGCTTTTGCAGCAGGCCGACGATGGCGGGCATGTCGATGTCGCCCGGCAGTTTTTGCGGCGCAAGGTTGGCGATGTAGTCCTCGTTGGCCGATGCCGTCCACGCCTCCCACGGCACTTCGGTCGGCGCCGTCAGCACCTCCAGCGAGCGCGCCGCCGCATTCATGGTGGCGTTAATGGCCAAATCGGCCTGATAGACCCGATTGAGCTCTTCGGCGCTGGAATGGATGTGCACCAGTTTCTGCCTGGGTTTCGGCGCCTCCAGCAAGGTGTAGTTGCCGGTCGTCATTTCGCCCAGACGCGGCCCGATGGCGATGATCAAATCACTGGCCTTGATGCGCGCGGCCAGTTTGGGGTTCAGGCCAATACCCACATCGCCGGCATACAGCGGATGGTGGTTGTCAAAGGTGTCCTGGAAACGAAACGCATTGCCCACCGGCAGCTTCCAGTTCTCGGCAAAGCGTTGCAGCGCCTGCGCCGACTGCGGCGTCCAGCCGCCACCGCCCGCAATGATGAGCGGTTGCCTTGACGCCAATAGCATCTCGCGCAGGGTGCGCAAGGAGCCGGGGTCACTCCAGGCCTGCACCGCCTCCACGCGCGGCAAAGGCTGGGCCGCGGTCATCCGGGTCAGCATGTCTTCGGGCAGCACCAGCACCACGGGGCCGGGCCGGCCGTTCATGGCCGTGGCAAAGGCGCGCGCCACGTACTCGGGAATGCGGTCGGCATCGTCAATGCGCTCAACCCGTTTGGCGAAGCCCTTGGTACTGGGGCCGAAAAAGCTGGAATAGTCCACCTCCTGGAAGGCCTCGCGGTCACGGCAATCACTGGCCACATCGCCGACCAGCAGCACCATGGGGGTGGAGTCCTGAAAAGCCGTGTGCACGCCGATGGAGGCGTTGGTGGCGCCCGGCCCGCGCGTCACCATGCAGACGCCAGGCCGGCCCGTCAGTTTGCCGTGCGCCTCAGCCATGAAGGCCGCGCCGCCCTCTTGGCGGCAGGTGATGAATTGGATGTGATCGCGCCGCGCATGCAAGCCGTCCAGCACGGCCAGGTAGCTTTCGCCCGGCACGCCAAACGCATGGGTAACGCCCTGGGCCAGAAGGCAGTCAACGAGAAGGTGGCCGGCAAGTTGTTTAGTCATGCCAGCATTGTGCAGAAATAATGCCTTCGTGTACTGCGCTGCCCTAAAGGAGGCTGTGCTTGCCCCGGGCGGCCTCACGGCGCACGTTGTGCGGCGCAAATTGAGCTGTGTTTATTCAGGTGTGCTGCTGTCGCTCTCGGCTTCACCAGCGGCCAGCGCCTGCTGGGCCAGCTCTTCATCGCTCAAGGGCAGGGTTTCCCCCAGCGCGGCCAGCTCTTCAAGAAACTCCTGCGTCGGCTCTTCGTGTTCC
>DASXRN010000401.1:0-6003 GCA_036506595.1 Polaromonas sp. | reverse complement strand
GGCGCTCACGGCCTGCTGCGTGATGCGCAGGGTTTGCAGCACATTGTCAAAGGTCACGGCCTCGATGGCGCTTCTTAACGACATGTGGATGCTGACCAGCACGGTTTTCAGCTCCTCATTGGCCAGCATCATGCGCACCGGCACTTCACTGACGGGCTTGCCCAGAAAGGCCGCGGCCTCGGCCTGCAGCATTTCGGTGTGGCCCGGAAAGCCCGCCACCCAGCCACCGGCGGCGGCCAGCGCCTCCTTGTGAATCGGTGCCGTCACCATGCCTGCGGCCTCGCCCGTCAGCACGGCGCGGGCCGCCCAGACAATGCAGTCTGCCGCGGCTCTGCCTGCCAGACCACTCACCAGCCCATACGGGACAGGCGCAAGCAGCTCGCATTTTTGTAGCACGCCAATGCAGCGCGGCGGCACGGACGGCGCGTCAGCCAGGGCATCCAGCTGCGCCACCGGCAGCGCCAGCGGCGCCGCCGCCAGGGCCGCAGCGCGCCGCAGCGTCGCCACGTCGCCCACCACCACGCAGCCCACCGTGTCGGCAGGCGCATCGCGAAAAGCCTTGGCAATAATTTCGGGGCCGATGCCGGCCGCATCGCCCATGGTGATCACTAAAGGTTTGCGGTTCATGGTGCGTTTGATCGGGCGTTCGACCGGGTTCAGGCCGGGTTGTCAATGTCGATGAACTGGTGGCCCAGGCGGAACTGCGCCGCCACATGGGCCGCCACGGCGGGTGCGCCGTAACGCTCTGACGCATGGTGGCCGCAGGCAATGAAGGCCACGCCCATCTCGCGCGCATAATGCGCCTGCGGCTCGGAAATCTCGCCGGTGATGAAGGCGTCGGCACCGGCGGCAATCGCGGCCTCAAAGTAGCCCTGCGCGCCACCGGTGCACCACGCTATGTTTTTAATGGCCAAGTGCTCCCGCCCCACATGGATCACGGGCCGATTCAGTACATTTTCGAGATGTTCAGCCAGCGCCGCCGCGTCGGCAAAGCTGCCGCCGTCTGCCCTGGCGCCGATAAAGCCCAAATCCTGCTCGCCAAACCGGGCGGTGGCCTTCAAGCCCAGTTGCACGGCCAGTTGCGCATTGTTGCCCAACTCGGGGTGGGCATCCAGCGGCAAGTGGTAGGCAAACAGATTGATGTCGTGGGCCAGCAGCAGCGCCAGGCGCTGCTTCATCCAGCCGGTAACCCGTCCGTCCCAGCCGCGCCAGAACAGGCCGTGGTGCACAAAAATCGCATCGGCCTGTGCGGCAATGGCCGCTTCGATCAGCGCGCGGCTGGCCGTGACGCCGGAGACGATTTTGCGAATCTGCGCCCGCCCCTCGACCTGCAGGCCATTGGGGCCGTAGTCCTTGAAGCGCTCGGGCTGCAACAGCGTGTCAAAGGCCTGCAGCAAATCCTGTCGGGTGGTGCCTATGGGGTTCATGGGGCTGATTGTCTCAGCTAAAAAAGTATGGGTCGGCAGGCAGGCCTGCGCATTGGACTTGAGGGACAATTCGGCCAATGCAACACCCGCACCTGGCAGGTAGCGCAAAATCCAAGTCGTACGCATTGACGCTCCCTCGTCCCTTCTTCACCTATTTGCACCCATGAAGCGCACCTGGCTCCTGTTTTCGCAGACCGTCACCATTTTGCTGGCGGCTTATTTTGTGGTGGCCACGCTCAAGCCGCAGTGGCTGGACAAGGGCTCTTCGCTGGCCGGCGTATCGGTGATCGAAGCGCCAGCCAGCAGCGCAACGCGCGGCGGCCCGGCAGGCAGCTTCAGCGCCGCCGCCAAAACCGCCTCGGCGGCGGTGGTCAGCATCATCACCAGCAAGGCCGCTGCCCAAAACCCGCATGCCGACGACCCGTGGTTCAAGTTTTTCTTTGGCGACCAGGGCCGCAGCGAGCCCCAGGGCGGTCTGGGCAGCGGCGTCATCATCAGCAGCGCCGGCTACATCCTGACCAACAACCACGTGGTCGAAGAGGCGGACGAGATCGAAGTCATCCTCAACGACACGCGCAAGGCCAAGGCCAAGGTGATTGGCACCGACCCCGACACCGACCTGGCCATCCTGAAAATCGACCTGGACAAGCTGCCCGTCATCGTGCTGGGCAACTCCGACGCGCTGCAGGTGGGCGACCCGGTGCTGGCCATTGGCAACCCGTTTGGCGTGGGCCAGACCGTGACCGGCGGCATCGTCAGCGCGCTGGGGCGCAACCAGCTCGGCATCAATACGTTTGAGAACTTCATCCAGACCGACGCCGCCATCAACCCCGGCAATTCGGGCGGTGCGCTGGTCGATGTGAACGGCAACCTGATGGGCATCAACACCGCGATTTATTCGCGTTCTGGCGGCTCCATGGGCATTGGTTTTGCGATTCCGGTGTCCACCGCCAAGCAGGTGCTGGAAAGCATCGTGAAAGACGGCCAGGTCACGCGCGGTTGGATTGGCGTGGAGCCGCAAGACCTCAACCCCGAGCTGGCCGAAACCTTTAACCTCAAGCCGGCCGCGCTCAAATCAGGTGGCGTGATCATCACCGGCGTGCTGCAAAACGGCCCGGCCGCGCAGGCCGGCATCCAGCCCGGCGACGTGATCACGGCGGTCAATGGCAAGGCGGTGGGCAATGTGAGCCAGCTGCTGAGCGCCGTGGCGGCCCTTAAACCCGGCACGCCAGCACCGGTGACCGTGCTGCGCGCCGAAAAAACCAGCGAAATTGCCGTCACCCCCGGCAAACGCCAGCGCCCCAGGGTTCAGCGCTGACGCACTGAATCGCTATTAATTCAATAGCTTCTCGCGCCCGAATTCATTGGGCCAGAGGCTAATTTAATGCTTAAGCACCGGGCTTGACCGAAGCCAGCGCCTCAGGGCTTGGCAGTTTCGCTTTCGGCTTCGGTTTCCGGGGCCTTGGTGTGCTTGACGAACACCTGCGCGGCCAGAATGCCGACTTCATACAAGCCACCCACCACGGCCAGCAGCATGAGCATGGAGCCCGCGTCGGGCGGCGTGACCAGCGCCGTGCCAATGGCGGCAATCACCCAGAAATAACCGCGGTACTGACGCAGCTGGGCGACGCTGAGCACGCCCATGCGCACCAGCAAAATGACGGCAATCGGCACCTCGAACGCCAGGCCGAACGCCAGGAACATGCCGAGCACGAAGTTGAGGTATTCCTCGATGTCCGGTGTGGCAGTAATGGACTTGGGCGCAAAACTCTGGATGAACCGAAATACCTGGCCAAACACAAAGTAGTAGCAAAACGCCACGCCGACAAAAAACAGCACGGTGCTGGAAATCACCAGCGGCATGACGAGTTTTTTCTCGTGCGAATAAAGGCCCGGGGCCACGAAGGCCCAGACCTGGTAGAGCACCACCGGCAGCGCAATCATGAAGGCGGCCATGAACAGGATCTTGATGGGCACCACAAAAGGCGTGATCACATTGATGGCGATCAGGGTCGCGCCTTTGGGCAGGGTGGCCACCAGCGGCGCGGCCAGCAGGTCATAGAGGGCGCTGGCACCCGGGTACACCGCCAGCACGGCCGCGGCAACGCCGATGGCAATCACCGCCTTGATCATCCGGTCGCGCAGTTCCATGAGATGCTGCACAAAGGGCTGCTCGGTGCCTGCGAGTTCGTCGGGCTTGTCGGTGTGGGGGTCACTCATGAAGAAAGTCTGCGCTGGATGGGTTGCGCCGGAGGGCGCGCGAAAAAAAGAAGACCGGAACGGTAAGACAGCTCAGGCATGACGGCCCGGCTGCGGGCGAAAGCGCGCCACGCGGGCCGCACCCGACTGCGCCTTGGTCCGCACGCCCGAGCGGGCCTTGTACCACTGCGGCGTTGCGCCGGTTTTGAGTCGCCAGTTCTTTTTCGGGTGCCTGTACTCGGGAAAGACCACCATGTCGGGCAGCGCGCCGCTGGCGTCGGTGCCCGTGGTTTCGGACCATGATTTTTCGAAATCGCTGGCGCTGGTCTGGATAGAGCTTTCGACGTCGCGGGCGGCGCCCTCAACCGTCTCTTTCATCTTTTTGAGCTCATCGAGCTCCATGGAGCGGCTGACTTCCTGCTTCACGTCGGCCACATAGCGCTGTGCCTTGCCCAACAGGGTGCCCACGGTGCGCGCCACGCGCGGCAGCTTTTCCGGACCGATGACGATCAGCGCCACGGCACCGATCAGCGCCATTTTGGAGATGCCGAGATCAATCATGGGGCATCAGGCCACGGCGCGCGCGACAAGCGTGAGGCAGCATTGCTTCAAGACTTTTGCTTGGCTTCGACGTCGATGGTGGTCTTGTCGGCCGCCTGGGCATTGGTGACCTGGCCGGCGGGAGCCGCAGGCTTGTCGTCAGCGGCCGCTTGCCCGCCTTCTTTCATGCCATCCTTGAAACCCTTGACCGCACCGCCGAGATCGGCGCCGATGTTTTTGAGCTTCTTGGTGCCGAACACCATCACCACGATCAACAGCACGATCAACCAGTGCCAAATGGAAAGTCCACCCATGATTTACTCCTAATCTGTAACGGCAAAAATTGCCGGTTCCTACACAACTGTATTGATTCTAAAGGCCGCACATGACGCCAACGCGGATTACACCTGTTTGCGTGCGGGTTGTGCCGGCGAATCAGCCCCTCAGCCAGGGCCTGGCACCGCCTATGACATGGAAGTGCAGATGCTGCACTTCCTGCCCGCCTTCGGCGCCGGTATTGACCATGATGCGGAATCCACCCGCCGGATAGGGCCGGCAGCCCTCCTGAAACGCCAGCTTGGGGGCCAGCACCATCATGCGGCCCAGCAGCGCCTCGTGCTCCGGCCCCACCTGCGCCATGGACGGAATATGCGCCTTGGGAACCATCAGAAAATGAATCGGGGCATGGGGGTGAATATCGTTGAAAACCACGATTTCGTCGTCTTCGTAGACTTTGTCGCAAGGAATCTTGCCTTCGATGATTTTGCAGAAAATGCAGTGGTCTGAGTGGCTCATACGGGTCGTTCAGTAAGGAGTTAACAGGTGTGAAGTCAGGCCGGCCGCTCGCGGTTAAAGTGCATCCAGCCCCGGATGCAGCGGTACAAATACCAGAGCCAGACGATGCCGTAGGCCACCGCGCCCGGCAGCACCAGCAGCAGCCACAGCGGCGACAGCAGCACCAGCCAGGCCAGCGTCCACCAGAAGGTGCGGATCATGTAGCTGTGGTGGCCTATGTACAGCGGGTCCGACTCATCTGCCCGCCGCAGGTAGTTGATGATGAGCGCGACCACCGCAAAAACGCCGCCGCTGAACCAGGCCAGCGTGTGCAGGCCGTACAGCACATGCATGATGGTGCGGTCGTTGTCGCTCTTGATTTCAAACTCGCCCAGATAGGTTTGCATGGTTGGGGCTCCTGTCAACAAAAACGCGGCGGCCATTCAGGATTTTTGAGCCGCATCGCGGTGCTGTGCCTTGCGCAGCGCTTTTTCTTCAATGCCGCTGGTGCCTTCGCGGCGCTCCAGCTCGGCAATCACGTCGGCGGGACCCAGGCCGTAATAGGCCAGCGCAATCAGGCTGTGAAACCACAAATCAGCCACCTCGCCGACCAGCTTGGCCTTGAGCGCGTCGGTGGCGCCCCCATGGTCAAGGTCCTTGGCCGCCATCACGGTTTCGGTGGCTTCCTCGCCGATTTTTTTCAGGAAGGCATCCGGGCCCTTGCGCAGCAGGCGCGCCACATAGCTGGTGTCCGGGTCGCCGCCGTTGGCCGCTTTGCGGCTTTCGATGATTTGCGCCAGGCGCTGCAGGGAGTCGTTGGAAGACATGGCTGGTGGCTTTATTTGTAGATGCTTTGAGGGTCTTTCAAGACCGGCTCGGTGACGACCCATTGGCCGTCCTTGTAAAGGTGGAAAAAGCAGCTGTGGCGGCCGGTGTGGCAGGCTATTCCAGGCTCATGGCCCAGCTGCGTCACCTTGAGCAAGATCACGTCGTTGTCGCAATCGAGCCGGATTTCATGCACGGTTTGCAGGTGGCCCGACTCTTCGCCCTTGTGCCAAAGGCG
>DASXRN010000400.1:0-31187 GCA_036506595.1 Polaromonas sp. | reverse complement strand
AGCCGGCCAGGCGCGTGCTGTTCCTCAACTATTCGGCGGTCGATCCCATCCTGACGAATGAAAAGTGCAGCTACTGGCATTTCCGCTTTGATGCCCACGCCGACATGCGCATGGCCGCCCTGATGGATGTGCTGAAAGACGACAAGGCGCTGAAAAGCGTCTACCTGATTGGCCAGGACTACAGCTTTGGCCAGGCGGTGCTGCGCGAGGCTCGCAAGCAAATCACAGTGCAGCGTCCCGACGTGCAGATCGTGGGCGATGAACTGCATGCGCTGGGCCGCGTGAAAGACTTCATCCCTTACGCCGTCAAGATCAAGTCCAGCGGCGCGCAGGCCGTGCTGACCGGCAACTGGGGCAATGACCTGACCTTGCTCATCAAGGCGGCAAAAGAAGTGGGTTACGAGGGCAAGTTCTACACGTTTTACGGCAATGCACTGGGCGTGCCGGCGGCGCTGGGCGATGCCGGTGTGGACAAGGTCATTGCGGTGGCCGACTGGTTTCCTAACGCGGCGGGCGCAGCCTCGGAGGCCTTTTACCAGTCCTTCCGCCAGCGCTTTCCCAAGCCGCAAGACGACTATGTGCACATGCGCATGCAGTTGATGGTCGAGGCCCTGGCGCAAAGCATTGAAAAAGCCGGTGCTATCGATTCGGGAGCTGTTGCCGCCCAGTTGGAGCGGGCTACGCTTGCTTTTTCAGGGCATCAGGGCATGATGCGTGCCGCCGATCACCAGTTCCAGCAGCCGCTGCAGGTGGCGGTGATGGGCAAGCAGGGTGCGCCCGGCGTGAAGTTTGATGTCGAGGGCTCGGGCTACGGCTTTCGCGTCATCAAGACGATTGCGCCGCAGCGCGCCGAGCAGCCGCACAGCTGCAAGATGGCGCGGCCTTGAAAGCGGCTGAAACCAGATATATCCACTGAAACATCCACTGAACTGAAGGCGAACATGAGACAAGCTGTTTTAAACCTTGAAGAGTCGATGATCCGCCAGGTGGCCAATGCGGGCATGGGGCGTAGCGATGTGCTCAAGTTCTGGTTTGGCGAGAGTGATGAGGTCACGCCCGCTTTTATCCGTGAGGCCGCAGCGGCTTCGTTGCAGCGGGGCGAAACCTTCTACGCCCACAACCTCGGCCTGCCCGAGCTGCGCGAAGCCATCGCCCGCTACGCGACTGCCTTGCGTTGCCCAGGCGCTGCGTCCATTGGCGCCGAGCGCATCGCGGTGACGTCGGGCGGGGTCAGTGCCCTGATGCTGGCCGTGCAGGCGCTGGTGGATGCGGGCGACGAGGTGGTGGCCGTCACGCCGGTCTGGCCCAACCTGACGGCCCAACCCGCCATCATGGGCGCCAACGTGAAATGCGTCAGCCTCAAGCCGGTGGCGGGTGAGTGGCAACTCGACATGGCGGAACTGCTGGCTGCCATCACGCCCCAAACGAAGCTGCTGATTGTCAATGCGCCGAACAACCCGACCGGCTGGACCTTGAGCCGGGACGAGCAGCAAACCATCCTGGCGCACTGCCGTAGCACCGGCACCTGGATTTTGGCGGACGAGGTGTATGAGCGTCTGTACTTTGATCCCACGCCGAACGGCTGTGCGCCCAGCTTTCTGGATATTGCGAGCCCGGAAGACCGTCTGGTCGTCGTCCATAGCTTTTCCAAGAGCTTTCTCATGACGGGCTGGCGTCTGGGCTGGCTGGTGATGCCGCCGTCCATGACGCTGCACATGGGCAAGCTGGTGGAGTTCAACACCTCTTGCGCGCCCGTGTTTGTGCAGCGCGCCGGGCTGGCGGCCATTGAAGGAACGGCTGACATCACGCCGCGCGTCGTGAGCCACCTGAAAACCTGCCGCGACACGCTGGTTCCCTTGCTGCAGGCCGTGCCCGGCGTGCAGGTGGCGCCCGCCAAAGGCGGCATGTACGCCTTTTTCAGGCTGGAAGACCAGGCGCGCTTTGGCGACTCGCTGGAGACGGCCAAGCGCCTGGTGGTGGAGGCCGGGCTGGGGCTGGCACCCGGCAACGCCTTCATGGTCAACCCGGGGCCTGAGGCGCAGGGCTGGCTGCGCTGGTGTTTTGCCAGCCAGGACGTTGCCAGGCTGGGGCAGGGCGTTGATCGGCTGAAGCACTGGCTTGCGCTATAATTTGCGGCTTTGCTGGGCACACCCGCTCGGCAAAACACGACGAAAGCGGCCAACTCCCACGGTGGGAACGCTGCATCGCTCGCAAGTGCACACAGTGCAAGAGGAAAACCATGATCGCAAAATCAATCAAGGCCGAAATCGTTCAGGCCAACCAGCGCGCTGCCAACGACACCGGCAGTCCTGAAGTTCAAGTGGCACTGCTGACCGGCCGCATCAACGAACTGACCCCCCATTTCAAGGCCAACGCCAAAGACCACCATGGTCGCCGTGGCCTGCTGCGCATGGTGAGCCGCCGCCGCAAGCTGCTGGACTACCTGAAGTCCAAAGATGCCAACCGTTACGTCGCACTGATCGCCAAGCTTGGCCTGCGCAAATAAGCGGTAAAACCAATATGAAGCGCCTGAGTTAGTTCACTAGCTCAGGCGTTTTGCACTTTAAACGACCCAAAAAACCAATTTCAGAAGTGCCAGTGGCATAACTGACTTACTTCGGAGCAAGGCAAAACGAGCACGCGCTGTGTCATTCCACAAGAAAAATCCTGAAATTCAGGTATTTTGTGGAATGGCATCGTGTTCAGCCAGCCGCCACTCCGGGCCTTTCGCACTGCCTCAAGTGCTTGAAACTAGTGGAGAAAAGAACATGAGCATTTTCAACAAAGTCACCAAATCCTTCCAGTGGGGCCAGCACAAGGTCACGATGGAAACCGGCGAAATCGCCCGCCAGTCCAGCGGCGCTGTCGTCGTTGACATGGACGGCACCGTGGTGCTGGCCACCGTGGTCGCCAAGACCGACGCCAAGCCCGGCCAGGACTTCTTCCCGCTGACGGTTGACTACCTCGAAAAGACCTACGCCGCCGGCCGCATTCCCGGCAGCTTCTTCAAGCGCGAAGGCCGCCCCAGCGAATTCGAAACGCTGACCTCGCGCCTGATCGACCGCCCGATCCGCCCGCTGTTCCCCGAAGGCTTCTTCAACGAAGTGCAGGTGGTGATCCATGTGCTGTCGCTCAACCCTGAAGTCGAAGGCGACATTCCCGCGCTGATCGCTTCGAGCGCCGCCCTGTCGGTTTCCGGCATCCCGTTCAACGGCCCCATCGGCGCCGCACGCGTGGCCTACATCGACGGCCAGTACGTGCTGAACCCCGGCAAGACCCAGCTCAAGGATTCCAAGATGGATCTGGTCGTGGCGGGTACCGAAGCCGCTGTGCTGATGGTCGAGTCCGAAGCCCAGCAGCTGTCTGAAGAAATCATGCTGGGCGCCGTGGTGTTCGGCCATGAGCAAGGCAACATCGCCATCAACGCGATCCACGAACTCGTTCGTGACGCCGGCAAGCCGGTCTGGGACTGGAAAGCGCCTGCCAAGAATGAGCCGCTGATCGCCAAGGTGGGCGAGCTCGCCGGCGCCAAGCTGCAAGCCGCTTACCAAATCCGCAGCAAGCAGGCGCGTACGCAAGCCTGCCGCGTCGCTTATGCCGACGTGATGGCTGCGCTGAAAGCCGACGGTGTGGAATTCGACGGCGTCGCCGTTGAAGGCATGCTGTTCGACATTGAAGCCAAAATCGTTCGCAGCCAGATCCTGGCCGGCGAGCCGCGCATCGACGGCCGTGACACCCGCACCGTGCGTGCCATTGAAATTCGCAACAGCGTGCTGCCCCGTACCCACGGCTCGGCCCTGTTCACGCGCGGCGAAACCCAGGCGCTGGTCGTGACGACGCTGGGCACCGAGCGTGACGCGCAGCGCATTGACGCGCTGTCCGGCGACTACGAAGACCGCTTCATGCTGCACTACAACATGCCTCCGTTCGCCACCGGCGAAACCGGCCGCGTCGGCAGCCCGAAACGCCGCGAAATCGGCCATGGCCGCCTGGCCAAGCGCGCTCTGGTGGCCGTGCTGCCAAGCAAGGAAGAGTTCCCGTACACCATGCGCGTGGTCAGCGAGATCACCGAGTCCAACGGCTCCTCGTCGATGGCTTCAGTCTGCGGCGGCTGCCTGGCGCTGATGGATGCCGGCGTTCCCATGAAGGCGCACGTGGCCGGTATCGCCATGGGCCTGATCAAGGAAGACAACCGCTTTGCCGTGCTGACCGACATCCTGGGCGACGAGGATCACCTGGGCGACATGGACTTCAAGGTCGCCGGTACCACCTTTGGTATCACCGCGCTGCAGATGGACATCAAGATCCAGGGCATCACCAAGGAAATCATGCAGGTGGCACTGGCCCAGGCCAAGGAAGCCCGCATGCACATCCTGGGCAAGATGCAGGAAGCCATGGGCGAAGCCAAGGCCGAGGTGTCTGACTTCGCGCCGCGCCTTTACGTGATGAAGATCAACCCCGAGAAGATCCGTGACGTGATCGGCAAGGGCGGCGCGGTCATCCGTGCGCTGACCGAAGAAACCGGCACCCAGATCAACATCGAGGAAGACGGCACCATCACCATCGCGTCGAACGACAGCGCCAAGGCTGACGAGGCCAAGCGCCGCATCGCCGAGATCACCGCCGAAGTCGAAATCGGCAAGGTCTACGAAGGCGCCATCACCAAGATCCTGGACTTCGGCGCACTGGTCAACCTGCTGCCCGGCAAGGACGGTCTGCTGCACATCAGCCAGATCGCCCACGAGCGCGTTGAGAAAGTCACCGACTACCTGAGCGAAGGCCAGATCGTCAAGGTCAAGGTTCTGGAAACCGACGAAAAAGGCCGCGTCAAGCTGTCGATGAAAGCGCTGCTGGACCGTCCGGTTCAAAATCAGGATTGATGACGGCATTTGCTATTGATTTTGTAGCTGCTAGCGCCCGAATCATGGGGGCTGGTGGCACAAATGATTTAAAAATCCATGAAAGCCATTGAAATTACCTCGTATGGCGCGCCTGACGTGCTGCGCCTTGGTGCGCGTCCTGAACCTGTGCCAGGTGCGGGTGAGCTGCTGATACGCGTGAGCGCCAGCGGCGTGAACCGGCCCGATGTGCTGCAGCGCACCGGCAACTACCCGGTGCCGCCGGGGGCCTCCGACATTCCGGGACTGGAAGTCGCGGGCGAGATTGTTGGCGGAGATGCCGGGGCCATGGCGGCGGCGGGCTTCAAGGTCGGTGACCGCGTTTGTGCATTGGTGGCCGGTGGGGGTTATGCCGAGTTGTGCGTGGCACCCGTCGGGCAATGCCTGCCTGTTCCGCTGGGCTTCAGCGACGTGCAGGCCGCATCACTGCCTGAGACTTTCTTCACCGTCTGGAGCAATGTTTTTGAGCGTGCAGGCCTGCAAGCCGGCGAAACCCTGTTGATTCAGGGGGGCTCCAGCGGTATCGGTGTCACAGCCATCCAGATGGCCAAGGCGCTGGGCGCCAAAGTGCTGGTGACGGCGGGCAGCGATGAAAAATGCGCCGCCTGCCTGGCATTGGGCGCCGACCACGCCATCAATTACAAGACCACCGACTTCGCAGAAGAAGTCAAAAAACTGACGAATGGTCAAGGCGTCAATGTCATTCTTGACATGGTCGCCGGCAGCTACGTGGCGCGTGAAGTCGAGAGCCTCGCCGAGGATGGTCGCCTGGTGATCATTGCGGTGCAAGGCGGTGTCAAGGCGGAAGTCAATGCCGGTTTGGTGTTGCGCAGGCGCTTGACGATTACCGGTTCGACACTGCGCCCACGCTCGCTGGAATTCAAAACCGCGATTGCCAAGGCGCTGAAGGAAAAAGTTTGGCCGCTGCTGGCCAGCGGTGCCATCAAGCCCGTGATCCACAGCACGTTTGCTGCTGCTGATGCGGCAAAAGCCCACGTGCTCATGGAGTCCAACCAGCATGTCGGCAAAATCGTTTTGGCCTGGTAAATGACACCCACTATGAAAAAACTGATTGCAGGAAACTGGAAGATGAACGGCAGCCTAGCTGCCAACGAAGCCTTGCTGGCTGCGTTGGCGCAGGGGCTGGCCGTTAAGCCGTCTTGCGATGTCGCCATCTGTGTGCCCGCGCCTTACCTGGCACAGCTTCAGGCCCTGAAAGCCGGGAGCCCCAGCCTGTCGGCCATTGAGCTGGGCGCGCAGGATGTTTCGGCCCAAGCCTTTGGGGCTTACACCGGTGAGGTCAGCGCCGCCATGCTCAAGGAATTGGGCTGCCGTTATGCGCTGGTTGGCCATTCCGAACGCCGCCAATACCATGGTGAAACCGATGCGCTGGTGGCCGACAAGGCCAAGGCCGCGCTGGCGGTCGGCATCACGCCCATCGTCTGCATCGGCGAGACCCTGGCCGAACGCGAAGCGGGCCGCACCGAAGAAGTGGTCAAGCGGCAGCTGGCTGCGGTGATTCACACCAACGGGCACTGCATCAGTGAGGTCGTGGTGGCCTACGAACCCGTGTGGGCCATAGGTACAGGCAAAACTGCCTCGCCAGAAGAAGCGCAAGCGGTTCATGCCGTGCTGAGGGCTCAGCTCAAGGCCGCGACCGACCAGTCAGCGCGTGTGAAAATTCTGTACGGCGGAAGCATGAATGCGGCCAATGCGGCAACGCTATTGGCGCAGCCCGATATTGACGGGGGCCTGATTGGCGGCGCCTCGCTCAAAGCCCCGGATTTTTTGACAATTATTGCTGCAGCCCAAATCTGACGGGCGCAGAACGCTATTAAATTAGGAGTAGATATGAACGTTGTATTGACCATTGTCCTCGCTGTCCAAATGCTGGCAGCGCTCGGCATGATTGGCCTGATTCTGGTGCAGCACGGCAAAGGTGCCGACATGGGCGCAGCGTTTGGCAGTGGCGGCTCGGGCAGCTTGTTTGGTGCCAGCGGCAGCGCCAACTTTTTGTCGCGCAGCACCGGCGTTCTGGCTGCCTTGTTTTTTGTCTCCACCTTGCTGCTCGCTTATTTTGGCAATCCGCAGCAGCGCACCGCCTCCAGCGTTCTGGAAGGCGCTGCCGTCACGGCGCCGGCGCCGGCCATCGGCGCTTCCGGCGCCGCGCAAATTCCTGGAACCACGGCACCGGCAACGACCGGCGCAGCGGTTCCTGTGCCGCCAGCGCCTGCGGCATCGGGTGCGGCGCAAATCCCGACGAAATAAGCTGATTAAGGTGCTGCTTCCAGCCGGGAGGGGCACGTTTTCAGGGTAAACTCTAAGTCTGTCTGGAAAGCCAAAAACCGCAAGGTTTCCTCATGCCATCCAGGCAGCTAAATACCGCGGACGTGGTGAAATTGGTAGACACGCTATCTTGAGGGGGTAGTGGCGAAAGCTGTGCGAGTTCGAGTCTCGCCGTCCGCACCAGGTAAAGCATCGGCAGCTACGCTCCGGCGGTGCGGCCGAATCAAACGGCAATCTGGGATGAGTCGCGCAAGCGCTTTCCAGGAGTTGAACTCACGATGAATCTCGATCAATACCTCCCCGTTCTTTTGTTTATTCTGGTCGGTGTGGGTGTCGGTGTCGTGCCTCAGGTGCTGGGTCGTTTGCTGGGTCCCCATCGCCCTGACAGTGAAAAAAATTCCCCTTATGAGTGCGGCTTCGAGGCTTTCGAAGATGCCCGCATGAAATTCGATGTGCGCTACTACCTGATCGCCATCCTCTTCATTATTTTTGATCTTGAGATTGCGTTTCTTTTTCCCTGGGCCGTCGCGCTCAAGGAAATCGGTGCGGTGGGTTTCTGGTCGGTCATGATTTTCCTGGCCATTCTGGTCGTGGGCTTTGTCTACGAGTGGAAAAAGGGCGCGCTGGACTGGGAATAAGAAAACCTCGCCGGGTTCTCTGCTGAAAAGTCTGCAAAAAATCTACCAAAAAAGGTACGGGCATGTCGCTTGAAGGTGTTTTCAATGAAGGCTTCATGACCACGAGTTACGACTCGGTGGTCAATTGGGCCAAGACCGGTTCGCTCTGGCCTATGACCTTCGGTCTGGCTTGCTGTGCGGTTGAAATGATGCATGCCGGCGCAGCGCGATACGATATCGACCGCTTTGGCATGCTGTTTCGCCCCAGCCCACGTCAGTCTGATTTGATGATCGTCGCCGGAACGCTGTGCAACAAGATGGGGCCGGCCCTGCGCAAGGTGTACGACCAGATGTCCGAGCCGCGCTGGGTGATCTCCATGGGTTCGTGCGCCAATGGCGGCGGTTACTACCACTACAGCTACTCCGTGGTGCGCGGCTGTGACCGTATTGTGCCGGTGGACGTGTATGTGCCGGGCTGCCCGCCCACGGCCGAAGCGCTGCTGTACGGCATCATCCAGCTGCAGCAAAAAATTCGCCGCACCAACACGATCGCGAGGGCCTGATGCTGTCCTCCTCCGTTCCTGTTTCTGCGCAGCAGCTTGGCGATACCATCGCTGCGGTGCTTGGTGATAAAGCCAAAAATGTGAAGATTGCGCTGGGTGAGGTCACGGTGACCGTGGCTGCTGCCGACTACCTGGCGGCTGCAACCCTGCTGCGTGATGCGGCGGGCTGCCAGTTCGAGCAGCTGATTGACCTGTGCGGCGTGGACTATTCCGAATACAAGGATGGCCAGTACGAGGGCTTGCGCTACTGCGTTGCCTCACATCTGTTGTCGGTCAGCCTCAATCAACGCGTGCGGCTCAAGGTGTTTTGCGCTGATGACGATTTTCCGGTCATTGATTCCGTCAATGGTGTCTGGAATTCGGCCAACTGGTTCGAACGCGAAGCGTTTGACCTCTACGGCATTGTTTTCGAAGGCCACAATGACCTGCGCCGCATCCTGACCGACTACGGTTTCATTGGCCATCCTTTCCGCAAGGATTTTCCGACCACGGGTTATGTGGAAATGCGCTACGACTCCGAGCAAAAGCGTGTGATTTACCAGCCAGTCACGATTGAGCCCCGTGAGATTACGCCGCGCGTGATCCGCGAAGACAACTACGGCGGCGTTCAATAAGCCGTACGGTCAAGAACAAGGGCAAGAGATATCACATGGCTGAAATCAAAAACTACACGCTGAATTTTGGACCGCAGCATCCTGCCGCGCACGGTGTTTTGCGCCTGGTGCTGGAACTCGACGGCGAGGTCATCCAGCGCGCCGACCCGCACATCGGCTTGTTGCACCGCGCCACTGAAAAGCTGGCCGAAAGCAAAACCTACATCCAGTCACTGCCCTATATGGACAGGCTCGACTATGTGTCGATGATGTCCAACGAGCAGGCCTACTGCCTGGCCATCGAGAAGTTGCTGGGTGTCGATGTGCCGGTTCGTGCGCAATACATCCGCGTGATGTATGCGGAAATCACGCGCCTGCTCAATCACCTGCTGTGGCTGGGTGCGCACGGTTTTGACTGCGGCGCGATGAACATCCTGATTTACTGCTTTCGCGAGCGTGAGGCCTTGTTTGACATGTACGAGGCGGTTTCGGGTGCGCGCATGCACGCGGCCTATTTCCGCCCGGGTGGTGTTTACCGCGACCTGCCGGAAACCATGCCGCAGTACAAGGTCAGCAAGGTCAAGAATGCCAAGGCGATTGAAGCCTTGAACGCAAACCGCCAGGGTTCTTTGCTCGACTTCATCGACGACTTCGCGGCCAAATTCCCCAAGCTGGTGGATGAATACGAAACGCTGCTGACCGACAACCGCATCTGGAAGCAGCGCACCGTCGGTGTGGGCGTGGTGTCGCCAGAGCGCGCACTCAACCTCGGCTTTACCGGTCCCATGCTCAGGGGTTCCGGCATCGCCTGGGATTTGCGCAAGCAGCAGCCCTACGACGTGTACGACCAGATGGATTTCGATATTCCGGTCGGAAAAACCGGCGACTGCTATGACCGTTATCTGGTCCGCATCGAGGAGATGCGCCAGTCCAACCGCATCATCAAGCAGTGCATTGACTGGCTGCGCGTCAACCCCGGTCCGGTGATCACCAGCAACCACAAGGTCGCTGCGCCAGACCGCGAATCCATGAAGTCCAACATGGAAGAGTTGATTCATCACTTCAAGCTCTTCACCGAAGGTTTCCACGTGCCCGAAGGCGAGGCCTATGCGGCCGTCGAGCATCCCAAGGGCGAGTTCGGTATTTACATCGTCAGCGATGGCGCCAACAAGCCTTATCGCCTGAAAATCCGCCCGCCAGGTTTCCCGCATCTGGCTGCCATGGACGAAATGTCGCGTGGCCACATGATTGCCGATGCTGTTGCCGTGATCGGCACCATGGACATTGTGTTCGGTGAAATTGACCGCTAAAAACCACAATTTTTTGATGTCCTCAGCCATGATTTCTGAACAAACCCAAGCGCGCATGTCTGCGCTGTCAGCGCAGACCTTAGAGCGTTTTTCTCGCGAAGTTGCCAAGTACCCTGCGGACCAGAAGCAGTCGGCCGTGATGGCCTGCCTGACCATTGTTCAGGAAGAGCAGGGCTTTGTCAGCGCCGCGAGCGAAAAACTGGTGGCTGACTATTTGGGCATGGCGCCGATTGCCGTCCACGAAGTCACCACCTTCTACAACATGTACAACCAGCAGCCGGTGGGCAAGTACAAGCTCAACGTTTGCACCAACCTGCCTTGCCAGTTGCGTGACGGTGCCAAGGCGCTGAAGCACCTGGAGCACAAATTGGGCATTGCCATGGGCGAGACCACGGCTGACGGCCTTTTCACCTTGCAGCAATCCGAATGCCTGGGGGCTTGTGCCGATTCGCCGGTGATGCTGGTCAATGACCTCACGATGTGCAGCTTCATGAGCAATGAAAAACTGGACCAGCTGATTGAGGGTCTGAAATCCGCCGAGGCGAAGTCATCATGACGCTTGCAGCCAACTCAATACCCAACGCAGCAGCGCAAACCGTACTGTCGCAATTTGCAGCCACGGGCGTGCAGACCTGTTTTCACGGACGGCACATCAACCCGCAAATCCTGGCAGACCTTGACGGCAGCAACTGGCGACTCAAGGACTACGAGGCGCGCGGCGGCTACCAGGCCTTGCGCAAGATTCTGGGGCAGGACGGCGGGGCGGGCCTGACACCCGACCAGGTGATTGCCGAGGTCAAGGCCGGCAGCCTGCGCGGCCGGGGCGGCGCGGGTTTTCCGACCGGACTCAAGTGGAGCTTCATGCCACGCCAGTTTCCGGGCCAGAAATACCTGGTCTGCAATTCGGACGAAGGCGAGCCGGGCACCTGCAAAGACCGCGACATCATGCAGTACAACCCGCACAGCGTGATCGAGGGCATGGCGATTGCGGCCTATGCCATGGGCATCAGCGTCGGCTACAACTACATTCACGGCGAGATTTTTGCGACCTACCGGCGTTTTGAAGAAGCGCTGGAAGAGGCCCGCACTGCGGGGCTGATCGGCGAGAAGATTCTCGGCAGCAGCTTCACGTTCCAGCTCTATGCCTCGCACGGTTTTGGCGCCTACATCTGCGGCGAAGAAACCGCCTTGCTGGAATCGCTGGAAGGCAAAAAAGGCCAGCCGCGCTTCAAGCCGCCGTTTCCCGCCAGTTTTGGCCTGTACGGCAAGCCCACGACGATCAACAACACCGAAACCTTTGCGGCCGTGCCCTGGATCATCCGCAACGGCGGCCAGGCCTACCTCGAATGTGGCAAGCCCAACAACGGCGGCACCAAGATTTACTCGGTGTCGGGCGATGTGGAGTTGCCTGGCAACTATGAAGTGCCCATGGGCACGCCCTTTGCCAAGCTGCTGGAGCTGGCGGGTGGCGTGCGCAAGGGTCGTACCCTCAAGGCCGTGATTCCTGGCGGTTCGTCTGCGCCCGTGTTGCCTGCGTCGATCATGATGGAATGCACCATGGACTACGACTCGATTGCCAAGGCCGGCTCCATGCTGGGCTCGGGCGCCGTGATCGTCATGGACGACAGCCGCTGCATGGTGGAGTCGCTCAAGCGCCTGTCTTATTTCTACATGCACGAGTCCTGCGGGCAGTGCACGCCTTGCCGCGAAGGCACGGGCTGGCTGTGGCGCGTGGTGGACCGCATTCACAACGGACAAGGGCGCCAGAGCGACATGGACCTGCTCAACTCGGTGGCCGACAACATCCAGGGACGCACCATCTGCGCGCTGGGCGATGCGGCCGCCATGCCGGTGCGTGCCATGATCAAGCATTTCCGTCATGAGTTCGAAGCCATGATCCCTCAAAAGACCCCTCAGGCCGAGGCATCTGCGGCTGTGCAAGCCTGATCGCGGAAAGAAAGCATATGGTTGAAATAGAACTCGACGGCCAGAAGGTGGAAGTGCTCGAAGGCAGCACGGTCATGCATGCGGCTGAAAAAGCCGGTACTTACATTCCGCACTTTTGCTATCACAAGAAACTGAGCATTGCTGCGAACTGCCGCATGTGCCTGGTCGATATCGAAAAGGCACCCAAGCCCATGCCGGCCTGCGCCACGCCCGTGACGCAGGGCATGATCGTGCGTACCAAGAACGACAAAGCCATCAAGGCCCAAAAGGGCGTGATGGAATTTTTGCTGATCAACCACCCGCTGGACTGCCCGATTTGCGACCAGGGCGGCGAGTGCCAGCTGCAGGACCTGGCGGTGGGCTACGGCGGCAGCGAATCCCGCTACGAAGAAGAAAAGCGCGTGGTCCCCGTCAAGGACGTGGGTCCGCTGATTTCCATGCAGGAGATGAGCCGCTGCATTCACTGCACCCGCTGCGTGCGCTTTGGCCAGGAAGTGGCCGGCGTGATGGAGCTGGGCATGTCGCACCGCGGCGAGCATGCCGAGATCGAAACCTTTGTCGGCATGTCGGTGGACTCCGAACTGTCGGGCAACATGATCGACATTTGCCCCGTCGGCGCGCTGACCAGCAAGCCCTTCCGTTACAGCGCCCGCACCTGGGAGCTGTCGCGCCGCAAGTCGGTCAGCCCGCACGATTCGACCGGTGCCAACCTGATTGTCCAGGTCAAGAACAACAAGGTCATGCGCGTGGTGCCGCTGGAGAATGAAGACATCAACGAATGCTGGATCGCTGACCGCGACCGCTTCTCCTATGAAGCCCTGAACAGCGACGAACGCCTGACCAGCCCCATGCTCAAGCAGGGCGGTGAGTGGAAAACCGTTGACTGGCAGACCGCGCTCGAATACGTGGCCAATGGCCTCAAGCAGATCAAGGCCGACCATGGCGCGGGCAGCATCGGCACGCTGGCCAGCCCGCACAGCACGCTGGAAGAGCTGTACCTGGCCGCATCCCTGATGCGCGGACTCGGCAGCGAGAACATCGACTACCGCTTGCGCAACGCAGAATTCGCGCCTTCCACGTCCATCCGCTGGCTGGGCACCTCCATTGCCTCGCTGTCGCAGCTGCAGCGCGTGCTGGTGGTTGGTTCCAACCTGCGCAAGGACCACCCGCTTTTTGCCCAACGCATTCGGCAGTCCGTCCGCAAGGGATGTTCGCTGAGTGCTATTAATTCAGTAGCGGAACTGGCTTCCGCAGACGCCTGGGCCATGCCTGTGGCCAACACACTGCTGGCCGAGCCTGACGCATGGGCGCAGGCGCTGGCCGACGTGGCTGCAGCGATTGCGGCCGAGAAGGGCGTCTCTGCCCCCGCTTCGGGCCAGACAACGGATGCCGCCAAGGCGATTGCCAAATCCTTGCTGGGCGCTGAGCGCAAAGCCATCCTGCTGGGCAATGCCGCGGCCCACCATGCCAACGCCTCCAGCCTGTTGTCACTGGCCAACTGGATTGGCGCACAAACCGGCGCGACCGTGGGTTACCTGAGCGAAGCGGCCAACACCGTGGGTGCCCAGCTGGTAGGTGCATTGCCAAATGACAAGGGCCTGAATGCCGGGCAGATGCTGGACGGCAAGCTGAAGGCCGTGATCCTGCTGAACAACGAACCCGAGTTTGATTCAGCCGCAGGCGCCAAAGCCAGGGCTTCGTTGAACACAGCTCAAATGGTGGTCACATTGAGTCCCTTCAAGGCCAACATGAGCTTCAGCGATGTGTTGCTGCCGATTGCCCCTTTCACGGAAACGTCCGGTACGTTTGTGAACGCCGAGGGCCGCGTGCAGGGTTTTCATGCGGTCGTCAAACCCCTGGGCGATACGCGCCCCGCGTGGAAAGTCTTGCGTGTGCTGGCCAACCTGCTGGGCGTGCCCGGCTTTGACTTTGAGTCGTCGCAGGATGTGCTCAAGCAGATTCCCGGCCTTGAAGCGGCGCAAGTGTCTGCCTCCAAGTTGAGCAATGCCAGCGATGCCAGCATTGCGCTGACGGTATCTGCGGGCTCAAGGCCTGCCGTTGCCAGCATTTATCAGCTCGATGGATTGGTGCGGCGCGCCACGTCACTGCAACTGACGGCCGATGCGCGCCAGGCTGCCAGCCTTGAAGCAAACCCTGCAGGAGTCGCCGCATGATTGACACCATCTACGGCTTCGGCCAGGGCTTGATGAGCGGCATCTGGCCGGCCACGGTATGGCCCGTGTTGTGGGCGCTGATCAAGATCGTCTGTGTTCTGTTGCCGCTCATGGGCTGCGTGGCCTATCTCACGCTGTGGGAGCGCAAGGCCATCGGTTTTACCCAGATTCGCCTGGGGCCCAACCGCGTCGGTCCCTTGGGCCTGTTGCAGCCGATTGCCGATGCGCTCAAGCTGCTGACCAAGGAAATCATCATGCCCACGGCGGCCAGCAAAGGTTTGTTTGTGCTGGGCCCTATCATGACCATCATGCCGGCGCTGGCGGCCTGGGCCGTCATACCCTTCGGACCGGATGTGGCGCTGGCCAATATCAATGCCGGCCTGCTGTTTTTGATGGCCATCACTTCGATGGAAGTCTATGGCGTGATCATTGCGGGCTGGGCTTCGAACTCCAAGTACGCGTTTCTGGGGGCCATGCGCGCCTCGGCGCAGATGGTGAGCTATGAGATTGCCATGGGCTTTTGCCTGGTGGTGGTGCTCATGGTGGCAGGCAGCCTGAACATGACGGACATCGTCATCAGCCAGGGCAAGGGCATGGCTGCAAGTCAAGGGCTGAATTTCCTGTCGTGGAACTGGCTGCCCCTGCTGCCGATTTTTGTGGTGTATTTCATCTCCGGCCTGGCCGAAACCAACCGCCACCCTTTTGACGTGGTGGAGGGCGAGTCCGAGATCGTTGCGGGCCATATGGTGGAATATTCCGGCATGGCTTTTGCCATGTTCTTCCTGGCCGAGTACGCCAACATGATTCTGGTGTCTGTGCTCTGCGTGATCCTCTTTCTGGGCGGCTGGTTGCCCCCGATTGACAGTGCAGTCTTCAACTGGATTCCCGGTTGGATCTGGCTGGGCGTCAAATCGTTTGTTGTGGTCACGATGTTCCTGTGGGTGCGCGCCACCTTCCCACGTTTCCGTTACGACCAGATCATGCGTCTGGGCTGGAAAATCTTCATACCTGTGACCCTGGTCTGGCTGGTGGTCGTTGGGGCCTGGATGCAGACCCCTTACAACATCTGGAAATAACTAATGGGCCCCCACGTTCGCTCACTTCGTGTAACTCTCTGCCCCCCGAGGGGGCTAATTTCCCTTGGGGCGGCCCGGCGGGAAATTGATCGTTCTTACATACGAGTCGTGGCTCAGTTGCGCAGGAAATCATCATGAGTGCAGTTGCCTCCGTCAAGGATTTTGTTTCAAGCTTCATGCTCACCGAGCTGTTCAAGGGTATGGCCCTGACCGGCAAGTACATGTTCAGCCGCAAGATCACCATCCAGTTTCCCGAAGAGAAAACCCCGCTAAGTCCACGCTTCAGGGGCCTGCATGCGCTGCGCCGTTATGAAAACGGCGAAGAGCGCTGCATTGCCTGCAAACTCTGCGAGGCGATTTGTCCGGCGATGGCCATCACGATTGAATCGGACGTGCGGGATGACGGCAGCCGCCGCACCTCGCGCTATGACATCGACCTGACCAAGTGCATTTTTTGCGGCTTCTGTGAGGAAGCCTGCCCGGTCGACGCGATTGTCGAGACCCATATTTTTGAATACCACGGTGAAAAGCGCGGTGACCTGTATTTCACCAAAGAGATGCTGCTCGCAGTGGGCGACCGCTATGAGACTGAAATTGCGGCCAATCGGGCTGCTGATGCCAAATACCGCTGAACCTCACGCCCCAGTACCCAAGTAGCAGGCTCAAGAAAGAATCCACAACAACATGGACGCTAAAACAGGTCTTTTTTATGTATTCGCCGCGGTGTTGCTGTTTGCAGCATTCAAGGTGATTACTGCGCGCAATCCGGTGCATGCCGCGCTGTATTTGGTGCTGGCATTTTTCCAGGCGGCTGCCGTCTGGATTTTGCTCAAGGCCGAGTTTCTGGCCATCACGCTGGTGCTCGTCTATGTGGGCGCGGTCATGGTGCTCTTCCTCTTTGTGGTCATGATGCTTGACATCAATATTGACGGCGTGCGCCAGGGTTTCTGGAAGCATTTTCCTCTGGCCGGCAGCGTGGGTGCCATCATCGCGCTGGAAATGTCTTATGTGTTGATGGGTGGCTTCCGCGAGCCACCCAAGGTAGTCCCCGTAGCCGGCCAGATTGCCGCCCAGGTTTCCAATACCAAGGAGCTGGGCAAGATGCTGTATTCAGAATACCTCTACCCGCTGGAAGTCGCGGCCGTGATCCTGCTGGTGGCCATGGTTGCCGCCATTGCGTTGACCATGCGTAAACGCAAGGACTCGAAATACATCAATCCAGCCGATCAGGTTCGCGTCAAGCGGGCAGACCGGGTCAGCCTGGTCAAAATGAAGTCTGTGGTCGCCGCACCTGCTGCCATCGCTGCTGCCGAGGAAAAACAATCATGATACTGACCTTGGGACACTTTCTTTCGCTGGGCGCCATGCTGTTTGCGCTGTCGGTCATTGGTGTTTTCTTGAACCGCAAAAATTTGATTATTTTGCTGATGGCGATTGAGCTGATGCTGCTGGCGGTCAACATGAACTTCGTGGCGTTTTCCTACTACCTGAACGACATGGCGGGCCAGGTTTTTGTGTTTTTCATCCTGACCGTCGCGGCTGCCGAATCCGCCATCGGTTTGGCCATACTGGTGCTGCTGTTCCGTAACAAGTCCAGCATCAACGTCGACGAACTCAACACGCTTCAGGGTTAAACAATGAGCCCCCACGCTTTTCACTTCGAGCCTTCGGCGCGCTGCCCCTTGAACGACGTTTGGGGCGCACTTTTATTAATTAGGGCAGCCCTACGGGCGGTTAAACAATGAGCGCAACCCTTTCTGCATCAAGCCTGCTGGTTGTTCCGCTGGCACCCCTGGCGGGTGCTCTGCTGGCCGGTATTCTGGGAACCTCGTTTGGCGGCAACTGGATAGGCCGCCGTCTGTCGCACAGCCTCACCATACTGGGCGTGCTGGTGGCTTTCATCATCTCGGCCATGACGCTCAAAAGCGTCGCGCTGGATGGTGCGCGTTTCAATGAAACGCTGTACACCTGGATGGTGGTCGGTGGTCTGAAAATGGAAATCGGCTTCCTGGTCGATGGCCTGACCGCCATGATGATGTCTGTGGTGACCTTTGTCTCGCTCATGGTGCACATCTACACGATTGGCTACATGGAAGAAGACGAGGGCTACAACCGCTTCTTTGCCTATATTTCGCTGTTCACCTTCTCCATGCTGATGCTGGTCATGAGCAACAACATGCTGCAGCTGTTCTTTGGCTGGGAGGCTGTGGGCCTGGTGTCCTACCTGTTGATCGGTTTCTGGTTCAACAGGCCCAGCGCCATTTTTGCCAACATGAAGGCCTTCATCGTCAACCGTGTGGGCGACTTCGGCTTTATCCTGGGCATTGGCCTGATCGCCGCCTACGCCGGCACGCTCAACTATGGCGAAGCCTTTGCCAAGGCTGATTTCTTGTCCAAGCTGACCTTGCCGGGCACCGAGTGGATGCTGATCACCGTGATCTGCATTTGCCTTTTTATCGGCGCCATGGGCAAGTCGGCCCAGTTCCCGCTGCATGTCTGGTTGCCCGACTCCATGGAAGGCCCGACCCCCATTTCTGCGCTGATTCACGCCGCCACCATGGTGACGGCCGGCATTTTCATGGTGGCGCGCATGTCACCGCTGTTTGAACTCAGCGATACGGCCTTGAACTTCATCATGGTGATTGGTGCCATCACGGCGCTGTTCATGGGGTTCCTGGGCGTGATCCAGAACGACATCAAGCGTGTGATCGCGTATTCCACGCTGTCGCAGCTCGGCTACATGACGGTCGCGCTCGGCGCCTCGGCCTACTCGGTGGCCGTGTTCCACCTGATGACGCATGCCTTCTTCAAGGCGCTGCTGTTCCTGGCGGCGGGCTCGGTCATCATCGGCATGCATCACAACCAGGACATCCGCTGGATGGGCGGCGTGCGCAAGTACATGCCGATCACCTGGATCACCTCGCTGCTGGGTTCGCTTGCGTTGATCGGCACACCCTTGTTCGCTGGCTTTTACTCGAAGGACAGCATCATCGAGGCGGTGGCCGAGAGCCACCTGCCGGGCGCCGGCTTCGCGCATTTCGCGGTGCTTGCCGGGGTGTTCGTTACGGCCTTCTATTCATTCCGCATGTACTTCCTGGTGTTTCATGGCAAGGAGCGGTATGACCAGAATCACAGTGCTGCAGACCACGACCCGGCCGAAGAGCCCGATCCGCATCACCATCGCGATGAGCACCAAAAGCCGCACGAATCGCCCTGGGTTGTGACGGTGCCGCTGATCCTGCTGGCCATTCCTTCGGTGGTGATCGGCTTCATGACGATTCAGCCCATGTTGTTCGGTGAGCTCTTCAAGGGTGCTATTTTTGTCAATCTTGAACAGCACCCCGCCATGGAAGAGCTGGCCAAGGTGTTTCACGGCCCGACCCAAATGGCACTGCACGGCCTGCTGAGCGCGCCGTTCTGGCTGGCTCTCTCCGGTGTCGTGTCGGCCTATTACATGTACATGGTCAACCCGGCCTTGCCAGCGGCCATCAAGCGCATGGCGCAACCCGTCTACACGCTGCTTGAAAACAAGTACTACCTCGACTGGTTCAATGAAAACGTGCTGGCCCGTGGCACGCGCGGGCTGGGCAGGGGCCTGTGGAAGGGTGGCGACCAGGCGTTGATTGATGGCGCACTGGTCAACGGCTCGTGGAAGCTGGTGGGTTGGGTGTCGGGTGCTGTGCGCCATTTGCAGTCGGGCTATATCTATCACTACGCCTTCGGCATGATCATCGGCGTGTTTGTGTTGATGACGTATTTCGTCTGGCTCAATAAATAAAGTATCAAGGAAGAACAAGAATGGGTTTGTTGAGCCTTGCCATCTGGACACCGATTATTTTCGGTACCGTGTTGCTGGCGCTGGGTCGTGACGAGCAGGCACGCAGTGTGCGCTGGATCGCGCTGATCGGTGCTGTGGTCAGTTTTCTGGTGACCTTGCCTTTGTATGACGGCTTCCAGCTGGGTACCTCGGCCATGCAGTTCGTCGAGAAGGGCCCCTGGATACAGCGCTTCAATGTCAATTACCACCTGGGGGTGGACGGCATCTCGCTGTGGTTCGTGCTGCTGACCGCTTTCATCAATGTGGTGGTCATCATTGCCAGCTGGGAAGCGATTACCACGCGTGTCAACCAGTACATGGCCGCCTTCCTGATTCTCAGCGGCCTCATGATTGGTGTGTTCACCGCACTGGACGGCTTGTTGTTTTACGTGTTCTTCGAAGCCACGCTGATTCCGATGTACCTGATCATCGGCATCTGGGGCGGCCCCGACAAGATCTACGCTGCTTTCAAGTTCTTCCTGTACACGCTGCTCGGCTCCATGCTGTTGCTGGTCGCGCTGATTTTTCTGTACAACAAGTCGGGCGGCAGTTTTGACATTCTCACGTGGCATAAGCTACCGCTGGGCAGTACCGTGCAGACCCTGCTGTTCTTTGCCTTCTTTGCCGCGTTTGCGGTAAAGGTGCCGATGTGGCCCGTCCACACCTGGCTGCCCGATGTGCACGTCGAAGCCCCGACGGGCGGCTCTGCCGTGCTGGCGGCCATCATGCTCAAGCTGGGCGCATACGGTTATCTGCGGTTTTCGATGCCGATTGCACCCGATGCCACCCACGAATGGGCTTGGCTGATGATGGGCTTGTCGCTGATCGCCGTCATTTATGTGGGGCTGGTGGCCTTGGTGCAGCACGATATGAAAAAACTGGTGGCCTATTCGTCGGTGGCGCACATGGGTTTTGTCACGCTGGGTTTCTTCATCTTCAGTGACCTGGGTGTTTCAGGCGGTATCGTGCAGATGATCTCCCACGGTTTTGTGTCGGGCGCCATGTTCCTGTGCATAGGCGTGCTGTACGACCGCGTTCACTCACGCGAGATTGCCAGCTATGGCGGCGTGGTCAACACTATGCCCAAGTTTGCCGCATTTGCCTTACTGTTTGCCATGGCTAACTCCGGCTTGCCGGGTACGGCCGGCTTTGTTGGTGAATGGATGGTCATTCTGGGCGCCGTCAAAGCCAACTTCTGGCTAGGCGGCGCTGCCGCGACTGCATTGATTTTTGGCGCGGCCTACAACCTGTGGATGTTCAAACGCGTGTACCTTGGGCCGGTTGCCAACGAAGATGTCAAAACCTTGACGGATATCAACAGCCGTGAATTCCTGATGCTCGCCTTGCTGGCGATTGCCGTGCTCTACATGGGCATTTATCCCAAGCCATTCACCGATGTGATGGACACCTCGGTGGCTGAGCTGCTCAAGCATGTCGCAGCCTCGAAACTGAACTAATTCAGAAGAATTCAGATGATTGACAAACTTAGCTGGATCACGGTTTACCCCGAAATCGTCCTCTTGACCATGGCCTGCGTGATTGCGCTGCTGGATTTGGGCGTTAAAACCCCGCACCGTACGGCTACCCATGTGCTGACCTTGCTGACGCTCGCCGTGGTCGCGGCCATGGAAGCGTTCTATGCCGTTGGTGGCCAGACCTTTTACGGTTTCGGCAACATGGTGGTCAGCGACCCCATGGGCGGCTGGCTTAAATGCTTTTCCAGTATCAGCCTGATGATCACGCTGGTCTACAGCCGGCCTTATGCGGCCGATCGCGACATGCTGCGCGGCGGCGAGCTTTTCACGCTCAGCCTGTTTGCCTTGCTGGGCATGTTCGTGATGATTTCGGGCCACAACTTTCTGGTGCTCTATATGGGCCTGGAGCTGCTGACGCTGTCCAGCTACGCACTGGTGGCCTTGCGCCGTGATAACGCAACCGCTACGGAAGCGGCCATGAAGTACTTTGTGCTGGGCGCAATGGCGTCGGGTTTCCTGCTTTACGGCCTGTCTATGTTGTACGGCGCGACCGGATCCCTGGACCTCAATGAAGTGTTCAACGCGATCGCCAGCCGCCAGGTCAAACATCAGGTGCTGATCTTTGGTTTGGTGTTTATCGTGGCCGGTCTGGCTTTCAAACTGGGGGCCGTGCCTTTCCACATGTGGCTGCCCGACGTGTACCAGGGCGCGCCTACTGCCGTCACCCTGCTGATTGGCGGCGCGCCGCAGCTGGCCGCGTTTGCCATCTGCATCCGCCTGTTGGTAGAGGGCCTGTTGCCGCTGGCGATTGACTGGCAGCAGATGCTGGCACTGATGGCCATCGGTTCATTGCTGATCGGTAACCTGGCCGCAATCGCCCAGTCCAACCTCAAACGCATGCTGGCGTTTTCAACGATATCGCAAATGGGTTTCTTGCTGCTGGGCCTGCTTTCGGGTGTGGTCAATGGCAACCAGATCAATGCCGAGTCAGCCTACGGCTCGACCATGTTTTACGCCATCACCTATGTGCTCACCACATTGGGCGCGTTCGGAATCATCCTGCTGCTGGCGCGTGCCGGGCACGAGTCTGAAGAGATCACCGATCTGGCCGGCCTCAACCAGCGCAGTCCGCTGTATGCCGGTGTCATGGCCATCAGCATGTTCTCGCTGGCCGGCTTGCCGCCGCTGGTGGGCTTTTATGCCAAGCTGGCCGTGTTGCAGGTGCTCATTTCGTCGCAGCAAACCAGCTACCTGGTGCTCGCCATTTTTGCCGTGATGATGTCGCTGATTGGTGCCTTTTATTACCTGCGCGTGGTCAAGGTGATGTACTTTGATGCTCCCCATGAGCACAACGCCCAGCCGATCTCAGCACCTGCTGATGCGCGTGTCGTGCTGGCGATCAACGGTGCGCTTATCCTGATTCTGGGTATCGTGCCTGGCGGCTTGATGACCCTGTGCGCCCAATCGATCAACAGCATCGTCACATCGCTGGGAAGCTAGACTTACTTCATGAGTCAAACTGTTTCAGTCTGGCTGGTGGTACTGCTGGCCTTTCTGGCGGCCAATCTGCCCTTCGTCAGCAACCGTCTTTTTGCGCTGGTTCCGCTCAAAGCCCCAAAAAATCTGGCGGTGCGAGTGGCGGAGCTTGTCGTCTGGTATCTGCTGGTAGGCGCGGTAGGGCTTTTTCTTGAGCAGCGCAGCGGGCAAATTGCCCCGCAAGGCTGGGAGTTTTATGCCATCACGGGCACGCTCTTCATCACTTTGGCGTTTCCCGGTTTTATCTACCGGTATTTGTTCAAGCGCCGCCCATGAAGCCTGCTTGTGCTGCCGATGGGGAAAGTGTCATGGAGCTTGCGCACCTGGTAGAGAGCCCCGTCAGCTCTGAAGAAATCCTCAAAGGGAGTTTTCTTCACGTCCGCCGCGACAATGTCAGGCTGCCCGATGGCAGCCACGCCACGCGTGAATATGTGATCCACCCCGGTGCCGTGATGATCGTGGCGCAGCAGGCGGACGGCCAGTTGGTGCTGGAGCGCCAATACCGTTACCCGGTGCAAGCTGTCATGATTGAGTTTCCGGCCGGCAAGCTTGATCCGGGGGAGGCCTCGCTGGCCTGTGCGCAGCGTGAGTTGCTTGAAGAAACCGGCTACAGCGCCCGCCGATGGGCCAGGGCCGGAGTGCTGCACCCGGTGATTTCCTACTCCACTGAATTTATCGATGTCTGGTTTGCGCGCGAACTGACCCAGGGCGAGCGCAAGCTGGATGCCGGTGAATTCCTGGACGTTTTCACGGCCAGCCCGGCCGAGCTTTTGGCCTGGTGCGGCAATGGCCAGGTGACCGACGCCAAGACGCTGACGGGTGTGCTGTGGCTGCAAAACGTGCTGTCGGGAGCGTGGGCTTTGGATTGGCAAATTGCACAGGCGTAATGGCTTCGCAATAATCCTGTCATGAAAGTCTTGAATCTTCAGTGCTCGCTCCAGCATTCGTTTGAGGGCTGGTTTGCGTCAGAGGATGACTTTCAGGCGCAACTGGCGCGTGGCCTGATTGAATGCCCGCTGTGCGCCGATAAAGGCATTCAAAAACTGCCCAGTGCGCCCCGGCTTAATCTCGGTGGACACCCCACTCAAGAGGCCGCATCGCCGAACAGGGCTCAGGCGTCGCCACCCGCCCCATCCCTTGTTTCATCTGGTGACAGCAGCGCAATGCGCAGGGCGGTTGCCATGCCAGACCTGCTGGCCGCTGCAAGCCCCGCGGATCAGGCGGCTTTTCTCAAGGCCCTGCGCCATCTGGTGGCCAATACCGAAGATGTTGGCGAACGATTTGCCGACGAGGCGCGCCGCATGCACTATGGCGATGCCGAAGCGCGCAGCATTCGCGGCCAGACCAGCGCACGTGAGGCGGTGGATCTGCTGGAGGAGGGCATCGATGTCATGCCCTTGTCGCTGCCCCCGGGCCTGAAGGAAACCCTGCAATAAGTGGGCAACGCGCCATCCCGACTTGGCAACGCTAGCGGCTCAGGCTGCAAGCAGCCAGGCCGGTATTGTCAGGAAAGGCCAATCAGGGATACAAACCGCGCAACTCGCGCGTGTGCAGAATCCGCTTGCAGGCCACGATAAACGTCGCGGTGCGCAGGCTGACCTTGTGATCCTGGGCGACCTGCCAGACGCCTGCGAAGGCCTCTTTCATGATGCGCACCAGGCGCGCATTGATTTCAGCTTCATCCCAGAAGAAGCTGGAAAAATCCTGCACCCATTCAAAGTAGCTGACGGTCACGCCGCCGGCGTTGGCGATCACGTCGGGCAGCACCAGTATGTTGCGCTCCTGCAGGATGTCGTCGGCGGCGGGCGTGGTCGGCCCGTTCGCGCCTTCAATGATCATGCGCGCCTTGATGCGCCCGGCATTGGCCGCGGTGATTTGCTGCTCCAGCGCTGCGGGAATCAGGATGTCGCAGTCCACGTCCCAGAACTGCTCATTGGCAATTACTTCGGCATTGGCAAAACCGCCTACGCTGCCGGTCTCGGCCACATGCCTGAGCAGGGCCGGCACATCCAGCCCGGATTCGCGGTAAATCGTGCCGCCGTGGTCCTGCACGGCCACCACGCGGGCACCGGCTTCGGCAAACAGCTTGCCGGCGACGCCGCCCACATTGCCGAAGCCCTGTACCGCCACTCGGGAGGTAGCGATATCCAGTTCGATGTGTTTGGCTGCTTCAACGCCTACCGTGAACACGCCGCGGCCTGTGGCCTCACGCCGGCCCAGTGAGCCACCCAGATCGACCGGTTTGCCGGTCACCACGCCGGTGGAGGTGGAGCCGGTGTTCATCGAATAGGTGTCCATCATCCAGGCCATGACCTGCTCGTTGGTGTTCACGTCGGGCGCCGGAATGTCCTTGGTGGGGCCGATGATGATGCCGATCTCGCTGGTGTAGCGGCGCGTCATGCGCTCGAGCTCGCCGCGTGACAGCTTTTTCGGGTCCACGCGGATGCCGCCCTTGGCACCGCCGTAAGGCACGTTCACCGCCGCGTTTTTCACCGACATCCAGGCCGACAGCGCCATCACTTCAGAAAGCGTCACGTCCTGGTGAAAACGCACGCCGCCTTTGCCGGGGCCGCGCGAGACATTGTGCTGCACGCGGTAGCCTTCAAAGTGCGCCACCGTGCCGTTGTCCATGTGAATCGGCACATCCACAATCAGCACGCGCTTGGGGCGCTTCAGCGTTTCGGCCCAGCGCGCCAGGCTGCCCAAATGCGGAATGACGCGGTCAACCTGCTGCAGGTAATTGCCCCAGGGCCCGAGGTTGTCGGCTTGCAGGTAAGAGGGCAGGGGGTGGGCTCCAAGGGCAACGCTTGCGCCGGAGGGGGGTGTCTGGGACATGAAAAAACTCCTTGTGGGAACAATCAAGTCGCAGAGCTTAGGGCTGTGGCTTTGAACTGTCCAAGGCCAGCTTCATGTGGCTTCATGCAAAAAATGCATAGTTATGATTTTGGGGCAGACGTTGAATTGCAGCGCAGACGGCCGCCCGTATCTACTGTGCGGCCCACAAGTTCTGCCTGGGCTCCGTACGTGTCAAAGTTTCGCCTTGATGTAGCGGTATTCCTGCGTCAGTCCACCATAGCCATAGGCTTCGGCCCGCACATCCTGCACGTAGATATAGCTTTCCTCGTGCAAGGGGCCGAGCAGTTTGGCAAAGGCGGCGAAGCATTCGGCGATGTATTGTGCCTTTTCATCCTTGGTGTTGGTGCCGTCCACCACCTTGATGTCGAAATAAAAACTGTTCTTGCCTTGCGCGGCGAGCGTGGCGCCGCCGACCACCCAGTGTTCGGGCGGCACATAGTCGATGGCAATCGCTGTGAGTTCGCGCTTCTTGCGCAGGATGCGGGTGGTGAGCTCGAGCAGGGTTTCCGAGATGGCTTGCGTCAGGGCGGGACTGGCGGGCTGGCTGACTTTGACGTTGAGTATGGGCATGCTGATTTCCTGTTTAATAGTTAGCTATGCAACTATATGAATTAAAAAAAGAACTGCTCATTTGAGGGCAGAGCAAACGCCCCGGACTTTGTTGACGGTGTCGTTGAAGTTTTCCTTTCCGATCTGGCGCTGGATGCGCTGGGTGACCCGGCCGCTCGCGGCGTTAAGCGCCGCCTGAATGTCTTGTGCCGCCGGGGTGGGATAGACCGCCCAATGGCGGGCATCGAATGCCGCCTCGCGTCGCTCCACCAGCCCGAGCTTTTGCAGCCCGTCAAGCAGGCGGGTGGCGGTCGGCCGTGCAATCGTGAGTTCGGTGGCGAGTTCGTGCTGCGACAAGCCGGGCCGTGCCAACACCAGTCGCAGCAGGAAACCCTGGGGCGGCGTCAGACCGAAGGGCTTGAAAGCGGCCGCCCACTCGCGCTCCACTACGCGGGCCAGCGCGGTGGTGTTGAAGTACAGGCAGTGGTCGAACATGGCTGCATGATAACGGTAAATAGTTAGCTATGCAACTAATGAAAATTTGGAAGTATCCAACCCCAACCCGTATTGCCCTCAATCCATGAACTGCAAAGCTGCCAGTCGCGCGTAAACCCCGTTCGCGGCCACCAGCGACTCGTGCGTTCCCTGCTCGACGAGCTTGCCGTGGTCCAGCACGACGATGCGGTCGGCTTTCTGCACGGTGGCCAGGCGGTGGGCAATCACCAGCGTGGTGCGGCCCTTCATGGCCGACTCCAGCGCCGCCTGCACCATGCGTTCGCTTTCGGCATCCAGCGCACTGGTGGCTTCGTCGAGCAGCAGCAGCGGCGAGTTTTTCAGCATGGCGCGGGCAATCGCAATGCGCTGGCGCTGCCCACCCGAGAGACGCACGCCGCGCTCGCCCAGAAAGGTGTCGTAGCCTTCGGGCAGGGCCATGATGAACTCGTGCGCAAACGCTGCCTTGGCGGCGGCTCTGGTTTCTTCGTCGCTCGCATCGGGCTTGCCGTAGCGGATGTTCTCCAGCGCGCTGGTGGAGAAAATCACGGCGTCCTGCGGCACGATGCCGATATGTTGGCGCAGGTCGTGCAGCGCCATGTCGCACGTCGCAACGCCGTCGAGTTCAATGCGGCCCGAGGCCGGGTCGTAAAAGCGCAGCAGCAATTGGAACACCGTGCTTTTGCCCGCGCCGCTGGGCCCGACGATGGCCACGGTTTCGCCGGGCGCCACATACAAGCTGAAGTTGTTCAGCGCGGCCTGCGCCGGACGGGATGGGTAATGAAACGTCACTGCTTCAAATTTGATAGCGCTTCCGGACCGTATGACCTTGGCTGGAGCCGGATTTGACGGTGAAACGACGGGCGAGCGCGTCTCCAGCAGCTCCATCAGCCGCTCGGTGGCACCGGCTGCGCGTAGCAAGTCGCCATAGACTTCGCCCAGCACGGCGGACGCGCCGGCCAGAATGATCACGTACACGATGGTCTGGCCCAGGTGGCCGGCCGTGATGTCGCCGCGCATCACCGCCTGCGTGCCCTGGTACAGGCCCCACAGCAGCGCCGCCGATGTGGCAATGATGATGAAGGCCACCAGCACCGAGCGCGCCTTGCTGCGGCGCACGGCGGTGTTGAAGGCGTTGGTGGTTGATGCATCGAAGCGCGCGGTCTCGCGGGCCTCGGCGGTGTAGCTTTGCACCACCGGAATGGCATTGAGCACCTCGGCCGCAATCGCGCTGGAGTCTGCAATCCGGTCCTGGCTGGCGCGCGAGAGCTTGCGCACGCGCCGGCCAAACCAGACCGACGGCGCGACGATCAGCAGCAGCACGCCCAGCACCTGCACCATCAGGTAGGGATTGGTGTACACCAGCATGGCCAGCGCGCCCACGCCCATCACGGCATTGCGCAGCCCCATGCTGAGCGACGATCCGACCACGGTTTGCACCAGCGTGGTGTCGCCGGTCAGGCGGCTCAGCACCTCGCCGGTTTGCGTGGTTTCAAAAAATTCGGGGCTTTGCCGCAGCACATGCGAATACACCGCGTTGCGCAGGTCGGCCGTCACCCGCTCGCCGAGCCAGCTCACCATGTAAAAGCGGCCCGCCGAAAAAAGCCCCAGCGCGGCCGCCACGGCAAACAGCTCGAAAAAATGGGTGCGCAGCGCCACCAGCTGCTCGCCTTTGCCGGCCGCAGAGCCACCGACTAGGCCACCGTCAATCAGGCCGCGCAGCGCCAGCGGAAACACCAGCGTGGCCACCGCCGCCATCACCAGGAAGAACACGGCCAGGCCAATCCGGCCACGGTAAGGGTGCAGAAAAGGCACAAGTCCGGAAAGGGAGCGGGGCGAGCCCTTGGGGGCTGCGCTAGCGGCAGCTGATGCGGGTGAGGTAGCCATCCCGCAAGTCTAGCCGTTAAAGTTGTTATTGCAAACACAGCCTTGACAATATTTGCTTAAGCAATTAATATTCGGCCATGGCTTCAAAAAGCAATCCAACAGGCAATTCAAACCCTTTCATCGACGCGCTCTCGTGTCCGCTGGTCGAGTTTTACCGTGCAGAGGGTTACCTCCCGGACGAAAGCATTGGCTACCTGATGCGCCGCATCCTTGCCCTGATTGCCCAGGGGGTGGAGCGCGAACTGGAGCCCTCGGGCCTGACCAATGCGCAGTGGGTGCCGCTGCTCAAGCTCTACATGGGGCGCGCCTCGACGGTGGCCGAGCTGGCGCGCGAATGCCAGCTGGATGCCGGCTCCATGACCCGCTTGCTGGACCGGCTGGAGGCCAAGCAGTTGATCCGCCGGGTGCGCTCCAGCGAGGACAGGCGCGTCGTCAACCTTGAACTGACGCCTGCGGGGCGCGAAGCTGCCAAAGAAATTCCGGCCATCCTCAGCCGCGTGCAAAACGCCCACCTGGCCGGTTTTACGGTCGAAGAATGGCAAATCCTCAAAGGCTATTTGCGCCGCATCCTGGAAACCGCACAAACCCTTCAAGCCTCGGTAGAAAAAAATGACAAATAAAGCAAACCTCGTTCAAACGTCCAAGCCCCTGGCGGAGCGCACACCAGCCCCGTTGCCGCTTTGGCGCGCCTCGTTCCGCATGGCCGTGGTAGCGGCGGCCAGCCTGATTGCTGTGGGCCTGGTGGCCACCGGCATCACCGGCTGCGCCGACATGTCCGGCATTACGCCGCAGTCCAGCCTGCGCGACGCGCCTTCGCTGGGCTTGAAAGCGGATGCGACCGCACAAGCAAAATCGAGCGAGCAGCCGTCCATCGCCGCCGAATGGTGGCAAGGCTTTGGCGACGAGCAGCTCAATGGCCTGATTGCCGAGGCGCTTGAGACCAGCCCCAGCCTGAAACTGGCGCAGGCGCGGCTGGCCCGCGCACAGGCCGCCACGGAAGCGGCCGATGCCGCCACCTTGCCGCAGCTCAATGGCCAGATCGACCTGACGCGCCAGCGCTACACCGCCAATGGTGCCGTGCCTCCACCCTTGGCCGGCTCCATTCGTGACAGCGGCACAGCCCAGCTGAGCGCCAGCTGGGAGCTCGATTTCTTCGGCAAAAACCGCGCCGCCCTGGATGCCGCCCTGGGCAGCGCGCATGCGGCCGAGGCCGATGCCCAAGCCGCCCGTGTGTTGCTGGCCAGCAATGTGGCGCGCACCTATTTTCAGCTGGTACGCCTGAATGAACAGGTGGCCGTGGCGCGCCGCACCCTGGCGCAACGCGAAGAAACCCTCAAGCTGGTGCAGGACCGCGTGAGCGCAGGCCTGGACACCCGGCTGGAACTGCGCCAGAGCGAAGGCGGCCTGCCCGAGGCGCGCCTGCAACTGGAAACCCTGCAGGAGCAGATGGCGCTGACGCGCAACGCGCTGGGTGCCCTGATTGGGCAGCCCAATGGCGATGTAGCCCCGAATCCATCAGCGCAAGATGCTATTAAAAATGTAGCTGTCGCGGCGACCATTCCGGCCGACCTGCTGGGCCGCCGCGCCGACATTGCCGCCGCACGCTGGCGGGTGGAGGCCTCGTCCAAAGACGTGGTCAACGCCAAAACGCAGTTCTACCCCAACATCAACCTGGTCGCCTTTGCCGGTTTCTCCAGCATCGGTCTGGGCCACCTGCTGAATTCGGCCAGCCAGCAGTGGGGCGTGGGCCCGGCCTTGCGCCTGCCGATTTTTGACGCGGGCCGCCTGCGCGCCAACCTGCGCGGCAAAACCGCCGACCTGGATGCCGCGGTGGAGAGCTACAACGCCGCGGTGATTGACGCGGTGCGCGATGTGGCCGACCAGGTCGCGTCCTCGCAGGCCATTGGCCGCCAGCAGGCCGAGCAGCGTGCCGCCCAGGACGCGGCAGAAAGTGCTTACGAGATTGCGCTGCAGCGCTACCAGGCGGGCCTGGGCAACTTCCTCAACGTGCTGACCGCCGAAACCAGCGTGCTGGCCCAGCGCCGCCTGGCGGTGGACCTGGCAAGCCGTGCCCTGGACACGCAGGTGGCGCTGATCCGCGCGCTGGGCGGTGGCTATATGCCGGGCCAGGCTTCGGCAACGCAGAATGCTACAAAAACAATAGCTGATGGCGCGCTTGTTGCAAGGGCGAACGGCGCATTTGTTTCAAAAACCGGCGCCGCAGCCCATTAAAGGCAGGCGCGGCCTTCCCGAACACAACCAACGCATAAGCAACATCATGAACGCACCTCAATCCCCCAATTCCAATGCATCCACTGCCGCTGTTTCTCCAGAGCAGTCGCCCGCCGGCAACCCCAAACGCAAGAAAGCGCTGACCGCGCTGGCCAGCGTCGTGGTGGTGGCAGGCCTGGGTTGGGCCGCCTATGAATACCTCGTGGCCAGCCATTACGAATCGACCGACAACGCCTATGTGCAGGGCAATGTGATCCAGATCACGCCGCAAATCGGCGGCACGGTCATGGCCATCATGGCGGACGACACCGATTTTGTGAAAGCCGGCCAGCCGCTGGTGCAGCTCGACCCGGCCGACGCCAAGGTGGCGCTGGACCAGGCCGAAGCCGCCCTGGCCCAGGCCGTGCGCCAGGTACGCACGCTGTACGCCAACAACGGCACGCTGGCCGCCCAAATCGCGCTGCGTGATGCCGACGTGGCCAAGGCGCAGAGCGACATTGCCCGCGCCAGCGATGACCTGAACCGCCGCCAGTCACTCACAGGCAACGGCGCGGTGTCCAAAGAAGAACTCAACCACGCGCAGACGCAGCTGGCCAATGCCAAAAGCGCGCTGGCCGCGGCCAATGCCGGGGTGGTCGCCGCGCGCGAGCAGCTGGCCAGCAACCAGGCGCTGACCGACGGCACCAGCATCGAACAGCACCCCAGCGTGCAGGTGGCGGCCGCCAAGGTGCGCGAGGCCTACCTCGCCACGCAGCGGGCGGGCCTGCTGGCCCCGGTCGATGGCTATGTGGCCAAGCGCACCGTGCAACTGGGCCAGCGCGTGGCCGCCGGCACGCCCCTGATGTCCGTCATTCCGCTGAACCAGGTCTGGGTCGACGC
>DASXRN010000399.1:0-4830 GCA_036506595.1 Polaromonas sp. | reverse complement strand
GCCTCAATCTGGTCGCAGGCCGCATGCACCTGGGCCTGGTCGCTCACGTCCATGGTGAAGCAGGCCAGCCGGTCGCCGTGCGATGCCAGCGTGCTGGCGACCTGGTCGGTCCGCAAGTCGGTGGCGGCCACACGGTAGCCTGCGTCGAGCAGGGCGCGTACGGTGGCCAAGCCCATGCCGGCGTTGGCACCGGTGACGAGTGCGACTTGGTCTTGAATGGGGGGAGTCATGGTGTTGAAAGACATATTAAAAATATTTGAGAGTGTTTTGAGCGCTTGGCCCTTGATCTATCTGCGCAAATAGCTATCAATTTAATAGCTGAATGACAGGGCTGTGGAAATCAGTCTTGTAACATCACGCCGACCTTGCGGCCCGCTGCAACCATCTCTTGCCAGGTTTGGCCATCGACCGCGATGCCATCGACTTCGCGCTGTGCACGGGTGGCACGCTCCGGGTCGCCGGCAATCTGCACGGCGTCAAAGCCGGGGGCGACCGGCCCGGCCTGGAGCCAGTCGACAAAAGCCACCGCTTCCTGCTCAAAAGCAGCCTGGGTGCCCAGTTTGGCCGGGTCGATCAGGATGCTCAGCATGCCGTTGACGACGGCGCGCACGGCCGGGTCGGTTGGTTTGTGCCAGGTACCACCGCCTGTCAAGGCGCCGCCCAGCAGCTCGCAGGCCACGGCCAGGCCATAACCCTTGTGTTCGCCAAAGGCCCGCAGCGCACCAAACAGGCCATTGCTCTGCGGAACCACCACCACGCCGGGGTCGGTGGTGGGGCGGCCGTGTTCGTCAATCAGCGTGCCGGGCTCGACCTGGATCCCCTTGTTGTAAGCCACACGCATCTTGCCCTGCGCCACGCGGCTGGTGGCAAAGTCCAGCACGAACGGTTCCCGCCCCTTGAGCGGCACGCCAATGCAGCAGGGGTTGGTGCCAAAGCGGCCATCGCCTCCGCCAAAGGGCGCAACCACCGGGCGCGACAGCACATTGACAAAATGCAGCGACACCAGGCCTTGGGCCACGGCCATCTCGGCAAAATGCCCGATGCGGCCCAGGTGGTGCGCATTGCCCAAGGTCATGATGCAGCTGCCATGGGCCTTGGCGCGGTCTATGCCCAGCGCCATCGCCTGTTCGCCGACGACCTGGCCGTAGCCGCGCTGGCCGTCCAGCGTGAGCAGCGAACCGGTATCGAGCACCACCCGCACGCTGCTGTTGGGTTTAAGGCCGCCTTCGAGCACTGCGTCCACATAACGCGGCAGCATGCCCACGCCGTGCGAGTCGTGACCGCTCAGGTTGGCCAGAACCAGGTTGGCGGCAACGGTTGCGGCCTCTTCGGGGGAACTGCCGGCTGCTATTAAAACAGTAGCTACTTGCGCACGTAATTCGGGGGCTTGAAGTGTTGTTTGCATATGGGTTTACATGACTGCGCCGACTTGCCAGGGCACAAACTCGTTTTGCCCGTAGCCGTGCTTTTCGCTCTTGCTTTGCTCGCCCGAGGCGGTGGCCAGCACCAGCTCAAAAATCCGCTGGCCCATCTCCTGGATGGAGGCGCCGCCGTCGATGATCTCGCCGCAGTTGATGTCCATGTCTTCTTCCTGGCGCTGCCACAGCGCCGAGTTGGTGGCCAGCTTGAGGGACGGTGAAGGTGCGCAGCCGTACGCGCTGCCGCGGCCGGTGGTAAAGCAGATCATGTTGGCGCCGCCGGCCACCTGGCCCGTGGCGCTGACCGGGTCGTAGCCGGGCGTGTCCATGTAGACAAAGCCGTGGGCACTCACCGGTTCGGCGTACTCATACACCGCCTCCAGATTGGTGGTGCCGCCCTTGGCCACGGCGCCCAGAGATTTTTCAAGAATCGTGGTGAGGCCGCCGGCCTTGTTGCCGGGCGAGGGGTTGTTGTTCATCTCGCCTTCGTTGATCTCGGTGTAATGCTCCCACCACTTGATGCGGTCAATCAGTTTTTGCGCAATCTCGGGGCGCACGGCGCGGCGCGTCAGCAAATGCTCGGCACCGTAAATCTCGGGCGTTTCGCTCAGGATGGCGGTGCCGCCATGCGCCACCAGCAGGTCCACCGCCGCGCCCAGCGCCGGGTTGGCGCTGATGCCCGAATAACCGTCGGAGCCGCCGCATTGCAGGCCTATGGTGATGTGCGAGGCGCTGCAGGGTTCGCGCTTCACCGCATTCGCCTGGGGCAGCATTTCCTTGATCAGCGCAATGCCCTTGGTGACGGTCTTGGCCGTGCCGCCGGTGTCCTGGATGCTGAAGACGCGCAGCGTCTCACCTTCGCGCAGGCTGCCGTGGGCCAGCCAGGCGTTGATCTGGTTGGACTCGCAGCCCAGCCCCACCACCAGCACGCCGGCAAAGTTGGGGTGAGTGGCGTAACCGGTCAGCGTGCGCTGCAAGATCTGCAACCCCAAGCCGTCGCTGTCCATGCCGCAACCCGTGCCGTGCGTGAGGGCGACCACGCCGTCCACGTTGGGGAAATCCTTCAGTGCCGCCGGATTGTTCTGCCTGGAAAAATGATCGGCAATGGCGCGCGCGGCCGTGGCCGAGCAATTGACGCTGGACAGGATGCCGATGTAGTTGCGCGTGGCCACACGGCCATCGGGCCGCTTGATGCCCATGAAGGTGGCTTCCCGGCGCGTTGGTTCGGGTTTGACGTCGGCACCGAACGCATAGTCGCGGCCGAAGTCGCCCTTGTTCGGGCCCATGTCCAGGTTGTGGGTATGCACGTGCTCGCCAGCCGCAATCGGCTTGCTGGCGAAGCCGATGATCTGGTTGTAGCGCCGCACGGGCTCACCCGGCGCGATGGCGTGGGTCGCAATTTTGTGACCGGCCGGGATCAGGCCCTTGACCGGGATCCCTTCGACGCTGGTGCCGCCGAGCAGTTGCTGGCGGGCGATCAGGACGTCATCGTCAGGGTGAAGGCGAATGAATGGAGTCATCGGTGTTTCTCTTCAATAACAGGTCAATAAAACATTTTAGGAAGCCACAGCACCAGCTTGGGGAAGTAGGTGATGACCACCAGGCTGCCCAGCAGCGGAAACAGCCAGGGCAAGATGGCCATGGTGGTGCGCTCGACCGAGAGTTTGGCCACGCGGGCCAATACAAACAGCACCATGCCCATGGGCGGGTGCAGCAGGCCGATCATCAGATTGAGCACCATCACCAGCCCAAAGTGGATCGGGTCTATGCCCAGCTGCACCGCGATGGGCACCAGAATCGGCACCAGAATCGTGATGGCCGCAGTTGGCTCCAGAAAACAGCCCACAAACAGCATCAGCACATTGGCTAGCAGCAGGAAAACCCAGGCTTCCTTGGTAAATTCCAGCACCCATTTTGCAATGTCGGTGGTCACGCCGGTAGCCGTGAGCATCCAGCCGAAAATGGAGGCCGCGGCCACGATGAACAGCACGGTGGACGTCGTCTCCACCGTATCGAGACAGACCTTGACAAAACTCTTGAAGGTCAGCGTGCCGTACCAGGCAAAACCGAGGATCAGTGACCAGACGCAGGCGGCAATCGCGCCTTCGGTGGGCGTGAAGATGCCGGTGGTCATGCCACCTATCAGCAGCACGGGCGTCATGATGGGCAGCACAGCCTGGAACCTGAAAGCCTTGTCGGCTGCGAACAGCGCCACCAGGGCGGCGGCCACGGTGACTTGCGGCGGAAAGCCCAGCTTGCCGATCAGCAGCCACAGCAGCAGCGGCCAGCCGATGACCACGGCGGTTTCGACCAGTGCCTTGTTCAGGCGGCTCCACGCGAACGGGACATCGGCGCCCCAGTTGTTCTTGTGGGCGAAGTAGGCGACTGTCAGCATCATCAAAATGGCCATCAGCAGGCCCGGCAATATGCCCGCCAGAAACAGCGCGCCGACGCTGACGTTGGCCATCATGCCGTAGATTACAAAGGGCAAACTCGGTGGGATGATGGGGCCCAGTGTGGCGGACGCCGCCGTCACGCCCACGGCAAATTCGGTGCTGTAGCCATGGTCTTTCATCGCCTTGATCTCGATGGTGCCCAGCCCGGCTGCGTCGGCAATGGCGGTGCCGCTCATGCCGGCAAACACCACCGAGCCGACGACGTTGACGTGGCCCAGCCCACCTTTCATCCAGCCCACCAGCGCCAGCGCGTAGTTATAGATGCGGTTGGTGATGCCGGCGTTGTTCATCAGGTTGCCGGCCAGGATGAAGAAAGGCACGGCCAGCAAGGGAAAGCTGTCAATGCCGCTGACCATGCGGTGAATCACCACGAAGGGCGGCGAGCTGTTGGTGAACAGGATGTAGACGAGCGAAGCCCCGGCCATGGCCATGGCCACCGGCAGACCGCCGCTCATCAGGAACAGGAAAACAACTTTCAACATTTAACGGTCCTCCATGGTGGATTCAGGGCGCTCCAGCACGCTGTAGCCGCGCTGGAGGTGCACACGCATGACCCAGACCGCGCGCACGCTCATGGCCGCAAAGCCGACCAGGCAGATGCCATACACCAGGTTCATGGGTAAATCGACAATCGTCATTTTGTAGTTACCCATCTTGTTCATCATTTGCCAGGTCAGGACGACGGCAGCGCCCAGGAAGGCGATACGCAGCAAGTCGGTGAGCAAGGCTATCGCCCGTGCCACCCAGGGCGGCATGAAGCGGTAAAAAAAATCGACCTGGATATGGTTGTTTTTGGCCACACCAATGGCGGCTCCCACGAACACGGTGGCGATCAGCAGGTAGCGGGCGATCTCCTCGGTCCAGGCCGCGGAATCGTTCATCACATACCGTGTGAAGAACTGGTAGAAGACGGTCAGTCCCAGCGCCCAGAAAAACAAAAGGGCTGCCCAGCCCTC
>DASXRN010000398.1:0-4857 GCA_036506595.1 Polaromonas sp. | reverse complement strand
GTTCATGGCCGAGAACCCCAGCAAATTCGACCCGCGCGAATGGCTCAAGCCCGCCACGGCGGCGGCCAAGGCCATTTGCAAGCAGCGCTACATTGAATTTGGCTGCGAAGGCCAGGCCAGCAAGATCAAGGGCAACAGCCTGTCAGTGGTAGCGGCCCAGTACGCCAAGGGCGAGCTGGCGCAGGTGGTTCATTAAGCGCTGTTCGTCCGCTTTCGGATTGGCGATAATTCAAAGCCCGTGGACTCTGCCCGAGTCGCGCGGGCTTTCTTACTTTCACACCCACCATGACCCAAGCGCTTCACACCTCCGCCCTGACCTCCCTGCCCCTGCTCGCCCGTGGCAAGGTGCGTGACAACTATGCGGTCGGCACCGACCGGCTGCTGATGGTGGCCAGCGACCGCCTCAGCGCCTTTGACGTGATCCTCGGCGAGCCGATTCCCGGCAAGGGCGCGCTGCTGACGCAAATGGCGTTGTTCTGGTTTGACAAGCTGGGCCACCTGTGCCCCCACCACCTGACCGGCGAAGCCCCTGAGAGCGTGGTAACGCCCGCAGAACTGCCCCAGGTCACCGGCCGCTCCATGCTGGTCAAGCGTCTCAAACCCATTCCGGTGGAGGCCGTGGTTCGCGGCTACCTGGCCGGCAGCGGCTGGAAGGAATACCAGGACAGCCAGTCGGTCTGCGGCGTGCCCCTGCCCGCGGGCCTGAAAAATGCCAGCAAGCTGCCCGAGCCCATCTTCACGCCGGCCGCCAAGGCCGAGGTCGGCGAACACGACGAAAACATCAGCTACGAGCAGGTCGTCAAAGTGGTGGGCCCCGAACTCGCCGCGCAGATCAAGAAGATCAGCATTGAGATTTACCAGACCGCCGCCGCCTTCGCGCTGACCAAGGGCATCATCATTGCCGACACCAAGTTCGAGTTCGGCCTCGATGAAAACGGCACGCTGACCCTGATGGACGAAGTGCTCACGCCCGATTCCTCGCGCTACTGGCCGATCGAGGGCTATGAAGAAGCGTATGCGGCCGGCTTGAACCCGCCCAGCTACGACAAGCAGTTTGTGCGCGACTGGCTGGAGGCCGTGCGCATCAACGGCAAGCCCTGGGACAAAACCCCGCCGTCGCCGCCGCTGCCGCCCGATGTGGTTGCCAAAACCGCCGCCAAGTACCAGGAGGCGCTGACACGCCTGACCAGCTAGCCAGCCGGGCTGTGATCCTCAGCTCAGGATCACGCTGCTCAGCCGGCGGCGGTAGGTGGCCAGCGTCGGGTCTTCCGGCGGAATCTGGCCGTCGGCGACCTTGGGCTTGGGCGCTTCCATGATGTCGAGCACGGCGATATAGGTTTTGCGCGCCAGGTCTTCGCGCCAGCTTTTGTCGCGCATCAAAATTTCGAGCAGCTCGTCCAGCGCGGCGGTCCAGCGCTGCTGGGCCATCAGCCAGCGGGCCTTGTCGAAGCGCGCCTCAAAATCGCGCTTGTTGGCCGCTATTTTTTCATCAAACTGGGCGCCAGCCCCCGGTCCGTGGGCGCTGATAGCTACAAAATCAATAGCATCCATCCAGCGATTGAGTGAGTCAAAGCGCCGCACCACCGACGTTTGTGTAATCACCGGCGCAAAGGCCACCTTGGCATCGTCATCGCGTCCCAGGGTCAGCAGCAGCTTGACGTAATCGAAGCGGGCGTTGTGGTCGGCGGGGTCGGTCGCGACGGCGTGTTGCAGCTTTTCCAGCACGGCTTCGGGGCTGGCGTCCACGTCGGCCACAGGCTCTTCCTCGGAAGGAGTTTCCTCTTCGGCCGGCGGCAGGTGCGGATCCAGAAACTCCTTGACCTTGCCCTCGGGCAGTGCGCCCTGAAAACCATCCACCGGCTGGCCGTTCACCATCAAAATGCAGGTCGGAATGCTGCGAATGCCGAAGGCCGCTCCGAGCTGCTGCTCCTGGTCGGAGTCGATCTTGACCAGCTTGAAGCGCCCGGCGTAGTCGGCTTCGACCTTTTCAAGAATCGGCCCGAGCGACTTGCAGGGCCCGCACCAGGGCGCCCAGAAGTCAATCAGCACAGGGGTGGTCATGGAAGCGGCGATCACTTCCTCTTCAAAGTTGGCAAGGGTGACGTCAATCATGGTCTGTCAGAGTTGGGGTTTTAAACGCGGTTTTCAATCGGGGGGAGGGTAGCACGGTCACCAGGCCCGTGCGGCGGCCCCAGCCCTTAAAATCAAAGGTTGCGGGCGCGTGGCCTGTAAATGATCAAGACCTTGAAGTTCCCCCTATGACGACAACAAACAATCCGGCCGATAGTGTGAAGAAGCCCCTGGTGGGCGTGGTGATGGGCTCGAGCAGCGACTGGACCACCATGCAGCATGCCGTGCAAATCCTCCAGCAGTTTGGCGTGGCGCATGAGGCCAGCGTGGTGTCGGCCCATCGCATGCCCGATGAGCTGTTTGCCTATGCGGAACAAGCCGCCGGACGCGGCCTGCAGGCCATCATTGCCGGTGCCGGCGGCGCCGCTCACCTGCCCGGCATGCTCGCCGCCAAAACCGCCGTGCCGATTCTGGGCGTGCCGGTGGCCAGCAATCATTTGCAGGGGGTCGATTCGCTGCACAGCATTGTGCAAATGCCCAAGGGCGTGCCGGTGGCCACTTTTGCCATTGGCAACGCCGGTGCCGCCAATGCGGCGCTGTTTGCGGTGGCCATACTGGCCTTGCACGACACCACGCTGGCGGACAAGCTGCAGGCTTTCCGCGCCGAGCAAACCGCTGCTGCCCGCGCCATGACCTTGCCGCCAGTATGAGCGATTTGTCCACTTTGCCGATCTTGCCGGGAACGGTGAGCGCCTCCGGCCAGCCTGCCACGCTGGGCGTGCTGGGTGGTGGCCAACTCGGCCGCATGTTTGTGCATGCCGCGCAGCGCCTGGGCTACTTTACGGCGGTGCTCGACCCCGATCCGCAAAGCCCGGCCGGCGGGGGCAGCCACCACCACATCCAGACCGCTTATGACGATGCGCAGGGCTTGCGGCAACTGGCCGGGCTGTGCGCCGCCATCACCACCGAATTTGAAAATGTTCCCGCAGCCTCGCTGCAGACGCTGGCCGCCCAGCGCCCGGTCGCGCCCGGCGCGGCGGCGGTGGCGATTGCGCAAGACCGGATTCAGGAAAAGTCCCATTTCATGGCCAGCGCTGGCGTGGCGGGCGTGCGCTGCGCGCCCTACGCGGTCATCGAAACCGTCGCGCAACTCCAGGCCGTTCCCGCCGATTTGCTGCCCGGCATTTTGAAAACCGCGCGCATGGGTTACGACGGCAAGGGCCAGCTGCGCGTCAAGGATGGCGCTGAGCTGGCCGCCGCCTGGACAGAGCTGAAGCAGGTGCCCTGCGTGCTGGAAAAAATGCTGCCGCTTAAGGCCGAATGCTCGGTGATCGTGGTGCGCGGCTGGAATGGCGACATCGTAAGCTTTCCACCCCAGTGCAACCTGCATGTGGGCGGCATTCTGGCTGTGACCGAGGTTTTTGAAGGAAATATGCATGCAGTCCTTGCTGAACGGGCGCAGGATGCTACCAAATCAATAGCGAACCACCTTGGCTATGTGGGCGTGCTGTGCGTCGAGTTTTTTGTGATTGACGACGGCAGCGAGCATGGCGCGCTGGTCGTCAACGAGATGGCGCCGCGCCCGCACAACAGCGGCCACTACACGCTGGACGCCTGCGATGTCTCGCAGTTTGACCTGCAGGTGCATGCCATGGCCGGCCTGCCGCTGCCCGCGCCGCGCCAGCATTCGCCCGCCATCATGCTCAACCTGCTGGGCGATGTGTGGTTTGATGCCAGCGGCCAGGCCCGCACGCCCGACTGGCAGGCCGTGCTGGCCTTGCCGGGAACCCATTTGCACCTGTATGGCAAACCCGATGCGCGCTCAGGCCGCAAGATGGGCCACCTCACCGTCACCGGCGCCGATGTGGCGGGCGTCAAGGCCACGGCACGCAGGGCGGCCGAAATTCTGGGCCTGCCGGGCCTTGAAGAACTCTGATGGTTTTACCCGGCACCGACCCGCAAGCCATTCTTGAGGCCGCCCGCCGCATCCAGGCGGGCGGGCTGGTGGGCTTTCCGACCGAAACAGTGTATGGCCTGGGGGCCGATGCCTCCAGCGATGCCGCCGTGGCCGGTATTTTTGCCGCCAAGGGCCGGCCCGCCGACCATCCGCTAATTGTTCATGTGGCCGATGCGCGCCAGGTGACGGACTACGCCAGCAGCGTGCCACCCTTTGCGGCCCGGCTGATGCAGGCCTTCTGGCCCGGCCCGCTTACCGTGATCCTGCCGCGCAAGGACGGCGTGGCCGCTGCGGCGGCCGGCGGCCAGAATTCGATTGGCCTGCGTTGCCCCGCGCACCCGGTGGCGCTGGCGTTTTTAAAGGCCTGCAACACCGGCGTGGCCGGGCCCAGCGCCAACCGCTTCGGCCGCGTCAGCCCCACTACGGCGCAGCATGTCAGCCAGGAGTTTGGTGATGCGCTGCTGGTGCTGGACGGCGGGCCCTGCGATGTCGGCATCGAGTCCAGCATCGTCGACTGCACCCGCGGCCAGCCCGTGCTGCTGCGCCCCGGCGTGCTCACGCGCGCGCAACTCGAAGCCGCCTGTGGCGAGCCGGTGCTGGGCAAAGAGGAGTTCATGGCCGCCGAAAGCACCGCGCCCCGCGCCTCTGGCACGCTGGAGGCGCATTACGCGCCCAATGCCAAGGTGAGACTGATGGACGCCGCGGCGATTCAAACCGCGCTCGACGTGCTGGGCCCCGACGCCGCACACATCGCGGTCTATGCGCGCACCATCGTGCGAATCCAGTCCGCAAGGCTGCTGTACCGGCGCATGCCCGACGACGCGCTGGCC
>DASXRN010000397.1:0-7494 GCA_036506595.1 Polaromonas sp. | reverse complement strand
GCGGACCTGTACAACGCGGCGACCCTTGGCGGGGCAAAGGCCCTGGGACGCGACGACCTGGGCCGCCTGGCGACCGGCGCGCAGGCCGACATCGTGGTGTTCGACCTCAAGGCGCCGCACCTCGGTCCGTTCTTCGACCCGTTGAAGAACCTGCTGGTGGCCGGACGCGGCACCGACTGTCGCGCCAGCTACATTGGTGGCCGCTGCGTGATGAAAGACTTTGAGGTGTGCGGTATCGACATGCACGCCCTGCAAGATCAGGCCAACCGGCAATTCGAGAAACTGATGGCCAGCCACCAAAGCCGGGCTTTCGGCAATCCGCCGCCGGAGCGGCTGTTTCATCCGGTTTTTCCCTGGGCAAGCTGACGGGCCGCGACGTCCGGCAACAAGTGCGGCGGCCACCGGTTACTGGCTGCGCGCCAAGTGCCGGTTCAGGCGGTCAAAAAGATGGCGGCCTGCGCCACGGCTGCGGTGTCGGCCCTGACCGTATCTGGCGGCCCGCCCTTGCCCCACAGCTCGCCGCCATAAGTCATGGCCATGAACTGCGCGCAAAGCCTGATCGAGTCCATCATGGGCTGCGCCTTGGCGCGGTCGCCGCTGCTGGTGATCAGCCGCAGCGTCTTTTTGGCCATTTCTTCCTTGAAAGGCAGGCCGGGCACGCGCAGCCAGGCGCTCCAGTGGTCCAGATAGATCTTCAGCGGTGCCGGAATGCTGTACCAGTAGACCGGCGCGACGAACACGATGTCGGTGGCGGCCAGCGTGGCGTCCAGCAATGTCTTCATGTCGCCCGCGGGCGCGTCGTACTGGCCGCTGGTGTGGCGCTGGTCCACAAACATCGGCAGCTGCATGCGCGGCAAGTGATGCCAGGTCTGCGCGGCGGTGGCGGGCAGTGCGGCGGCGGCCTGCTGCGCCAGCCATTCGGTGTTGCCGATATGGCCGCCGTCTTCAGGCGCTTGGCGGCTCGAGGTCGTGAGAAAAAGGAAATGCGGCTTGGGGTTCATGGCGGCCATGGTAGCGGCTGTTGCCCACCTTTGGAGCCTGTCGGACTTGGGAAGCGTCGGCTGCAAATTGGCCGCAGCGGTCCATTTTTCACCGTCTTCTTGACCCATAGCTGGGCTATGGGCCTGCAAACCCGGCAAAAACTGTCCTCGCTGGGGCCAATTTTCGCTTTCGACGTCCCAAGTCCGACAGGCTCCTTGCGCGCACAGGGTTTGACAGCGTGTGCCAGAATTATTCAATGATTAATATCCGCGACATCGATCACATCGTCCTGCGCGTCATTGACCTGCAGCGCATGATCCGGTTTTACACCGACATCCTGGGTTGCAGCCTCGAACGCCGGCAAGACGAGATTGGTCTGGTGCAGTTGCGCGCCGGGCGCTCGCTGGTGGACCTGGTGCCGGTCGATGGCAAGCTGGGGCGGGCCGGTGGTGCGGCACCGGGCATGGAAGGGCGCAACGTCGATCATTTTTGCTTTCGCGTCGAACCCTTCGATGCCGAGGCCATTGGCCGGCATCTGGCGGTGGCTGGCGTGCCGGCCGGCCAGGTGGAATCCCGCTATGGCGCCGAGGGCGAAGGCCCCTCCATCTACATCACCGACCCCGAAGGCAACACCGTGGAGTTGAAGGGCCCGGCCTGGCCATCGGCATGACGAAGGGGCCGTCAGGCTCACAGCGGGCTCCAGCCCTGCCAGGTGGTAAACGCCGTGCACAGGGGGAGGGCGCGCTAGTGACAGAACTTTGGACAGGCCATGCCCATTTCGGGGCCATTGCCGGGCTGGCGGTCCGCCAGTGCACTGAGGTGACCGTACCAATAGGCTTCATCGCGCCGGGTGTGGTTCGGTGTGTCGGCTAGGCCGTCGAGGTAGCCTTTCAGCACAGCCGCCGGTTCGAACCGTTCAGGCCAGGCCGGTGGGCTGGCGGTGTTCACGTCATCAAACTTGCGGGTGCCCTTAAGTCCCCGAGCGGCATTTCGCGCGAGCCGTTCGACCAAATGGCGGGATGTGCCGGCACGACCGAAACGCGAACTCTGCGCGCATGGTGTTTGGTCAGGCATGCCCTTGCCCGCGTCAGGCTGCGCAGCGGTAGCGCACTGCGGCAAGACGGGTTTTGCTTTGCTCATGGCCATGACTATCCGTCCGATCGGAGGGGCCACGCTGTCGGCCGAGGAAAGCAGGGCATGTAGGAAAACGCCGCGTCGGTACCGTCGGCCGCAAACGTGGCTGCATCGACGGGCGCCGCGGCAGCACCAAGGTGCCACGGCACCTGCGTGCCGTTTCAAGTCCTCAGACCGTTTTGGCCCGCAGTGCAGTAGGGCGACCCAAGCCGTAAAAGCCGAAATTCATCGCGGGTGTCTCGCCGCTGATCAGCTCGGCGAGGGCCTTGCCCGAACCCGCACCATGCGTCCAGCCCAGGGTGCCGTGGCCGGCATTGACCCAGAGCTTGCGCACCTTGGTCTGGCCGATGAAGGGGATGTTGGTCGGCGTGGCGGGCCGCAGGCCGGTCCAGAAATTCGGCGTGCCGCCTTCCGATTCAAGCCGCGTGTCGCAGACGCCGGGCAGCACTTGCTCGATGCGGTCGGCCAGCATTTTGCAGCGGGCCCTGGCCAGGGGCGTGTTCAGCGACAGGTCATAGCCACCGATTTCAATCGTGCCGGCCACCCGCAAATGACCGTTGAGCCGGCTCATGGCGCATTTGACCTCGTCGTCAATCGTGCTGACAAAAGGCGCGCGTTCGGGTTGGAGCAGCTTGAAGGTGGCGCTATAGCCCTTGCCCGGATAGATCGGCAGATCGACGCCGACGCTGCGCAGCAGGGGCGCGGTGTAGGAGCCGCAGGCCGCCACGACCTCATCGGCCTTTAAATGAACAAGATTTTCACCTTTACCCTTGATGGTACGGGCGCGAACTGCTACTGATTCGATAGCGCCACCGACTTTCTCCAGGCGCTCGATGTCATGCCCATAGAGGAATTGCGCACCGCGCTCGGCGCAGCGCTGCGCCAGGGCCTGGGTAAAGACGCGGGCATCGCCGCTTTCGTCGCTGGCGGTGTAGGTGCCGCCCACAATGCGGTGGGCAAACTGTTTAAAGGCGGGCTCAATCTCCAGCAGCTCGGCGGTGCTGACCACGCGGCGCGCCACGCCATATTTTTGCATCAGCGCGGCGGCATCGCCGGCCGTGTCAAACGATTTCTGGTCGGTGTAGTAGTGCGCAATGCCGCGCTCCAGCCGGTGGTACTCAATGCCGGTGGCCTGCACCACCTCTTTGAGCGCGGTGTGGCTGTAGGCACCCAGTGCCACGATCTGCTGCACATTGCGCTCAAACGCGGCGTCGTTGCACTGGCTCAGAAACTGCAGGCCCCAGCGCCATTGCTGCCAGTCCAGCTTGGGCCTGAACAACAGCGGCGCCTGCTTGTCGAACATCCACTTGAGGGCCTTGAGCGGCGCGTCCTTGTTGGCCCAGGGTTCGCAGTAGCTGACAGAGATTTGCGCCGCATTGGCGAAGCTGGTTTCCAGTGCCGCATCGGGCTGCCGGTCCACGATCGTCACCTCGTGGCCGCGCTCCAGCAAGTGCCAGGCGGTGCTCACGCCAATAATGCCCGCACCCAGAACAACGACTTTCATACAAACACCTTTCTGGTGCTGAAGTGTGAAGGAAGTTGCTTTCAATTAACAGAAAAATTAAACTATCAGTGAAAACATCAGAATAACTAATACTGCGAGACTATGAATGAGTACTTTTGACCCGGATGCGCTCGAATGCCTGGCCGCCATTGTGGAAGAGGGTGGTTTCGAGCGCGCCGCCCAGCGCCTGTCGATCACCCAGTCGGCGGTGTCGCAGCGTTTGCGCGCGCTGGAGGTCCAGGTCGGCACGGTGCTGATCGTGCGCAGCCGGCCGCTTAAAGCCACTGGCGCGGGCCAGCTGCTGCTCAAGCACACCAAGATGCTGCGCCTGTTGCGCGCCGATCTGGAGCGCGACTTGAAAGAGCTGGCACCGAGCTCGCCGGGCGGTGCGCGCGAAGAAGAGCGGATCTCGATTGCCATCAACGCCGACAGCATTGCCACCTGGGCGATCCAGGCGCTGACGGATCTGGCGCAGCAGGGCCTGCCCATGGAAATCATTCACGACGACCAGAACTTCACCCACGAATGGCTGCGCGAAGGCCAGGTGTCGGGCTGCGTCACCACCGTCAAGCAGGCCCTGCGCGGCTGCAAGGTGGCGCCGCTGGGGGCCATGGAATACATCGTGGTGGCCACGCCGGCGTTTGCGCAAAGCCGCCTCGGGGCAAAAGGCCCGGCGAATAAAAGGGACGGCAAACAGCCCGCTGCCGCGCTGACGGCCTACAACTTTCGCGAGGTGCCCTTTGTCGCCTTTAACCGCAAAGACGAAGTGCCAGGCGAATTTGTGGCCAAGGCCTTCGGGCTCAAGCGCGTCACGCTGAACCAGCTTTTTGTTCCCTCGTCCGAGGGCATGGTCCGGGCGGTGCTGGCCGGCTGGGGTGTGGGCGTGGTGCCCCGTTTGCTGGCCCAGGGGCTGATTGACCAGGGCCTGCTGGTCAATCTGGTACCCACTTACACGCTGCCCATCCAGCTCTACTGGCATTGCTGGAACCTGGAGTCCGAGGTGCTGGACGCGCTGACCGCGGCACTCAAGCAGTCGTCGGCCTTGTCGCTGGTGGCCTGACAGGCCGGGTGAGGCCTGCGCCGGTTAAAAGCTTCGCGCCTGCAGCGTCTCCCGCAGCGCTTGGGCCTTGCAGGGGTCAAACTGCCCCTCCACCCTTGCCAGCACATCGCCCTGGCGATTGACGACCACGGCATACACCTGGTCCGTGCCGTTCAGGCCTGCAGAGCGCACGAAATTGGCGCGGTCCGTGAACACCGGCACCAGCCTGGCCCGTTCGGTGTCGGCCGGAAAGTGCCGCAGCAGCTTGTTTTCGACCGCGCTGCGGCCTGTTTGCGTGCCCGGATCGTTGAGAACCGGCATGCGCATCCAGCTAATGGACGCATCGTTTCTTAAATTCAGGCCTTGTATCCAGCTCTCCGCCTGGGCGTGCTGGCCGCGCTTGAAGGTGATCAGGGCGAGCGTGCGCTCGGAGGGCAGGCCCTCGGGCACGGCCACGGGCTGGTGCGTCAGGGTTTGCGACATGAAAGCGGGCAGGTGGCCCATCACGCTGGAGTCGGTGGGGGCGGCCAAAGCCAGGGCAAAAGCCAAGCCAGCCGCTATCAGCCAGGCGCCAAGGGATGAAACGGTGTTTTTCATGATGCGCTCCCCTAACGAATGTTCGCCGGTTCAGTGCAAGAGATGTTGCACCAAACTTGATAGCAAGATACAGGCAAACGCCGCTGGGCGGCAAATCATCAATTGGAACAAAGTGTTATGACCGCGCCGCCATGGCGGCTGCGGCTGATGCAGACCCGGCGGGCTGTGGGCTGAAAGTTGCTATTAATTTGGTAGCTGCTTGCGCCCATGCCTGTTGGGCTAAGGGGTAATTTGAATCAGGAATTCGGGCTTGAAGCCGTCCTGCTCGCCCTTGCGCGCATAACCCAGCGGATTGGCCACCACGCGGCAACCGCGGCTCACATAGTCGATCGGGCAATGCAGGTGGCCATGCAGCCAGAGCTTGGCAAAAGGCAGCAACTCATCGAGCGAATTGCAAAACCCGGCGGTGCCCGGGCTCAGTCCGTAGCGCGGGTCGGCGCTCAGCAGGCTGGGTGCAAAGTGCGTCACCGCCACGGTGGGCCCGTCAAACGGCCGCGCCAGCGCTTGCCGCAGCCAGGCCTGGCTTTTCAGGCCTTCTTCACGCACGGCGTCGGCCAGCATGGGCTGGTCCTCGCGAAACGCGTGGTTTTTGTTCAGGTAAAAATTGGCCGCGCGAAAGGCTTTTTCCCGCGCCTTCAGCTGCTCGCCCAGCGTGATCTCTTCGCGGCGCGCCGCGTCGGTGGAAAGCGCATCAAAGTCGCTCCACAAGGTGCAGCCGACAAAGCGCACGCCCTGCATCACCACGCTTTCGCGTTCCAGCCAGACTAGCCCCAACCGTTCGCAGGTTTCGCGCAGCCGCGCATGGGTCGCGTCAAAGTCCAGCCCGTCGTACTCATGGTTGCCGGGCAGAAAAAACACCGGCGTCGGCCAGCCGGCGCCGCCACGCTCCACCGGCAGCGGCGAAAACTGCGCCAAGCCAAAGTCGCTGACATTCAGGCGGCTCAGCAGGGAGCCGTTTTGGTAAGAGCCGATATCGCCGGCCAGCACCAGCAGGTCGGCGCCGGGCAGGGGCTGGACCCGGAAATGCGGGTTGGATTCGAGGTGCAGGTCGGATAAAAGTTGGATGTTCACCCGGTGATTGTGCTGGAAGACAGAGGCGCCTGGTTTCCATAAACTTTGTTCGTCCGCGCTGCTCGACGTGCCCATTCATCACAGGACATCACAGGACATCACAGGAGAATTGCCCATGAAACCCCGCATCACCCTGATCACCCTCGGCGTCGACGATCTGAAGAAATCGCTGGCCTTTTACCGCGATGGCCTGGGCCTGGCCACCCAGGGCATAGTGGGCGAAGAATTTGAGCATGGCGCCGTCGTCTTCCTTGACCTGCAGGCGGGGCTCAAGCTGGCGCTCTGGCCGCGTGCCAGCCTGGCCCATGACACCGGCCTGTTGCCGTCGCAACGAGCTGCCCCGGCCTTTGCACTGGGCCACAACGTCGCCAGCCGGGACGAGGTCGATGCCGTCATGGAGCAGGCCAGGCGGGCGGGCGCCACGATCGTCAAGCCGGCGCAGCCGGCCTTCTGGGGCGGTTATTCGGGCTACTTTCAGGACCCGGACGATCACCTGTGGGAGGTCGCCTGGAACCCGCAGTTTGACCTGGCAGAGTAGGCAACAAGCGCTGGTTTATCCGTCAAGTTGGCCTTCAGCCCTTTATGGCTGTGCATAAACAGCTATTAATTCTGTAGCAAAATGGCGGGCCGCCATGTTTGTCTGCCCACCCAACCATGCAGGTTTTGCATGGTTTTGGGCCGGCATTAGGTTTGAAAACCTAGGGAAAACCCTTAATCTAGGTACATTGCAACTTTTCACCGCTGGTGCGGTGACCTTGATATGTACCGCCTGATTTCCCAAATCGCCCGTTTTTTACCCCTGGCCCAGGGTTTTGCCCCGGTTCACGGTGTCGCCCACAACCTGATGGAGCGCGCCGAAGCCCGCGCCGGCCGCAACCCGCAGCAGGCGCAGGAACTGCGCAGCGCCGCCTGCGCCTACCTCAGCGTGGTTCGCTGAGGTGGCTTTTAAAACTTAACGCCCGCGCCTTTCACGACCGGGGCCAACGCTGACACCTGGCTGCTGACGAAGCCGGTAAACGCGGCAGGGCTGGTGGGGCTGATGGCAATGCCCAGGTCCAGCATCTTCTTCTTGATCTCGCTACCGGCCAAAATTTCGTTGCAGGCGGTGTTAAGCCGCGCCACCACATCGGCAGGCATGCCGGCCGGTCCGCTCAGGCCAAAAAAGTTG
>DASXRN010000396.1:0-18469 GCA_036506595.1 Polaromonas sp. | reverse complement strand
AACGATGACTGATCTTGATATCGTCGCCTCACTCTTTAATGCCTATCGCCAGTTCTATGAACAAGCGCCGGATCTGGCTTTGGCGACAAGGTTTATTCGCGACCGCATTCAGAACAACGAGTCCGTGATCCTTCTGGCTTCAAATGAGGGCCAGCAAGCCCTCGGCTTCTGTCAGCTCTACCCTACCTTTTGTTCCGTAGAGGCAAAGCCGATCTACTCGCTGTACGACTTGTTCGTCGTTCCAGAAGCCAGGCGCTCTGGCGCAGGCAAGGTCTTATTGCAGGCAGCAGAGAGGCATGCGACCGAGAACGGGATGGCGAGAATGGATCTCACGACTGCAAAGACAAACAAACCCGCGCAGTCTGCCTACGAATCACTCGGCTGGATCCGGGATGAAGTCTTCTATTCCTACAGCAAGCACGTCGAGGTCTAAGCCCTGGCAATGGTGGCGATTATTTTTCTGGGTAACGGTAGTTCCTGCGCTGGCGTGAAGCGAAGCGGCGCTGAAGCGAGAAACCGACGGCATATCTGCTGCCCTGCGGTGGCACGATTTGCAACCTCGGTGGCTGGTAAGAATCCGGCCATTCCTCTATGCTTGAAGGCATAAGGGAGACAGACATGACGCAACCCCCCTCGGCCCCTACCGCCCTGAGCCTGGCGCGCGGTGCCACCGACGTGCCGCTGATCGAGCAGACCCTGGGCGACTTTTTTGATGCCATGGTGGAGCGCCAGCCCGACCATGAGGCGCTGGTGAGCGCTCACCAAGGCCTGCGCTACAGCTACCGCACCCTGCAAACCGAGGCCAACCGGCTGGCCAGCGCCCTGCTCGGGCTGGGCCTGGTGCCCGGCGACCGCATCGGCATCTGGTCGCACAACAACGCGCAGTGGCTGCTGATGCAGCTTGCGACCGCCAAGGTCGGGCTGATCCTGGTCAACATCAACCCCGCCTACCGCGTGGCCGAGCTTGAATATGCGCTCAACAAGGTCGGCTGCAAGGCCCTGGTCACGATGGCGCGTTTCAAGACCAGCGATTACCTCGGCATGCTGCGTGAACTGGCGCCGGAGTGGGCGCACGCGCAGCCGGGCCGGCTCGAATCGGTCACGCTGCCGAACCTGCACACCGTGGCCTGGATCGACGAGCCGGGGCAGGGCGAGGAGCAGCCCGGACTGCTGCGCTTTTCCGCGCTGCTGGAGAGCGGCAACCCGGATGATCCACGGCTGGCCGAGGTGGCCCGCACGCTCAAGGCCAGCGACCCGATCAACATCCAGTTCACCAGCGGCACGACCGGTTTTCCCAAGGGCGCGACGCTGACGCACCGCAACATCCTGAACAACGGCTTCTTTATCGGCGAGGCCATGAAGCTCACGCCGGCCGACCGCCTGTGCATTCCGGTGCCGCTGTACCACTGCTTCGGCATGGTGCTCGGCAACCTGGCCTGCCTCACGCATGGCGCGACCATCGTCTACCCGAACGACGGTTTCGACCCGCTGGCCGTGCTGCAAACCGTGCAGGATGAAAAATGCACGGGCCTGCATGGCGTGCCCACGATGTTCATCGCCGAGCTCGACCATCCGCGCTTCAAGGAGTTCGACCTGTCGACGCTGCGCACCGGCATCATGGCGGGCTCGCCCTGCCCGATCGAGGTCATGAGGCGCGTGGTCGGCGAGATGCACCTGTCTGAGATCACGATCGCCTACGGCATGACCGAAACCAGTCCGGTCAGCTGCCAGAGCTCGACCGACACGCCGCTGGAAAAGCGCGTCGCCACCGTGGGCCTGGTGCAGCCGCATCTGGAGGTCAAGATCGTCGATCCCGAGAGCGGCGAGATCGTCGCGCCAGGGGTCTCGGGCGAGCTGTGTACGCGCGGCTATTCGGTCATGCACGGCTACTGGGACGATCCGGCCCGCACCGCCGAAGCGATAGATGCCGAGGGCTGGATGCACACCGGCGACCTCGCCACCATGGACGCTGAGGGCTATGTCAACATCGTCGGCCGCATCAAGGACATGGTGATACGCGGCGGCGAAAACATTTATCCGCGCGAGATTGAAGAGTTTTTGTACCGCCACCCCAAGGTGCAGGACGTGCAGGTGGTGGGCGTGCCCGACAGCAAGTACGGCGAGGAGCTGTGCGCCTGGATCATCGTCAAGCCCGGCCAGACTCTGGACGAAGACGAGATTCGCGCCTTTTGCAAGGGCCAGATTGCGCATTACAAGGTGCCGCGCTACATTCGTTTTGTGAATGAATTTCCGATGACCGTCACCGGGAAAATCCAGAAATTCAAGATCCGTGACGCCATGAAAGACCAACTGGGGCTGAAAGAAGAAAGAACCGCATGAGCACCTTAGACACCAAATTGAACCCCCGCTCGGCCGATTTCCAGGCCAACGCCGACGCCATGCGCGCGCTGGTGGATGACCTCCATGTGCAGATCGCCAAAGCGGCCGCCGGCGGCGGTGACGCCGCGCGCGCCAAGCACACGGCCCGCGGCAAGCTGCTGCCGCGCGAGCGCGTGCAGATGCTGCTGGACCCCGGCACACCCTTTCTTGAGCTTAGCCCCCTGGCCGCGCACGGCATGTACCACGGCGATGCGCCCTGTGCCGGCCTCATTGCGGGCATTGGCCGCGTCAGCGGTGTCGACTGCATGATTGTCTGCAACGACGCCACCGTCAAAGGCGGCACCTACTACCCGCTCACGGTGAAAAAGCATTTGCGGGCCCAGGAAGTGGCGCAGCAAAACTGCCTGCCCTGCATTTACCTGGTCGATTCGGGCGGCGCCAATCTGCCGAACCAGGACGAGGTGTTTCCTGACCGCGATCACTTCGGCCGCATTTTTTACAACCAGGCCAACATGAGCGCGCAAGGCATCGCGCAGATTGCCGTGGTCATGGGCTCCTGCACGGCGGGCGGCGCCTATGTGCCCGCCATGAGCGACGAAAGCATCATCGTCAAGAACCAGGGCACGATTTTTCTAGGTGGGCCACCCCTGGTCAAGGCGGCGACGGGCGAAGTCGTCAGCGCCGAAGACCTGGGCGGCGGCGATGTGCATACCCGCCTGTCCGGCGTGGCCGATCATCTGGCGCAGAACGACATGCACGCGCTCGCGCTGGCCCGTGCCTCGGTGAAGAATTTGAACAAAAACAAGGCTTCTGCCCAGACATTACGGGCGTCAGCAGCTCCTAAATTTATAGCGAAAGAGCTGTATGGCGTGATTCCCGTGGACACGCGCAAACCCTTCGACGTGCGCGAGATCATTGCCCGCATCGTCGATGGCAGCGAGTTCGACGAATTCAAGGCGCGCTACGGCACCACCCTGGTCTGCGGCTTCGCGCATATCGAGGGTATGCCGGTCGGCATCATTGCCAACAACGGCATTTTGTTCAGCGAGTCGGCGCTCAAGGCCACGCATTTCATCGAACTCTGCTGCCAGCGAAAGATCCCGCTGGTGTTTTTGCAGAACATCACCGGCTTCATGGTCGGCCGCAAGTACGAGAACGAAGGCATCGCCCGCAATGGCGCCAAGATGGTGACGGCCGTGGCCACCGCGGCGGTGCCCAAGTTCACCATCATCATCGGCGGCAGCTTTGGCGCTGGCAATTACGGCATGTGCGGCCGCGCTTATTCGCCGCGCTTCCTCTGGATGTGGCCGAATGCACGCATCAGCGTGATGGGCGGCGATCAGGCCGCCGGCGTGCTGGCGACGGTCAAGCGCGACGGCATTGAAGCCAAGGGCGGTGCCTGGAGCGCAGACGAAGAAGAAGCCTTCAAGGCGCCGATACGCCAGCAGTACGAACATCAGGGCCATCCCTATTACGCCACTGCCCGCCTGTGGGACGACGGCGTCATCGACCCGGCCGATACGCGCCGCGTGCTGGCGCTGGGCTTGAGTGCTTCGCGCAATGCACCGATTCCAGAGACCAAGTTTGGTCTGTTCAGGATGTAAGCCATGGCTGCAATTCAAATTACCCAAGCGGGGCCGATACTGACCCTCACCCTGAGTCGTCCGGAGGTGCGCAATGCTTTCAACGATGAAGTGATTGCCGAACTGGCCGCGGCGTTCGCGCAGGCCGGCCGGCGCGAGGACGTGCGCGCCGTGGTGCTGGCCGCGGAGGGCCCCGCCTTCTGCGCAGGGGCCGACCTGAACTGGATGCGCCGCATGGCGGATTACACCCATGCGGAGAACCTGGCCGATGCGGCGCAGCTGGCTGAGATGCTGCGTGCCATTTATGAATGCCCCAAACCCACCGTGGCCCGCATTCAGGGCGATGTGTATGCGGGTGGCATGGGGCTGGTGGCGGCCTGCGACATCGCCATCTCTAGCGACACCGCGCAGTACTGTCTTAGCGAGGTCAAGCTGGGCCTGATGCCGGCCACCATCAGCCCTTATGTGATCCGTGCCATGGGCGCGCGCGCGGCCCACCGCTATTTTTTGACGGCCGAGCGGTTCGACGCCCAGGAGGCGCATCGCATCGGTTTCATCCATGAGGTGGTCAAGGCCGACGCTTTGGATGCCAAGGTGGCCGAGATCACGCAGGCGCTGGTCAATGCCAGCCCGCAGGCGGTCAAAGCCTGCAAGCGGCTGGTGCAGGATGTGGCGCAGCAGGACATCACGCCCGCCCTGATCGCGCAGACCGTGCAAGGCATTGCCGATATCCGTTCCAGCGAACAGGGCAAGGAAGGTGTGCAGTCCTTTTTGCAGAAGCGCAAACCGTCCTGGCTCATGCCTGACCAGCCGTAACGGGGCTCTGACATGCAGGCGCTGGATACCGCACAACTGATTGCCCTGGCCGGCGTCCTGGGCTGGGCCAGTGGCGTGCGCTTGTACCTGGTGGTGCTGCTCACCGGCCTGGCCGGCTTCATGGGCTGGATAGACTTGCCGCCAGGCTTGCAGCTGCTGGCGCATCCGGTGGTGCTGGCTGCCAGCGGCTTCATGGTGTTCGTCGAGTTTTTTGCCGACAAGATTCCCGGGCTGGATTCGCTGTGGGACGTGGTGCACAGCGTCATCCGCATTCCCGCCGGTGCGGCTTTGGCGGCGGGCGTCTTCGGTGCCGACAACGGCGCGATGGCGTTGGTGGCGGCCCTGCTGGGCGGTACGCTGGCGGCGACCAGCTTCGCCGCCAAGGCCACGACCCGTGCGGCCATCAACACCTCGCCCGAACCCTTCAGCAATGTCGGCGCTTCACTGCTTGAAGACGGCATCGTGCCCCTGGGCTTGTGGCTGGCCATAGCACATCCGGTGTTGTTTGTGGCGCTGCTCGCGCTGGTGCTGCTGCTCAGCATCTGGCTGATTCGCCTTTGCTGGCGCTTTTTAATGCAGCTGTTTGCCCGCGTCGCCCGCATTTTCAGCGGCAAACCTGATCCGGGCTTGTCGCCTGCTTTTACCTTGAAGTTCCCTTTTTCAAAGAACGACCCACATGTTTAAAAAAATACTGATTGCGAACCGGGGCGAGATAGCGTGCCGCGTCGCCGCCACCGCCAAGCGCATGGCCATCAAAACCGTTGCGGTGTATTCGGATGCCGATGCGAATGCCAAACATGTCGGCGCTTGCGACGAAGCCATTCACATTGGCGGCAGCGCACCGAAGGACAGCTACCTGCGCTGGGAGCGCATTATTGAAGCGGCCAAAGCCACGGGGGCGCAGGCGATTCATCCGGGCTATGGCTTCCTGAGCGAGAACGAGGAGTTCGCGCAGGCCTGTGCCAGCGCGGGCCTGGTGTTCATCGGCCCGCCGGCGGCGGCCATCAAGGCCATGGGCCTGAAGGCCGAGTCCAAGCAGTTAATGGAAAAGGCCGGTGTGCCGCTGGTGCCCGGCTACCATGGCAGCGACCAGGACCCGGTGCTGCTCAGGCACGAGGCCGACCGCATCGGCTACCCGGTGCTGATCAAGGCCAGCGCCGGCGGCGGCGGCAAGGGCATGCGCGCGGTCGACAAGGCCGAAGACTTCGACGCCGCGCTGGCTTCCTGCAAGCGCGAGGCCATCAACAGTTTTGGCGACGACGCCGTGCTGATCGAGAAATACGTGCAGCGCCCGCGCCACATCGAGATCCAGGTGTTTGGCGACACGCACGGCAACTACGTCTACCTGTTCGAGCGCGACTGTTCGGTGCAGCGCCGCCACCAGAAGGTGCTCGAAGAAGCGCCGGCGCCGGGCATGACGCCCGAAATGCGCCAGCAGATGGGTCTGGCCGCCGTGGCGGCGGCGCGTGCCGTGCACTATGTGGGCGCGGGCACGGTGGAGTTCATCGTCGAGCAGCGCGAGGGCGGGGCCATGAATTTTTTCTTCATGGAAATGAACACGAGGCTGCAGGTGGAGCACCCGGTGACCGAAGCCATCACGGGCCTTGATCTGGTGGAATGGCAGTTGCGCGTGGCCGCGGGTGAGAAGCTGCCGCTGGCGCAAGAGCAGCTGCGCATTAACGGTCATGCGATAGAGGCGCGCATCTGCGCCGAAAACCCCGACAACAATTTCCTGCCCGCCACCGGCACCCTGCATGTCTACCACAAGCCGGAATGCACCAGTTTTGAACGAGGTCATGTGCGTGTGGACGATGGCGTGCGCGAGGGCGACACCATTTCGCCGTTTTATGACTCGATGGTGGCCAAGCTGATCGTGCACGGCCAGACCCGCGAGGAAGCGCTGGCCCGGCTCGACGAGGCGCTGGCGCAAACCCATATCGTGGGCCTGAACACCAATGTGCAGTTTTTGCGCTATGTGCTGCGCAGTCCCTCGTTTGCCCAGGCCAATCTCGACACGGCACTGATCCAGCGCGAAGAGGCCTTGCTATTCAAGCAGGAACCGGTCGGGCTGGCGATGGCCGCAGCCTGTGCGATTGCCCAGACGCTGCTGCATGAAAAAGCCAGCGAAGACAGCGATCCCTTCAGCCGTCGTGACGGCTGGCACTCGCATGGGCTGACGCTGCGGCGCTTTGAGTTTGAGTTTCATGGCAAGGCCGCCAAGGCCGAGCTGACCTATTTGCATGACGGTGCGCTGCAACTGGCGCTGGGCGATGTCGCGGGGCCGCTGCTGTTCTCTCAGGCGGCGCAGGGCATCGACGTCCAGTTCGCGGGCCGGCGTTTGACCGCCAATGTGTATCAAAATGGCGAGGTGGACCACGTGTTTACTGGGCAAGGTGCTACACAAATCATAGCGATTGACCTGTTGGCCCATGCCGGTGAAAGCCATGTCGAGGGCGGTCGCCTGACGGCCCCCATGCCGGGTAAAGTCGTGTCCTTCGCCGTCAAGACGGGCGACAAGGTCAGCAAAGGCCAGGCGCTGGCGGTGATGGAAGCCATGAAAATGGAGCACACGATTGCCGCGCCTGCCGACGGCGTGGTGCAGGAGCTGCTGTATGCCCCGGGCGACCAGGTGACCGAAGGTTCCGAGTTGCTCAAAATAGCGATCTGAAATCACAAGGATTTTTTCTGGACGGATTGAATGCGTATTACTTTTTGCTGTACCGATACCAAAGCCCAGCCCTGGCTGGAGGGCCTGCGGGCCGCACTGCCGGGGGCGGTGGTCGATTTGTGGGCTGCGGGTTCGGCACCCGCGGATTACGCGGTGGTCTGGGCGCCGCCCCAGCAGTTTTTTGACGAACAAACAGGGCTGCAAGGCATCTTCAATATCGGCGCCGGTGTGGATGCCCTGATGAAGCTGCGCCTGCCCCCCGGGGTTCCGGTCGTCAGGCTGGACGACGCAGGCATGTCGGTGCAGATGGCCGAGTATGTCTGCCATGCCGTGATCCGGCATTTCCGGGAGTTCGACGGCTACGAGGCCGATGTGAACGCTGGCAAATGGTCGTACCGCAAGCCGCGCAGCCGTGCGGACTTCTCCGTCGGCATCATGGGCATGGGCGTGCTGGGCGAGCGCGTGGCCCAGGCCTTGCAGGCCTTCGAGTTGCCGCTGCGGGGCTGGAGCCGCTCGCCGAAATTGCTGCCGGGCGTGCAGTGCTTTGCGGGTGAAGCGCAGTTCCACGACTTTCTGGCCGCCACGCGTATCCTGGTTTGCCTGCTGCCGCTCACACCCGACACGCGCGACATCATGAACCGTGACACCTTGTCGCGCCTGCAGCCCGGCGCCTATGTGATCAACGTGGCGCGCGGTGCGCACCTCGTGGACGAGGACCTGATCGCGCTGATCGACAGCGGCCACCTGGCTGGCGCTACGCTCGACGTGTTTCGCACCGAACCCCTGCCGGCGCAACATCCGTTTTGGAAGCACCCGAAAATCACGGTCACGCCGCACACCTCGGCGCGCACCCTGCGCGAGGAAAGTATTGCGCAGATCGCGGGCAAGATCGTGGCGCTGGCGCGCGGCGAGCCGATTGCCGGTATCGTGAACCCCGCGCGCGGCTATTGAGAAGGCTGGCGCCGCCCGTTCTTGATTCGCGGCAAGGCTGGAAAATGGTAGCCTGTCCCTTTGCGCACCGCAATGCGTTCCTTTTTCCTGCTCGCTTGCTAAGTCTTTGGTAAGTGTTCGGTAAGGGGTGCCGCTTACTCTTCGGCCCAACGCTAACCCAAGGAGACGGTATGGAAGATGATGTGGTTCAACGGATTGTGAGCAATCCAAAATACCAGGAGCTCAAGGCCAAGCGATCAAGCTTTGGCTGGTGGCTGACACTGGCGATGATGGTCGCTTACTACGGCTTCATCCTGCTCGTGGCGTTCGGCAAGGACTTTCTGTCGCAGAGACTCGGGGCCGGCGTCATGACGGTCGGCATCCCGGTCGGCTTCGGCGTCATTGTGTTCACCATTGTCATCACCGCGATCTACGTCAAGCGCGCCAACAGCGAATTCGACGACCTGACCGCCGACATCGCCAAGGCGGTGCTGAAATGAGCCGCCCGATCTGCACACTGCGCGACAACACGCGGCGCGTGCTGACCTTGGCCGCGCTGTTCGGCGTTTCGGCGGCGGTCTACGCCGCCGGTGCCGACCTCGGCCAGGCACAACAGCAGGCCACCAACTGGACGGCGATCAGCATGTTCGCCATCTTCGTGATCTTCACGCTGTTCATCACCAAGTGGGCCGCCTCCAAGACCAAGTCGGTGGCCGACTTCTACACCGCCGGCGGCGGCATCACCGGCTTCCAGAACGGCCTGGCGATCGCCGGTGACTACATGTCGGCGGCGTCCTTCCTGGGTATTTCGGCGGCCGTGATGGCCAGCGGCTTCGACGGCCTGATCTACTCCATCGGCTTCCTGGTCGGCTGGCCGGTGATCACCTTCCTGATGGCCGAGCGGCTGCGCAACCTGGGCAAGTTCACCTTTGCCGACGTGGCGGCGTTTCGCTTCAAGCAGGCCCCGGTGCGCATCTTTGCGGCCTCGGGCACGCTGGTCGTGGTGGCGTTCTACCTGATCGCGCAGATGGTCGGCGCCGGGCAGCTGATCAAGCTGCTGTTCGGACTCGAGTACTGGATCGCGGTCGTCATCGTCGGTTCGCTGATGATGGTCTACGTGCTGTTCGGCGGCATGACGGCCACCACCTGGGTGCAGATCATCAAGGCCTGCCTGCTGCTGGGCGGCGCCACTTTCATGGCGGTGTCGGTGTTGTGGCACTTCGGCTTCAGCCCCGAGGCGATGTTCGCGCAAGCCGTGAAGATCAAGACCGACCTCGGGCTGAAGGACGGCAAGAGCGCCGAGGCTGCCGCGAAGATCGGCCAGTCGATCATGGGCCCGGGCAACTTCGTCAAGGACCCGATCTCGGCCATCTCGTTCGGCATGGCGCTGATGTTCGGCACGGCCGGCCTGCCGCACATCCTGATGCGCTTCTTCACGGTGCCCAGCGCCAAGGAAGCACGCAAATCGGTGATGTGGGCGACCGGCTGGATCGGCTACTTCTACCTGCTGACCTTCATCATCGGCTTCGGCGCCATCACCTACGTGCTGACGAACCCCGAGTTCCTCGACGTCAAGGGCGCGCTGCGGGGCGGCGGCAACATGGCGGCCATCCACCTGGCCAACGCGGTCGGCGGCAACGTTTTCCTTGGCTTCATCTCGGCGGTGGCGTTCGCGACCATCCTCGCGGTGGTGGCGGGCCTGACCTTGTCGGGCGCCTCGGCCGTGTCGCACGACCTCTACGCCACGGTCGTCAAGAACGGCCAGGCCGACAGCGCCTCGGAGCTGCGGGTCTCGCGCATGACCACGGTCGCGCTGGGCATCCTGGCGGTGGTGCTGGGCATCGTGTTCGAGAAGCAGAACATCGCGTTCATGGTCTCGCTGGCCTTCGCCATTGCTGCTTCGGCCAACTTCCCGGTGCTGTTCATGTCGGTGCTGTGGAAAGACTGCACGACCAGGGGCGCTGTGATTGGCGGTTTCCTCGGCCTGATCTCCTCGGTGGCGCTGACCGTGGTGTCGCCCTCGGTGTGGGAAGCGACGCTCGGCAACGCCAAGGGTTCGGCGCTGTTCCCCTACACCTCACCGGCGCTGTTCTCGATGACCATCGGCTTCGTGGGCATCTGGCTGTTCTCGATCCTCGACAACAGCCAGCGGGCCAAGGAAGACCGTGCCGGCTTCCTGGCGCAGCAGGTGCGCTCGGAGACCGGTATCGGGGCCGCAACCGCTTCGGGGCACTGATGCCAACCGGGTGGCAGCGGCGGACCGGCCGGTCCGCCGTGCGATAAGCTGAAAGGACTGCAGGACCCTTGCCTGCAGTCCTTTTTTTTCATGGGATACCGCTGTGCCAGACGCCTTCCGTTTTGACTCTCAGCCCTTTGATTGCCTGGGCCCCGAGGAGCAGGCACGGGTGCGCGAAAACCTGACGCATGTGTCTTTTCCGAAAGATGCCGTGATCCTCACGCCTGACATGGATCCCGCCCATGTGTACGTGCTGATCAGGGGGCATGTGCAGCAGATCGAGGCGGGGGAGGCGGTGGCCGTGTACGGCCCGGCGGATTTCTTTGCTTTCCGCGCCGTGATGGCCGGACGCGCCAGCGGCGTGCTGGTGGCCCTGGACGAGGTGGAGGCCTGGCAGATTCCCAAGGCCACGGCTCTGGCACTGATCTCAGGCAACGCCATGTTCAGTTCCAGGGTGTTTGCCGACCTGTCGCGTCGACTCGCGGCCCTGGCTGAAAGCCGCAAGAATCGGGAGTTTCTCTCGCTGATGATGGTGCGGATTCGGGACGCCAGCATCCGCGAGCCCTTTTTTGTCGACGGGGGGCTGGATCTGGTGTCGGTCTGCAAGCTCTTGTCGGAGCAGGGGCTGACCCATGCGCTGGTGCGCGACGCGCACAACGGCGTGGAACGCATCGGCATGTTCACGACCACCGATCTGCGTGATGCCCTGTTGCGGGCGGTCCCCCCTCATGAACTGGCGGTGCGTGAAGTGACGCAGTTCAACCTGATTTCACTGTCGCCGGACGCGGAACTGTTGGATGCGCTGCTGGCGATGGTCCGTCATCGCGTCCATCGCGTGCTGGTGCGCGAGGGCGACGCGATCCTGGGGGTCCTGAGCCAGCAGGACCTGATGAGCCTTGTCTCGAACCATTCACACCTGATCGCGTTGCAGGTGGATCAGGCCACATCCATCGATGAACTCAAGACGGCCGCACGGCAGATGGACGGCCTGATCGCGCTGCTGCACAGCGGTGGCGCCAGGATCGAACTCATTTCCAGTCTGGTGGGCGAACTCAATCGCCCGATTCTTGCGCGACTGTGGTCCTTTGTGGCGCCCGCGGAACTGGTCCACAACAGCTGCCTGATCGTCATGGGCAGCGAAGGGCGCGGGGAGCAGATTCTCAAGACCGACCAGGACAATGCCCTGCTGGTGCGCGACGGCTATTCGTGTCCCGAACTGGACCAGAGTGTGCGTCGTTTCAATCAGGCCTTGATGGATTTCGGCTATCCGCCATGCCCGGGCAACATCATGGTGACCAATCCGCTGTGGTGCCAGCCGCTAGCCGGCTTCCGGGACAGCATCCGGCAGTGGCTGTATGGTTCCGAGACGGAAGGGCCCATGAATCTGGCCATTTTCATGGACGCCCGGGCGGTGGCGGGAGACGCGTCGTTGCTGCGGCAGGCCAGGGACTATGCGCACGGTATCCTGGCCGGCAGCGACGCCTTCTTTGCCCGTTTTGTCGGTGCCATCGAGCAGTTCGGCGAACCCGGGGGCTGGTGGGCCCGGCTGACCGCGCTGCGCGGACGCGACGAGCAGGTTTTCGACCTCAAAAAGCTGGGCACCTTCCCCATCGTGCACGGCGTGCGGGCGTTGGCGCTTGAGCATCGCCTGGACGATGTCAGCACGGCCGCTCGCCTGCGCGCCCTGGTGGCCCGCAACCAGATTCCCCAGGACCTGGCCCGCGATCTGACCGAGGCGCTGCATTTTCTGATGGGCCTTAAGCTCAGGAACCACCTGCGCCAGCAACAGCTGGACCAGCCGCCTGACAACCTGTTGCCCCTGTCGACCCTGGGGAGACTGGACCGTGTCCTTCTGACGGACTCGCTGGCCATCATCAAGCGATTCAGGCAGCACCTGCGACTACACTACAAACTTGACACCTGAAGACACGCAGACACAATCCGGCTCAAAAACAGGCGGTCTTAACGCAGGCCCCTTCCAAAGGAGAACACCGTGTTCAAGCGACTGGATGCCCAGCGCCTGCTGGCCTTGTTCGTCGGCGGTGGACTCCTGCTGAATTTCCCCCTGCTGGCCCTGTGGGACCACCGCGTCACGGTGTGGGGCGTGCCACTGTTTCCCGCGGCCCTGTTTGTCCTCTGGGGTCTGCTGATTGCGGCGCTGGGCTGGCTGGTGGAACACATGGAGGAGTGAACCCATCCATGCTGCCTGCCCCGCTGGTTGTCGGCGCTTCGTTCGCCTACTTGCTGTGGCTGTTCGCCATTGCAAGCTATGGGGACTGGCGTGCCGGCCAGGGCCGCTCCATCATCGCCAATGCATGGGTGTACGCGCTGTCCATGGCCGTGTACTGCACGGCCTGGACCTATTTTGGCAGCGTGGGACGGGCCGCCTCATCGGGCGTGTGGTTCCTGCCGATTTACCTGGGCCCCACGCTGGCGATGGTGTTGGCCTGGCTGGTGGTGCGCAAGATGATCCGCATTGCCAGGAGCTACCGCATCACGTCGATTGCCGACTTCATCGGTAGCCGCCATGGCAAGAGTCCGCTGCTGGCCGGTCTGGTCACGCTGATCACTGTGGTCGGCATTCTTCCGTACATTGCCTTGCAGCTCAAGGCCGTGTCGGTCGGTTACGCCTTGCTGACCACACCGATCGGCGAGCCGCTGGTCCGCCAGGGGCCCTGGTGGGGGGACAGCACGCTCTATGTGGCGCTGGTCCTGGCTGGTTTTACCATGGTCTTCGGCACGCGGCACCTGGATGCGATGGAGCGGCATGAAGGCCTGGTGGCCGCCATTGCGTTCGAGTCGATCGTCAAGCTGCTGGCTTTTCTGGCCGTGGGGCTGTTCGTGAGTTACGGGCTGTTCGAGGGTGTGGGCGACATCTTTGCGCGCGCGCAGGCGGTCCCCTCACTGGCCAGCCTGCTGAATCCCGGCTCCGGCGCGCCGTTCGCCTGGGGACAGTGGCTGGCCTTGATGCTGCTGGCGATGCTGTCCGTGATCTTCCTGCCGCGGCAGTTTCAGGTCATGGTGGTGGAAAACGTCGACGAACGACACCTGCGCCGCGCCGTCTGGGTGTTCCCGCTCTACATGTTACTGATCAACCTGTTCGTGCTGCCGATCGCGCTCGGTGGACTGCTGGCGTTCGGTGCCGGCCGCATGGACCCCGAGGTCTTTGTGCTGTCGCTGCCGCTGGCGCATGGCCAGCCCGCGCTGGCCCTGCTGGCCTTCATCGGCGGTCTGTCGGCCGCCACGGGCATGGTGATCGTCGAAACCATTGCCGTGGCCAGCATGGTCTGCAACGACCTGGTGATGCCGCTGCTGCTGAGAACGCGCCGCTTTGGCGCGAGTGCCGAAGGGGATTTGACCCGTCTGCTGCTCGACATCCGCCGGGCTGCGATCGTCGTGATCCTGCTGCTGGGTTACATCTATTTCCATCTGGCCGGAGAGACCTACGCACTGGTCAGCATCGGCCTGATCAGCTTCGCGGCCGTGGCGCAGTTTGCGCCAGCCATGCTCGGCGGCATGTACTGGAAAGGCGCCACGCGTCACGGTGCGACAGCCGGGCTCTTGCTGGGCTTTGGCTTGTGGGCCTACACGCTGATGTTGCCGTCGCTGGCCAAGTCGGGCTGGCTGGCGTCCGAGTTCCTGTCTGACGGCCCCTGGGGTATTGCGCTGCTCAAGCCGGAGCAGCTGCTGGGCCTGAGCGGGCTGGACAACCTGACGCATTCGCTGTTCTGGAGCCTGCTGGCCAACGTCGGCGCCTATGTGGCGGTATCGCTGTGGCGCTCGCCGACGGCCAGCGAGGCTAGCCAGGCCCTGCTGTTCGTCGATGTGTTCAAGCGCGTCCAGAACACTGGCCCGGTGTTCTGGCGAGGCCGCGCCCGGGTGCAGGATCTGCAGCCGCTGGTGGCCCGCTTCCTGGGCGAGCAGAAGGCGGACCAGCTGTTCGGCGACTACGCACGGCGCAATGGGGGGCGCGGGATGGACCAGATTCCGTCCGATGCCAGGCTGGTGCAGTTTGTTGAAACGCAGTTGGCCGGCGCGATCGGCAGCGCCTCGGCCCGCGTGATGGTGGCCTCGGTCGTCGAGGAGGAAGCGCTCGCGCTGGACGACGTGATGCAGATGCTCGAGGAGGCGTCGCAGCTGCGTGCCCACTCGCTCGAACTCGAAGAAAAGTCCCGGTCGCTGGAGCGCGCGACGCGCGAGCTGCGTGAGGCCAACGAGCAGCTCAAGAGCCTGGATAGGCTCAAGGATGATTTCATGTCCTTGGTCACGCACGAGCTGCGCACACCGCTGACGTCGATCCGCGCGCTGTCCGAGCTGATGGCCGACGATGCCGACATGCCGGCGCAGCAACGCCAGCAGTTTCTGGGCATCATCGTCGCGGAAACCGAGCGCCTGAGCCGCCTGGTCAACCAGGTGCTGGACATGGCCAAGATCGAGTCGGGTCACGCCGAGTGGCGCAGCGCCGATGTCGACATGGGCCAGTTGCTGGCCCAGGCCGTGCAGACCACGACCGAGATGTTCAAGCAGCGCGGCGCCAGCGTCCACCTGTCGCAGCCTGCTCAGGCGGCCGTGATCCCGGCCGACCCGGACCGGTTGTTGCAGGTCGTGCTGAATCTGCTGTCCAACGCGGCCAAGTTTGTGCCAGCGCAAGCAGGGCGGGTCGACGTGAGCTTGTCCACCGATGCGGACGGCTTGACGGTCGCCGTGCAGGACAACGGCCCGGGGGTGCCGCTGGCCCAGCAGGCGCTGATTTTCGAGAAGTTCCGCCAGGGCGGTGACGATGCCCACCGTCCGCAGGGAACGGGGCTGGGGCTGCCGATCAGCCGCCAGATCGTCGAGCATTTCGGCGGGCGCATGTGGATTGAGTCCGGGCAGGGGACAGGCGCACGGTTTGCGTTCCATCTGCCCTGGCACGCTCCACGTCAGCAAGCCGCGCAGGCCCGCGGCACAGGAGACGCACCATGACCTACAAGATACTGATTGCCGACGACGAGCCCAACATTGTGATCTCGCTCGAGTACCTGATGAAGCGCGAAGCCTACGACGTGATCGTGGCCCGCGATGGTCAGGAAGCGATCGACGCGATCCTGCGCGAGCGCCCGGACCTGGTGCTGCTCGACGTGATGATGCCCAGGAAATCGGGCTTCGAGGTGTGCCAGGAAGTGCGGGCCCATGAGCAGGTCAAGGACACCCTGATCCTGATGCTGACCGCCAAGGGGCGCGAGGCCGATGTCGCGAAAGGCCTGGCGCTGGGTGCCAACGACTACATGACCAAGCCCTTTTCGACCAAGGAGCTGGCGCGTCGGGTGCGCGAGATGCTGGAGCGAACGCCATGAGGCTGGACCGGCGCCTGCTGCTGGCCACGCTGTTGCCCGGCCTGGTGCTAGTGATCTGGACCGGTCTGGCCCTGGCGTTGGTGGGGGCCACGCTCGCGGATACAGAGCGGCACGCTCTGGGCGCTTTGCTCGAGTCCCGTGCTGCGCTGGTCCTCCTGCTGGGGCTGGTGCTGGCGCTCGGCCTCGGTTACGGCGTGAGCCGGCTCTACCGCGACCGGGTCGAGGCCCCGGCGCGTTTGCTGGAACAGGCGCGGACCCTGGTCGCAGGTGAGGTCCACCGCGAACTCGGCGCGCAGGGCAGCGCGGAAAACCGGGGTCTGACCCGGGCCATCAACGATCTCGTGGCCCAGCGGGAACAACTGCGATGCGATGTCGAGGCCAGGGTGCGCGAAGCCAGTTCCCGCATCGAGCAGGAGAAGAGCCGGCTGGCCGCGCTGATGTCCGAGCTCACGCAAAGCGTGGTGGTCTGCAGCCTGGACGGCCGCGTCATCCTCTACAACAACCGCGCGCGCATCGAGTTCCGTGCCTTGTCGCAGGCGCCCGCGGTCGCCGGTGGGGCCGAGCTGATCGGGCTCGGGCGGTCGATTTACACCGTGTTCGACCGCAAGCTCATTGCCCATGCGCTGGAGAGCGTTCAGCAGCGCATGCGGCGCGGTGTCGCGAGCCCTTCGGCCCAGTTCGTCACGGCCACCGGTGCCGGGCAGCTGCTGCGGGTCCGGATGGCGCCGGTTCGCGCCAGCGCCGTCGACGCCGACAGCCCGGCCGTCACCGGCTTTGTGCTGATGCTGGACAACATCACGCGCGAGCTCGAGGACGAGAGTGCGCGCGACCGCCTGCTGCACGGACTGACGGAGGGCAGCCGGTCGTCGCTGGCCAACATGCAGGCCGCGCTCGACATGCTCGAGTACCCCGAGCTCGATGCTGTCATGCGTGAGCGGTTCCAGGCGGTGATTCGCGACGAGACCGCGGCCATGAGCCGGCGCATCCAGGATCTGGTGGCCAGTTCGGCCGACGGGCTCAAGACCCGCTGGCCCATGGAAGACATGCTGGGCAGCGACCTGGTCGCGGCCGCCCTGCGACGCATCGAGCTGGCCCACCCCCTGTCCTGCAATGCCGTCGATCTCGATGCATCGCTGTGGCTGCGGGTCGACAGCTTTTCCCTGCTGCAGGCACTCGTCTACCTCGCGGGTCGGCTGGTCGGTGAATTCGAGGTGCGCCACGTGGACCTGCGGCTGAGCGCGGCCGGCGAGCACGCCCATCTGGACCTGGTCTGGTCCGATCAGGTCATGAGCACGGAAACCGTGATGGGCTGGGACCTGGACCCGATGAAGATCGGCAGCGAATCGACGCCGCTGACCGTGCGTGACGTGGTCGAGCGCCACGGTGGCGCGTTCTGGTTCGAACGCGAGCGCGTTCGTCACCAGGCCTTGTTCCGCTTTCTGTTGCCACTGGCCAGCCCGCAGGAGCAGTTGGACGCAGCCGGCCTGGTGCGCAGCGACAGCCGTCCGGAGTATTACGACTTCGATTTGTTTCAGGCCTCGAGCCAAGCGCGGGAGCTGGCCGATCGCAGGCTGACCGAGCTGTCATACACGGTGTTCGACACCGAGACCACGGGGCTGGACCCGTCGAGCGGTGACGAGATCATCCAGATCGGCGCGGTCCGCATTGTCAATGGCAAGCTGCTGCGGCAGGAGGGCTTCGAGCAACTGGTGGACCCTGGGCGCGACATCCCGGCCGCATCCATCCCGATTCACGGCATCCAGCCCGACATGGTGCGGGGGCAGCCGACCATCGATAAGGTCTTGCCGGCCTTTCATGCCTTTGCCGAGGACACGGTTCTGGTGGCACACAACGCCGCCTTTGACATGCGCTTCCTGCAACTCAAGGAACAGCAGACGGGAGTCCGTTTCGATCAGCCGGTGCTGGACACGCTGCTGCTGTCGGCGCTGGTGCATCCGAGCCAGGAGTCGCACGGGCTGGAGGCCATTGCCGAGCGCTTCAATGTGACAGTCATGGGCCGCCATACGGCCATGGGCGATGCCATGGTGACGGCCGAGATTTTTCTGCGGCTGCTTCCCCTGCTGGCCGAGAAGGGCATTCACACCCTGGGTCAGGCGCGCGATGCGGCGCAGAAAACCTATTACGCACGCCTCAAGTACTGAAGCCTGTCACCGTACCATGGGCTCGATGCAGTGCCCCGCACTGCGGGCGCCGGAATTTGCGATACTGTGCAGCAGAAAGAGACTGCCATGAAACTCCCCGCCAAAGTCAAACTTGTCGATGTCGGCCCGCGCGACGGCCTGCAAAATGAAAAACAGCCGGTGCCCGCCGCGGTCAAGATCGAGCTCGTGCATCGCCTGCAGGATGCCGGGCTCACTGAAATCGAGGTCACCAGTTTTGTCTCGCCGAAGTGGGTGCCGCAAATGGCCGACAACGCCGAAGTGATGGCCGGTATACGGCGCAAGCCGGGCGTGCGTTATTCCGTGCTGACGCCCAACATGAAGGGCTTTGAGGCGGCGGTGGCGCCGGCGCGTGCGCTGTGGCCCGACGAGATTGTGGT
>DASXRN010000395.1:0-9618 GCA_036506595.1 Polaromonas sp. | reverse complement strand
ACCGGTCATGGCGGCCAAGGCGAGCACGGTGATGGCCGCAAAAGAAATGCGGATTGCCTGGCGACGAGTGCGCATGATCAGCTCCTGTGAACCCTGAAAGTGGCCATCATTGTCTGCGGGGCATCGCCCGGGCCGCAATAGGACAAAACCGATACCAACAGTCGGCACCGGACGACAGACAGCGCAAATAACCCCTTCATTCCCGGCCGTGTAGGCCTTCGCCGCGAGTTTTCCCACAGCACTGGTTTGGCCCAGGCAGACGGCCTATCATGCAGACTGCGCAGGATGTTTGCGTCTGGGGAGACACCATGAAACCGCTCCTACTCTTGCCTCTGACATTGACTGCCGTGTCGCTGTGCGGCTGCCCTGATTCAAAAGCGCCTAAGGTGCCACCCAGAGCGCCCGAGCCGAAAGTGGTTGCGAACACGCCGCACCAGCGGCCTGACGCTACTTTGATGCGGCCGCAATCTGGCGCAAGGCTTGCTCAAACACCTCGGCAGGCTGTCCACCCGAAATTAGATGGCGGTCATTGATGATGACGGCCGGCACCGAATGAATGCCCTGGGACAGGTAAAACTGCTCGCGCTCGCGCACTTCATCGGCGTAGTCGCCTGAGGCCAGAATCTCGCGCGCACGCGCAGCGTCCAGGCCCACCTCGCCCGCCACCCGCGCCAGCACGTCGTGCGAACCAGGGCTTTGGCCGTCGGTGAAGTAAGCCGTGAACAAGGCCTCCTTCAGCGCCTTCTGTTTGCCGGCACCTTGCAGCTCGGCCCAGTGCAGCAGGCGATGCGCATCAAAAGTGTTGTAAATGCGGCTACGTCCACCGCCGGGTTCATCCGCCATGCTGAACTTGAAACCCAACTGGGCGCCGCGTGCGCGGATGTTTTCGCGGTTGGCATGCGCCTGCTCAGGCGTGATGCCGTACTTTTCGGTGATGTGCTCGGTAATTTCCTGGCCCTGCGGCCCCATCTTGGGGTTGAGCTCAAAGGGCTGGAAATGCAGCTCGGCGCTGATGTCACCAGCCACGTTGGCAAGTGCCTGGTCCAGCGATTTGAGGCCAATCACGCACCAGGGGCAGGAAACGTCGGAAACGAAATCGATTTTGAGGGAGGTGGTCATGGAATTGCCTTGTTTAAACGCAAGTGCGCAGTTTGTGACGCTTCTTTAACTATTCAAGGGCCTGCCCGCTCCTGCTTCCGCTCCCGCATGCCTGCATCAGCTATTTTCAAGAAACTGTCACACAAGCTTTCTAAGATTCCGGCAGCACAGGCTTAGCCGGTTCTTGCGTTCGTTTGCCGCGCCCATTGAGCAACTCATCCCTGCTGTGCCTTACCGCCTCACCTCAACCCTGGAAATAAAAAAATGTCCGAACTGGCTCAACCCTCACGTCCTTCACGCCCTTCACGACGTACTGCGCTGAAGTTTCTGGCAACGGCCCCCATGCTGCCGCTGGGCGCGCTGGCCTCCAGCTCCCTGCTGACAGCCTGCGCCACGGGCACCGGCCCTGCCGCCATGGGCAACTACGTGTCGGCCAGCTTTACCTCAATGGCCGCGCCCTCGCTGGCCAATGCGGCCGCCATGGCCACCACCACCGTCGCCTCCAGCCTTCACGTCAAGCTCAACAACACGACACAAAGCTACAAGCTCGCCTACCAGCCCTTCTTTGTCACCGGCGACAGGGTTCCGGACGGCAAGGGCGGCACGATTTTGAGCGGCGGCTATGTAGACATCAACAACCAGCCCATCTTCGACAAATCGGTTCCCGGCAAAGAGCGCCAGATGTTCTCTGACTCGCCAGATGGCACCTCGCTGCTGGGTCTGGCCAACGCGAACGTGCCCGGCATCAAGGGCAAGGCGGTGTTTGCCGTGGTGCAATTTGAATACACCACACGCGACCAGGCCGGTGCCGACGCTTATGGCATCCTGCCCTCGCCGATTGCCGTGCTGACGCTGGACCAGGACCAGACCACCGGCAAGCTCAGCCTGGTGAAATACCACAACGTCGATACCTCCAAAGCCCATGGGCTCTGGATCACCTGCGGTGCCAGCCTGTCACCCTGGAACACCCATCTGTCCAGCGAAGAATATGAGCCGGACGCACCGTTCGCCGCCGAAAGCGCGCAGTTCAAAAAATTCAGCAAAAATGTCTATGGCGATGAGACCAAGGCCAACCCCTACCACTATGGCCACCTGCCTGAAGTGACCGTCAACCCGGACGGCAGCGGCTCGATCAAGAAGCACTACAACATGGGCCGCATCTCGCATGAGCTGGTGCAGGTCATGCCTGACAAGCGCACGGTGCTGATGGGCGACGACGCCACCAACAGCGGCCTCTTCGTCTTCGTGGCCGACCGCGAAGAAGACCTGTCCTCGGGCACCCTGTATGTGGCCAAGCTCGGCAGCGGTTTCTCGATTGACCCCGCCGACCAGGGCGCCAAGCTGTCCTGGATCAAGCTGGGCCACGCCAGCAGCGCCGAAATCGAGCACATGGCCAACACCCTGAAGCCGGCCGACATCATGACGGTTTCGAAAACGGATCCCGGCGATGCCAGCTTCACCAAGGTATTCCACGGCGGCAATGCCAACTGGATCAAGCTCAAGCCCGGCATGGAAAAAGCCGCCGCCTTCCTGGAGACCCACCGCTATGCCTACCTCATGGGCGGCAGCATGGGCTTTTCAAAAATGGAAGGCACCACCGTCAACATCAAGGGCAAGATCGCCTACTCGGCGCTGCAGAACATCCAGGATTCGATGGTCAAGACCGGCAAAGGCTGGAACGCGGCCAGCGGCATCGCGCTGGACAAACCCCTGATCGCCGGCGGCGTGATGGCCCACAAGCTCGACGGTGGCCAGAAGGACCTGGGCGGCAGCCCCATCAACAGCGAATGGATGCCGGTACACACCAGGGCTCTGCTGATGGGTGAAGATATCGCGGCTGACGCGCTGGGCAACAAGGCCAATCCCGAAAAAGTCTCCAACCCCGACAACCTGAAGTTTTCGGAAAAGCTGCGCACTCTCTTCATCGGCGAAGACAGCAGCACCCACGTCAACAACTTCCTGTGGGCCTATAACGTCGACACCAAGGAACTCTCGCGCCTGATGTCCATGCCGGTGGGCGCTGAAGCCACCGGCCTGCATGTGGTGGACAACCTCAATGGCTGGACCTACATCATGAGCAACTTCCAGCACGCGGGCGACTGGATTCCCGCACTGCACGGCAAGGTGCAGGCGACGCTGGACCCGCTGGTGCGAGCCAACTACAAAGACCGCTTCGGTGCCGCCGTCGGTTACCTCACCGCAGACCCGTCAAGCATCAGGCTGGCCTGAGCTTTAGGTCTGATGTTCACTGACACCGGCTGGGGTGTCAGCCAGGATGGGCTCAAATCTGAGGGTCAGCGGAAGAACAGCAGTCGCGTCACGAAGGTGTGGTCGGCCTCCATGACCATCAGGCCGACCAGGACCAGCAGGCAGCCGGGCGGCAGCAAAATGGCGCAGACCAGCGCCAGCCGCTCCCAGGCCATGTGCATGAAGACCGCAACGATGAGTCCGGCCTTCATCAGCATGAAGGTCAGGATCAGGCCCCAGCGCAGGTAGCTCTGGAAGTGGAAATAGTCGACCAGGTAGGACATCGTGCTGAGCACGAACAGCAGCCCCCAGATTTTGAGATAGAGACTGATGGGATGTTGTTGACCAGTGGACATATCAAACCTCACCAGAGATAGAACAGCGCAAAGATGAACACCCAGACCAGATCGACAAAGTGCCAGTACAGGCCGGCAATCTCGACGATTTGGTAGTTGCCGGTGCGCTCGTAGCGACCGCGCAGCACGCGGGTCGCCACGACGAGCAGGTAGATCACGCCGGCGGAGACATGCAGGCCGTGGAAACCGGTGATCATGAAGAAGCTCGAACCAAACTGCGCCGCGCCCATCGGATTGCCCCAGGGCCGCACGCCCTCGCCGATCAGCTTGGTCCACTCAAACGCCTGCATGCCGACAAAGGTGGCGCCCAAGGCGGCGGTGGCCAGCATCAGCACAGCGGCGGGCACGCGCTCGCGGCGGTAGGCGAAATTGACTGCCATCGCCATGGTGCCGCTGCTGCTGATGAGCACGAAGGTCATGATCGCGATCAGCAGCAAGGGAATGCTGGCGCCACCCACATGCAGCGCGAACACCTCGCTCGGGTTAGGCCAGGCTACGGTCGTTGACACCCGCACCGTCATGTAGCCGGTGAGGAAGCAGCTGAAGATAAAGGTGTCGCTCAGCAAGAATATCCACATCATCGCCTTGCCCCAGGACACGGCAAAAGCCTCGCGATCGGACGACCAGTCCGCCACCAGCCCGCGCAAGCCGCCCGGCGGTGCAGTCGGGGTCATGGGGGTAATAGGGGCGTCCTGCAACAGGGGAATCGATGCGGTGCTGGTGTTCATGGCGTTCATGGCGTGCCCTCAGTTTGTGCCGCAGATCAGGCGGACCACCTCGGGCGTCAGCCCGCCCAGCGTGGCGAACAACAGCAACCACAGCGCCAGCAGGAAGTGCCAGTAGCGCGCGCACAGGGCGATGCGCCAGGCACTGCGGGCCGGCTCGGCATCGCGCCAGAGACCGCGCGCCGTCACAACCCAAGCCACCAGGCCACCGGCCACATGCAGGCCGTGCAGGGCCGTCAGCAGGTAGAAGAAGCTGGCGGCCGGGTTGCCGGCCGGCACTACACGGATGGCCAGCAGCGCCTGCCAGGCCCACAGCTGCACCCCAAGGAAAACCAGGGCACAGGCGCCGCCCGCCAGCAGCAGGGTACGGGCATTGGCCCGGTGTTCACGCTTGGCTGCCCCACTGGCCAATTGGAGGATCGCACTGCCGGCAACCAGCAGCGTCGTGCTGAGCCACAGCTGCCATGGCATGGCGATGGCAGACCAGTCGCTGGCGTCCATGCGCATCACATAGGCGGCGATGAACAGCGAGAACAAGGCGGTCACCACGCCCATGAACACCCACAGGCCGATACCCATGGCTGCGGCGGCGTCATGGCGCTCGCCCGCGTTGCCGCTCAAGACGGCGACCGCGCTCATTGGACTCCCACGCCCGGCGATGCCGGGCTGCCCCCGAGGGGGGCTGAGTGCCGCGGCTCCAAGCCTGCCTGCGCAGCCTTGGGCGGCACGAAGAGCTGCTGCGTCTCGCAGCAGTGCGGCCTGCAAGGCTGAGCTTGCTTGAAGCGGTTCTGCACGGCGCTCATGCCGGCACCTCCTTGGCGGTGTAGGGCTTGGGTTCCGCGCCCCCATCCTCGGGCGGCGCGTTTTGCGCAATGAAATCCTGCGGTGCGCCCGGCACGCTGTAGGCGTAGGCCCAGCGATGAACCACCGGCAACTGGGCGCCCCAGTTGCCGTGGCCCGGTGGCGTCGTCGGTGTCTGCCATTCCAGCGACGCAGCGCGCCAGGGGTTGGCACCGGCCGGCCGGCCACGCCAGGCGCTCCAGCCCAGATTGAAGAGGAACACCAGCTGCATCGCGCCGACAAGCAGTGCAGCCACCGTGATGAAGGTGTTCAGCGCGTGCGCCGACGCCGGGATGAACTGGTAGTTGTCAAAGTTGTAGTAGCGCCGCGGCATGCCGAGAATGCCAAGGTAGTGCATGGGGAAGTAGATCGCGTAGGTGCCCAGAAAGGTGACCCAGAAATGCAGCTTGCCCAGCCGGTCGTCAAGCAGGCGGCCGGTGATCTTGGGAAACCAGTGGTAGATGCCGCCAAACACTACCAGCAGCGGCGCAACGCCCATCACCATGTGAAAGTGCGCCACCACGAAGTAGGTGCCCGACAGCGGGATGTCCACGCTCACGTTGCCCAGGAACAGCCCGGTCAGACCGCCGATCACGAAGGTGCTGATGAAGGCCAGCGCAAACAGCATGGGCACGGTCAGGTGGATGTCGCCGCGCCACAGTGTCAGCAGCCAGTTGTAGACCTTGATTGCGGTGGGCACGGCGATGACCAGCGTGGTGGTCGCGAAAAAGAAGCCGAAATACGGGTTCATGCCGCTGATGAACATGTGGTGCGCCCATACCACGACACTGAGCACGCCGATGGCCACGATCGCCCACACCATCATGCGGTAGCCGAAGATGCACTTGCGTGCGTGCACGCTGATCAGGTCGGAGACAATGCCGAAGGCCGGCAGCGCCACGATGTAAACCTCGGGGTGGCCGAAGAACCAGAACAGGTGCTGGAACAGCAGCGGGCTGCCGCCCTTGTAGTTGGTCACCTGCCCCATCGACACCAGCGCCGGCATGAAGAAGCTGGTGCCCAGCGTGCGGTCGAGCAGCATCATCACGCCGCTGACGAACAGCGCCGGAAAGGCCAGCAGCGCGAGGATGGTGGCGACAAAAATGCCCCACACCGTCAGCGGCATGCGCAGCAGCGTCATGCCCTCGGTGCGCGCCTGCAGCACCGTCGTAACATAGTTGAGCCCGCCCATGGTGGTGGCCACGATGAAGATCACCAGCGACACCAGCATCAGGATGATGCCCCAGGTATTGCCCGGCGTGCCGGGCAGGATGGCCTGCGGCGGGTAGAGTGTCCAGCCCGCGCCGGTGGGCCCGCCCGGCACAAAGAAGCTCGCTATCAGCACCAGCACCGACAGCAGGTAGACCCAGAAGCTCAGCATGTTGAGGTAGGGAAACACCATGTCGCGTGCGCCCACCATCAGCGGAATCATGTAATTGCCGAAGCCGCCGAGGAACAGCGCGGTCAGCAGGTAGATCACCATGATCATGCCGTGCATGGTGACGAACTGGTAGTAACGCTCGGCGTTGATGAATTCGAACTGGCCGGGAAAGCCCAGCTGCAGCCGCATCAGGTTGGACAGCAGCACCCCCACCAGCCCCACCGCGATGGCGGTGCAGGCGTACTGGACGGCGATCACCTTGTGGTCCTGGCTCCAGACATACCTGGTCCAGAAGCTTTGCGGGTGATGCGAAGCGTCATCAGCGTAGGCCATGGCATTCCTTGTCGATCGGCTGGGTGTTCATCGTTGCGCTTTCTGCTCAGGTTTGGACTCGGGCGCGGCCTGGGCCGGCCCGCCTAGCGACTGGATATAGGCCACCAGCGCGGCCAGTTCGTTGTCGCTCAGCTCGATCTTTGGCATGATCGGTGGGAAGCCTTTCACGCCACGGGCCTGCGGGTTGCGGATGAAGCTCTGCAGGTAGGCTTCATCGACCAGCGCAGTGGAGTCGTCTTTCATGGTTTCGGTTTTGCCATAAAGGCCCTTCCACGTCGGCCCCACCCTGGTGCTGCCATCGATCGTATGGCAGGCCACACAGCCCTTGGACTGGGCCAACGCCTCGCCCTGCGCGACCCGCGCATCGGCGCCAGCGGCGGGCGCAGCGGCAGGAGCGCCCCGGGCCGCGCTGGCCATCGTCATGGCAAAAGTTGGCTGCGTCTTCAGCCAGGCCTGGAAAGCGGCCTCGCCCTCCACCACCACGAAGCCGCGCATGTTGGGATGGCCGATGCCGCACAGCTGGGCGCACAGCGCTTCGTAGCGGCCGGGTTTGGTCGGCGTGAACCAGAAGGTGCTGACCTGGCCCGGCACGATGTTCATGCGGGCGCGAAACGGCGGAACGTAAAAGTCATGCAGCACATCGTGCGAACGCAGCAACACCTTCACCGGCTTGTCCAGCGGCAAATGCACTTCGTTGCCGGCGACCAGGATGTTGTCCTGCCCGGCCGGATCGCCGGGATCAAGCCCGAATGAGTTGGCAGCGTTCACAAAGCGGGCATCACTGGCGCCCAGCTTGCCGCCAGCACCCGCAAAACGGTAATGCCACTGCCACTGCTGGCCCAGCACTTCCAGCACGATGGCATCGCGCGGCGCCCTGACATAGTTCGCATAAACCACCAGACCGGGCGCCAGCAGCGCCATGATGCCCAGGGTGGTGATGCCGATCAGCCAGAACTCGAGTTTCCTGTTCTCGGGCTTATAGGCCGCAGTGTGACCGTCGCCGCTACGGTGGCCATCACGGTGGCGATAGCGCCACAGCGTGTAGGCGATGAAAACGTTGATGACCACAAAAAAGATGCCCGTGATCACCAGCGTGATCGTCAGCATGTCGTCCATCGGCTGCCAGTTCGAGGCCAGCGGCGTGGTCCACCAGGGATTGAAAAAGTGGAACAGCACCGAGCCGACAACGATGACGAGCAGCGCGATGGCCATGTTCATGTGCTGCCCCTTTGTTTGACATCAAGCTAGCGCACGCCCAAGGGGAACGCGAAACCGTGACGATCTACGCCTTCGAAATGGGCTTCGGGATGCGAGGCCTGCAGCAGCGATTCGATTTCCTCGACCCGCGAACGTTGCACATCCACCATTAGCAAAATCCACCCCTGCTCGATAGCCCCCTCAAAGCGCTGGAGCCGGGGGCTGGGGATGGAAACGCCTACCATGCTGGACGACCAGGCGCCTATCACCCCCCAGAGTACGGGAAGCACGGCTACCGCTTCCCATTGCGGTGAATCACCCACGATGGGAAAAAAAATCGCCGCCACCAGACCCGCGAGAACACCGGCCGCGCCTCCAATCACCAGTCCTGTTTGCGCCGCGTGAATCACGTCCGAGGTCTGCAAGACATTGGCCGCATGCAGCCCGGACATGTCCATGCCATCGCGCGCCGCAAAGTGAATGTGTTTTGCTTCGATGTGCGTCGACAACAAATCATTCATCGCCCGTCGGGCATTGACCGGATCGGGTATCAGCCAGTAGATGCGTCTTTTCATCGCCCCCTCCTTTTGAGATGGCACAGATCCGCCGCACAGCGGCGAGAAAACCACTATTGCACTATTGACTTATACGCCTGTACGGAAAGCTGCGCAAGCCGCCACCAGCGCGAGCAGTTTCCGTCCGGCAGCATGGCCCTCAGCCATCGAGCTCCGGGTAGCGCCGGAAGATGCCCTCTTCACTGAACGGAAGGCGCCGCTCGCTGCGCAGGTAGGCCGCCACCCGCTTGTGCTGCGCCACGCCCGCGTGCAGCGCAACCACGTGCGGCGTTTTCTTCAGGTGGCGCCTGGTCGCCCTGGGGAAGGCATAAAGCAGCCCTTCGACCAGTTGGAACAGCGACAGGTCGGCATAGCTGCGCCGCCCACCTACCAGGTGCGGCGCTTTGCCTTGGGCCAGGCGTCCCGCGTTACGCGGGTTGCGCGCCAGCACCGCCTCGAACCAGGCCAGGAACTTCGGCAGCCGCATCTTGCGGAAATCCTCGGCCCGGCACTTTGCCTCCTTCTTCTGCTCTTCGTAATAAAGCCCGCTGGCGATGGGGTGGTGCGTGTCATGCGCCTCGTTCACTACGTCAGCAATCGTGAGCTGCAGCTGGTGCGTCCAGAGCCGGTCCGCCTCGCTCCTGCCCACCAGCCCGAGCCTGGGCCCCAGGTACAGCAGTATGGCCGCAGTCTGGCCGATGACCAGCTTGCCATCGACGAGAAAGGGACAGGCGAAGGGCGGGCGGGCTACGGAATCGTCCTCAAGGTAGTGCAACATCGCGGCCATGCCCTGCCCGGCCGGCTCGTCACCACGCGCGATGTCAATGTAGGGCGCGCCGGCGGCTTCCAGCGCCAGCCGGACAAATTCGCCGCGGCCCTGGATGGTG
>DASXRN010000394.1:0-4246 GCA_036506595.1 Polaromonas sp. | reverse complement strand
AGCGGCGAAATCCGTCTCGAAGGCGCGCGCGCCTGGCTCGTCGGCGAGCAGGGCCGCGGCTTTGTGCAGATGGCCGACATGGTCAACAACTCGCGCCTGTCCAACGGCGTGCGTGCCGCCGGCCTGATGCGCCGTGCGGTGAGTGAAGCCTTCTACATTGCGCGCCATCGCCAAGCCTTCGGCAAGAAGCTGATCGAGCTGCCGCTGATGCGCCGCCAACTCCTGAAGCTGCTGCTGCCCAGCGAACAGGCCCGCACCATGGTGTTCCAGACCGCCGAGGCCTTGCGCCGCGCCGACGCGGGTGATGACCAGGCCTTGCGCCTGGCGCGCATCCTCACACCGCTGATCAAGTTCCGCGCCTGCCGCGATGCGCGCAAGGTCACCGGTGACGCCATGGAAGTGCGCGGCGGCTGCGGTTACATCGAGGAATGGAGCGAGCCGCGCCTGGTGCGCGACGCGCATTTAGGCTCGATCTGGGAAGGCACGAGCAACATCGTGGCGCTGGACGTGATCCGCGCGATCCGGCGCGAACAGTCGCTGACGGCGCTGATGGCGCATCTGGAGAAACTGCTCGATGAAACGCCGCTGGACGACGCCCTGCGCGCCAGCCTGCAGGACGTGATGGCGCGCGCCGTGGCGCTGGCCCACGCCGCCGTGGCGGACGGCGGCGAGGCGCTGGCGCGCCGCGCGGCCTCGGCGCTTTATCACACCACCACGGCGGTGGCGATGGCCTGGGAATCGGCGCGCATCGGCACGCCCGAGCGCCGGCACCTGGCGCGCATGGTGCTGCGGCACCGCCTGCTGCCCGCCGACCCGCTGGCAGCCGGGCACGATAGCGACCCCGAAGCCGAGCGCATTTTCCTGACGGCCTGAACCCGGCCGTCCACACCACAGCATCCAAGGAGACAAACATGAACACACGCAGAACCTGTCTGCTCGCGCTGGCCTGCCTTGCGGGCGCCGGCACGGCCTGGGCCCAGGCCACCTTCCCGCACAAGCCCTTGTCGCTGGTCGTGCCTTACGCGCCCGGCGGACCGACCGACGCAATGGCACGCACGCTGGCCAACGCGATCAAGCCCGTGCTGGGCCATACCATGATCGTCGAAAACAAGGCCGGCGCGGGCGCCAACATCGGCGCCGAGTATGTGGCGCGCGCCGAGGCCGACGGCCACACGCTGCTGTTCGGCACCTCGGCGCCGCTGGCGATCAACGTGCACCTGTACCAGAAGGTCAACTACGACCCGGTCAAGAGCTTCTCGCCCATCATCCAGGTCGGCTACCTGCCCAATGTGCTGGTGGTGCACCCGAGCGTGCCGGCCAAAACCGTGAAGGAACTGATCGCCTACGCCAAGGCCAACCCCGGCAAGCTGGCCTTCGCTTCCTCGGGCAGCGGCGCGTCCTCGCACCTGGCGGGCGTGCTGTTCAACATGCGCGCCGGCACCGACATCCAGCACATCCCCTACAAGGGCACGGGCCCGGCCCTGAACGACCTGCTCGGCGGCCAGGTGGCCATGTCCTTCACCGACGTGCTGACCGCCCTGCCCCACATCAAGGCCGGCAAGCTGCGCGTGCTGGGCGTGACCTCGGCCAGCCGCTCGCGCGCCCTGCCCGAGGTACCCACGCTGATGGAACAGGGCCTCAAGGACTTCGATGCCAGCGTGTTCTTCGGCATCGTCGCGCCCTCGGGCACGCCGCAGGACGTGGTGACGAAACTCAATGCCGCGTTCGCGCAGGTGCTGCAGCAGCCCGATGTGAAGCAGCGCCTGGCCCAGCAGGGCCTGGAGCCGCCGCCGCAATACACCCCGGCGCAACTGGCCGTCTACATGCGCAGCGAGGCCGCCAAGTGGCGCGACGTGATCAAGGTGTCCGGCGCCAAGGCGGACTGAGCACCATGAACACCGAATCCAACCCCAACACGCCGCAAGGCGCGCTGCAAGGCATACGCGTCATCGACCTGTCGCGCATCCTGGGCGGCCCCTATTGCGGCCAGATCCTGGGCGACCACGGCGCCGACGTGCTCAAGGTCGAGCCGCCGCAAGGCGACGACACGCGCGCCTGGGGCCCGCCCTTCCAGAACGGCGTGGCGTCTTACTACCTGGGCCTGAACCGCAACAAGCTCGGCATGCAGCTCGACCTCGCCAGCGCAGCGGGCCAGGCCGTGCTGCTGGGCCTGCTCGAAGGCGCCGATGTGCTGATCGAAAACTTCAAGACCGGCACGATGGAAAAGTGGGGCTTGGGTTACGAGGACCTCGCCCAACGCTTTCCGCGCCTCATTCACTGCCGCGTCAGCGGCTTCGGTGCCGATGGCCCGCTCGGCGGTCTGGCCGGCTATGACGCGGCCGTGCAGGCGATGACAGGCATCATGAGTGTCAACGGCGAAGTGGGCGGCGAGCCCTTGCGCGTGGGACTGCCGGTGGTCGACATGGTCACCGGGCTCAATGCCGCGCTGGGTGTGCTGCTGGCACTGCAGGAGCGCGGGCGCAGTGGCAAGGGCCAGTTCGTGGAGGCCAGCCTGTTCGACTGCGGCCTGTCGCTGCTGCACCCGCATGCGGCCAACTGGTTTCTGGACGGCAAGAACCCCGGGCTCACGGGCAACGCCCACCCGAACATTTACCCCTACGACGCCTTTCCCACCCACACCGTGCCGGTCTTTCTGGCGGTGGGCAACGACCGGCAATTCGGCCTGCTGTGCAAGCACCTGCAGACCGAAGACTTGGCAAGCGACGAGCGATTCAGCCAGGCGGGTGCACGCTCGGTGCACCGCCAGGCCTTGCGCAAGCTCCTTGAGCAGGCGCTGGCCCAACACGACGGCGCCCAACTGGCCGAGGCCCTGATGCAGCTTGGCGTGCCCTGCGCCCCCATTCTGTCGGTGGACGCCGCCCTGCAGCACCCGCACACCCAGCACCGCGAGATGGTCGTGCGCATCGGTGACGACTACACCGGCATCGCCTCCCCGATCAAGCTGAGCCGCACGCCGGCGACTTACCGCCATGCGCCGCCGACGGAGTTGTCGTCGCATGAATCCAAAGCCTGAGGCCATCAAGCCGGCACAGCATTTAGTTGACACTTAAAGTATATTTGTCAACTTGGGTACACTTCTAGCAACCTCGAAAGGAAATTGACCATGAAAGCCAAATTCAACTGGGAAGACCCGTTTTTGCTGTCAGAGCAGCTCAGCGAAGATGAACGCGCCATCGTCGAGGCGGCGCATGCCTTCTGCCAGGAAAAGCTGCAGCCGCGCGTGCTGATGGCGGCTCGCCATGAAAAATTCGACCGCGAAATCATGAACGAGGCGGGCGCCATGGGTTTCCTCGGCTCAACCATTGAAGGCTACGGCTGCGCCGGCCTCAATTACGTCAGCTACGGCCTGGTGGCGCGCGAGGTCGAGCGCGTGGACAGCGGCTACCGCAGCGCCATCAGCGTGCAAAGCTCGCTGGTGATGCACCCCATCAATGCCTATGGCAGCGAAGCGCAGCGCCAGAAATACCTGCCCAAGCTGGCCACCGGTGAATGGGTCGGCTGCTTCGGCCTGACCGAACCGAATCACGGCTCGGACCCGGCCAGCATGCTGACGCGCGCCAAGCCGGTCGATGGCGGCTTCATCGTCAAGGGCAGCAAGATGTGGATCACCAACAGCCCCATCGCCGATGTGTTCGTGGTCTGGGCCAAGCTGGAAGACGCTGACGGCAAGGTCGGCGGCCAGGAAAGCATTCGCGGCTTCGTGCTGGAAAAAGGCATGAAGGGCCTGTCGGCGCCCAAGATCGAAGGCAAGATGAGCTTGCGCGCCTCGATCACCGGCGAGATCGTGATGGACGACGTGTTTGTGCCGGCCGAAAACCTGCTGCCCAATGTCAGCGGCCTGAAGGGCCCGTTTGGCTGCCTGAACAAGGCGCGCTATGGCATTGCCTGGGGCGCACTGGGCGCGGCCGAAGACTGCTGGCACCGTGCCCGCCAGTACACCATGGACCGCCAGCAGTTTGGCCGCCCGCTGGCACAAAACCAGCTGATCCAGAAAAAGCTGGCCGACATGCAAACCGAAATCACACTGGGCCTGCAGGCCTGCCTGCGCGTGGGCCGGCTGATGGACGAGGACAAGGCCCAGCCCGAAATGATTTCGCTGATCAAGCGCAACAGCTGCGGCAAGTCGCTGGACATTGCCCGCATGGCGCGCGACATGCATGGCGGCAACGGCATCCACGACGAATACCATGTAATACGCCACATGATCAACCTGGAAACCGTCAAC
>DASXRN010000393.1:0-1887 GCA_036506595.1 Polaromonas sp. | reverse complement strand
GCCCGCGCCGCACAGCCCGGCGCCTAGAGCCTGTGCACGCTAAAACGGGAGTGCGAAGCCCTGCCCTGACGGGCCGCGATCTGGCGGCCGTTTTGACGGTGGTGCTGCTGTGGGGCGTGAATTTCGTCGTGATGAAATTTGCCCTGCGCGACTTCACGCCTTTTCAGCTGGGCGCCGCCCGCTATGTGTTTGCGGTACTGCCGCTGGTACTGTTCATCCGGCCGCCCAATGTCCCCTGGAAATGGGTGTTGCTGTATGGCGCTTTCCAGGGTGTCGGGCAGTTCGGTATTTTGTTCATCGCCCTTAAAGTGGGCATGACGGCCGCGCTGGCGTCGGTGATTTTGCAGACCCAGGTTTTCTGGACCGCCTTGTTTGGTTTTGTGCTGCTGCATGAGCGCGCCAGCCGGCCGCTGCAGGCGGGCCTGGTGCTCGCCGCGCTGGGCTTGTCGTGCTTTGCACTCAACTATGTAAATCCCGGCGCGGCCGGCGCCAGCGCCACCACCTTGCTGGGCTTCTTGCTCACGCTGTGCGCGGCGGCTATGTGGGCCATGTCCAACATCGTGGTCAGGCGCGTGCAGCAGATTGCCACGGACTATTCGCCGGTGGCCTTTGTGGTCTGGAGCAGCCTGGTCGCGGTGCTGCCCTTTGCCGCGCTGTCTTATATTTTCGACCCCGAGACCGTGCGCTGGCAATGGACAGCGGCCCGCTGGTCCAGTTGGCTGGCCGTGGCCTACCTCGGTTGGATCGCCACCATCGTGGGCTACAGCCTGTGGACAGGCTTGCTCAAACGCCACCCCGCCAACCGCGTGGCGCCGTTCAGCCTGGGCGTGCCGATTGTGGGCCTGGCCACCGGCATGCTGGTGCTGGGCGAAGTCATCACGCCCTGGCAGTGGGCCGGCATCACGCTGGTGGTGATGGCGCTGGGCTGCGTGATGCTGGGCGGCCTCGTCAGGCGCCGCTGACAAGGCGGTCCCGCCGGCATCAACGCCTCAATCCGTTTTTACGGACCGGTCTCAATCCACATGCGGTCGCAGCGCGCTGGGAATGCGCGGCTGCTGCAGGCCGCCACCCTCGAGCCAGCGCCGGGTAGTTTGCTCGGCCCGATCAATCAGCTCACGGGCGCGCGAAAAGTCGTAGGCCGATGCCGCCAGCGGGCACAGCGGCGGCACCGTCAGCACTTCGAACCGATCCGCCAACAATTCCAGGTCTTGCACCAGTTGGTGCGCAATCAGCATATTCAGCGCATGCAGCGCGCTGGCGATGGCACTGACCGGCGGCTCGGTCAATGCACAGGCATAACCGGTGGGCAGCACGATCAGCCGGGTCGCACCCAGCACGACCGCCGTCGTCACCGGGGTGTTGCTGGCAATCGCGCCGTCGATCAGGTACTCCTTGCCGACCAGCACCGGTGGAAAGATCGCCGGGATCGCACAACTGGCCAGGATCGCATCGACGGCCGGGCCGGACGACAGGCAGACCGGGTTGCCGTGCAACTGCCCGGTGGCGACCACATGGAGTGGCAGCGCCGCCTGCTCCAGCAGGCTGTAGGGCAAATGCTGTGCGATCAACTCACGCAGCCCGCTGGAGTCGACCAGCGATGGCGAGCGTGAAAACAGGCCGGCGATGCGGCTGAAGGTCATCGGGAAGATCGTGCTGCGCTTCAGTTCGCCCCAGAGCTGCTCGAGCTTGCTGACACCGGCCAGCGTCGGGTTGCCCGCGAAATACGCGCAATTGATTGCGCCCACCGAGGCGCCCACCACGAAATCGGGCAGCACGCCGTGGGCGACCAGCGCATGCAGCATGCCGACCTGAATCGCGCCAAAACTGCCGCCGCCGGCAAAGACAAAGGCGGTCTTGCCATGGGCCCTGGGTTCCATCTGCGCCTCC
>DASXRN010000392.1:0-3423 GCA_036506595.1 Polaromonas sp. | reverse complement strand
CGAAAATACCTTCCGTTGTGCCCCGGGGGTGCCCAAACAGCTTTCACCCACCAACGGCAAACACCGCAAAAGCATAACTTATTGATTTAACGTCAGAAATATGGTGGAGCCAAGCGGGATCGAACCGCTGACCTCTTGCATGCCATGCAAGCGCTCTCCCAGCTGAGCTATACCCCCAAAAAATCTTCCGTTGCCGCAAGACTTGTTGTATCCGTCGAGCTTTAAATTATAGCCCGAAAATTAGATGCTTTTCAAATTTTCAATCGATTGATCACATCTTCTTGTTTCATGAGTTCCAAAATGGCATCGAGCGAAGGAGTTTGCGGTGTGCCCATGACCAGCACGCGTACCGGCATGGCCAGCTGTGGCATCTTCAAACCCGTGTCAGCGAGTACCTGCTTGATGGCTGCGGCAATCGCCACCTTGTTCCATTCGCTGCGACCCAGCGCTTCGGCCAGTTTGGCAAGGGCCGGACGCACGGCCTCGGTCACATGCGTACTGATATCGTCGGCGCTCGCCTGCCCGCCAGTCACCAGGCGCTGCAACCAGCCGGCCAACTCGACCAGCGTGCTGCAGCGGTCTTTGAACAGGCCGCAAGCGCGCACAAGCCGTGTAGCGTCCAGGCCTGTCACGCCCTTGGCGGCCAGGAAAGGGGCGACCTCTACCGCCAGCTTCTCATCGGCCATCGCCTTGAGATGCTGCGCGTTGACCCAGCGCAGCTTGGCCTCGTCGAACTGCGCGGCGCTCTTGCCGAGGTGGTCCAGGTTGAACCACTGAATAAACTGTTCGCGGCTGAAAATTTCGTCGTCGCCATGGCTCCAGCCGAGGCGCGCCAGGTAGTTCACCATGGCATCGGGCAGGTAGCCCTCGGCCGCATACTGCGTCACCGGTTTGGCACCGTTGCGTTTGCTCATCTTCTCGCCCTGCTCATTGAGCACGGTGGGCAAATGCGCATACACCGGCACTTCTTTGCCAAGCGCGCGGAAGATGTTGATCTGGCGCGGCGTGTTGTTCACATGGTCGTCGCCACGGATCACATGGGTGATGGCCATGTCCACGTCGTCCACCACCACGCAGAAGTTGTAGGTGGGCGTGCCATCGGGCCGTGCAATCACGAGGTCGTCGAGTTCGTCGTTGCTGATCTCGATGCGGCCCTTGACCTTGTCGTCCCAGACCACCGCACCGCCTTGCGGATTTTTGAAGCGCAACACGGGCTGCACGCCCGCGGGAATGGGCGGCAAGGTCTTGCCCGGTTCAGGCCGCCAGGTGCCATCGTAGCGCGGCTTTTCTTTGTTGGCCATCTGCTTTTCACGCAGCGCATCAAGTTCCACCACGCTCATGTAGCAGGGGTAAACATGGCCGGCGGCCTGCAGCTCGGCCAGCACCGCCTTGTAGCGGTCCATGCGCTGCATCTGAAAGAACGGGCCTTCGTCATGGTCCAGGCCCAGCCAGCGCATGCCTTCGATGATCACATCGACCGCGGCCTGGCTGGAACGTTCCACATCGGTGTCTTCGATGCGCAGAATGAAATCGCCGCCGGTGGCGCGCGCAAATGCCCAGGGGTAGAGGGCCGAACGGATATTGCCGAGGTGGATAAAGCCGGTCGGTGAAGGCGCAAATCGCGTGCGGGTTCTTGTTGCTTGTGTCATTTCAGGGAGTCCAGACCTTGCAGACCTCTGGCGAGATCGGCTTTCAGGTCATCAATATATTCAAGGCCCACGGCCACGCGAATCAAGCCCTGACCAATGCCCGCAGCCTGGCGCTGCGCTTCGGTGAGCCGGCCATGCGAGGTGGTGGCCGGATGGGTGATGGTGGTTTTGGTGTCGCCCAGATTGGCGGTAATGCTGCAGACCCGGGTGCTGTCGATCACGTGGAAGGCATTTTTGCGCGCACTCTCGGCATCAGCACCTTGGACATCAAACGACACCACCGCACCGCCGCAACCCTGCCCGTTAAGGGTTTGCTGCTGCATGGCCAGCGCATGCTGGGGGTGTGACTTGAGGCCGGGGTAATACACGCGGGCCACGCCCGGCTGGGCTTCCAGCCAGGTCGCCAGCGCCAGCGCATTGGCGCTTTGCGCCTGCATGCGGATGGACAGCGTCTCCAGGCCCTTGAGCACCACCCAGGCGTTGAAGGCCGACAGCGTCATGCCGGCACTGCGCATGATGGGAACGAGTTTGTCATCGATGAGTTGTTTCGGCCCGCAGATGGCACCGGCAATCACGCGGCCCTGGCCGTCCAGGTACTTGGTGCCTGAATGAATGACCAAATCAGCCCCCAGCTTGACAGGCTGCTGCAGCGCCGGCGAGCAAAAGCAGTTGTCCACGGCCAGCAAAGCGCCTGCGGCATGCGCAATATCGGCCAGCGCGCGGATGTCGCAGATTTCGGTCAGCGGGTTGGTCGGTGTTTCGGCAAACAGCAGTTTGGTGTTGGGCTTGACGGCCGCCTTCCACTGGGCCACGTCGGTCTGCGAGACAAACGTGCTCTCCACACCGAACTTGCCAAACTCGCCGCCAATCAGCTTGATGGTGGAGCCGAACACCGACTGCGAGCAAATCACATGGTCGCCGCTTTTGAGCAGGCCCATGCACATCAGCAAAATCGCCGCCATGCCACTGGAAGTGCCGATGCAGGCCTCGGTGCCTTCCATCGCGGCCAGGCGCTGCTCCATGCTGGTCACCGTGGGGTTGGTGAAGCGGGAGTAGATGTAGCCCTCCTCCTCGTTGGCAAAGCGCCGCGCAGCGGTCGCGGCGTCGGGCTGCACAAAGCTGCTGGTCAGGTACAGCGCCTCGGAGTTTTCGCCGTACTGGCTTTTATCGACTGCCGCTCGCACGGCCAGCGTGTTCAGGTGCAAATCCTCGGGCAATTTTTTTTGATTCACGTTCAAGCCTCTTGCGGATTGGGTAACGCCAGGCGCGATACATCCACGTCGCCTTCTTCGCCCATTTTCTCTGCGGTATCGGCGCGGCTCGAATTCATCGCGGCAATGGTTTCGGCTGTCACGTCGCCGGTGATGTACACGCCGTCAAAGCAGGAGGCGTCGAAGCCGTCGAGCTTGGTGTTCAGCGAGCCAATGGCACGTTTCATGGCCTCAACGTCCTGGTAAATCAGCGCGTCGCAGCCAATCACCTGGCGAATTTCCTCGATGCTGCGGTCATGCGCCACCAGCTCGCCTGGCGTGGGCATGTCGATGCCGTACACATTGGGGTAGCGCACGGGCGGCGCGGCGCTGGCCAGGTAGACCTTGCGTGCGCCGGCGTCGCGCGCCATCTGCACAATCTCGCGGCTGGTGGTGCCGCGCACGATGGAGTCATCCACCAGCAGCACATTGCGGCCCTTGAACTCACTGGCAATCACGTTGAGCTTCTGGCGCACCGATTTCTTGCGCACGCCCTGCCCCGGCATGATGAAGGTGCGGCCCAC
>DASXRN010000391.1:0-17125 GCA_036506595.1 Polaromonas sp. | reverse complement strand
GGCTGCCGGTCAGGAAACTCAACGCCATGCTGACCCACTACAGCATCGTGACCCTGGCCAAGCGCACCATGTCGCCGGCGGCGCGGGCCTTCTCCGCGCTGATTCACGACATGATGGCGTCCGGCGCTTCGGCCTGACGATTTACGCTATATTTTTGATAGCTGGTTGCGCAGGTACTTAGAGGGCTGCAGCCCGTTTTTCCTTAAGGAAATGACTCAGGCGGCCTGCTGCACGCCATCGTGCGCCAGCGCCATCACGTCACGCGGGTGCAGGGTTTTGAGCCTGTGGTCGCTCCAGACCTGGCGCCAGCGGCGCGCGCCTGGCAAACCGTGACGCAACCCCAGCATGTGGCGGGCAATGCTGCTCCAGGGCGTACCGTGCGCAGCGGCTTCGCGCGCCATGTAATCCACCATCTGTTCTTCGACCGATTCGCGGGTCGAATCTGACGGTGCTGCGCTGAAAAACTCCGCATCCCACGAGGCCAGCCACCAGGGGTTGTGGTAGGCCTCGCGGCCTATCATCACGCCGTCCAGCTGATCCAGTTGCCCGGCCACCTGTTCGCCGGTGGTGATACCGCCATTGACGGCGATGGTGAGGTTGGGAAACTCGCGTTTGAGCCGGTAAACCAGCTCGTAGCGCAGCGGCGGCACTTCGCGGTTTTCCTTCGGAGAAAGGCCTTTGAGCCAGGCGTTGCGCGCATGCACGGTAAACACCTTGCAACCCGCCTCGCTCACCGTGCCCACAAAGTCGCGCACAAATTCATAGCTTTCGGTTTTGTCTATGCCGATCCGGTGCTTGATGGTCACCGGAACGCTCACCACGTCCACCATGGCCTTGACGCAGTCGGCCACGAGTTGCGGCTCGGCCATCAGGCAGGCACCAAATGCGCCGCGCTGCACCCGTTCGCTCGGGCAGCCGCAGTTCAGGTTGATTTCTTCATAGCCCCATTGCTCGCCCAGCTTCGCGCAATGCGCCAGGTCGGCCGGCTCGCTGCCGCCCAGCTGCAGCGCCACCGGTTGCTCCTCGGCGTTAAAGCGCAAATGCCGCGCCACGTCGCCGTGGATCAAGGCGCCAGTGGTCACCATCTCGGTATACAGCAGGGCATGGCGTGACAACAGGCGATGAAAATAGCGGCAATGCCTGTCGGTCCAGTCCATCATCGGGGCAACGGACAAACGCCAGGGGCTGCTGGCCATGGGTAAAACGGCATCAGGCAGGGAGGCAGGGGAAGATCGGGGAAACATGGCCCTATTTTCCCAGAAAGCACGCCAGCCGATGACCCCAGGGTTTAGCGCAGCAAAGCCCCTCTGACAGGAGGAAACTACCGTGCCGCCGCGGCTCACCGCACAGGTAACATGCCAAGTCACACAAGCGAATCAAGTTCCCCCGCAACCCACCCTGCTTGCGGCGCCGAGAAAACAGGAGGACCACCATGCCCATCCCCGTACTCACAGCCCATATCGGCGCCCCGCTTCGTCGCCTACCTTCGCTGGCGCCGGGAATGCTGGTAACTGTCATGCAGCTCGCGGCCTGCACCTCCGTGCCGCTGCCGCCGTGGACGCCCTCTTCTGAGCGCCCAGCAACTACCGCGCCGGCCCCTTCTTCGACAACGCCGCCGTCGGCCTCGCCCCCGGCTGCAGCGCCCGCCGCCGTGCAGACCTACCCCGTGGCACGGCCCACGGTTATTGGCACCCTGCCGGCCGATCAACCCGCGCCGTACGGCGCGGCTGTCGCCGCCCGCTTCCCGGCACCTTCGGTGGTTTACAACACGCCAGGGCTGCAAGCCGGCCGTACCAGCTTCACCAGCCAGGCAGAAATTCAGGCCTGGCTGCGCAATCAGGCAGCGTCGGCATCGCGCACAGCGGGCACGACGGGTGTGAAGGCCGCCGTGCTGGCTATCGGCAGCTCTCAGCGTGGCGAAGCCATCGAAGCGCTGGTCCTGACCCGCGCCAACAGCACGGCCCCCGCCGACCTAAAGGCAAGCGGACGGCCCACCGTGCTGCTGGTGGGCCAGCAACACGGTGACGAGCCAGCCGGCAGCGAAGCCCTGCTGGTCATCGCCCAGGAACTTGCGCAAGGTCTGCTGCAGCCGGCGCTGGAACGCATCAACGTCGTGATTGTTCCGCGCGCCAATCCTGATGGCGCGGCAAGTGAGCAGCGCGTGACCACCGGCGGGCTGGACATGAACCGCGACCATTTGCTGCTCAACACGCCAGAAGCCCAGGCGCTGGCCAGGCTCACGCGGGACTATCGCCCCATGGTGGTGGTGGACGCCCGCGAATACACCGTGATGGGCCGCTACCTGGAAAAGTTTGGCACGGTGCAAAAATTCGACGCACTGCTGCAATACGCCACCACCGCCAACCTGCCGGAATTTTTAACCAGGGCCGCCGAAGAGTGGTACCGCCAGCCGCTGCTGGCCGCGCTCAAGGAGCAGGGCCTGAGCACCGAGTGGTACTACACCACCTCAACCGATCCGGCCGATAAAAAAATCTCCATGGGCGGCACCCAGCCCGACACCGGCCGCAATGTCAACGGGCTGAAAAATGCCGTCAGCCTGCTGATCGCAACGCGCGGCGTCGGCATAGGGCGCTTGCATATCCAGCGGCGCGTGCATACCCATGTGACGGCCATCATGAGTGTGCTGAACAGTACCGCCCAGCGCGCCACCGAACTCAACCAGTTGCGCCCCTATATCGACAAGGAAGTCAGCGCCCAAGCCTGCAAGGACGAAGCCGTTGTGGAAGCGGCACCCACCGCCGCCCAGTACGAGTTGATCATGCTGAACCCGGTCAGCGGTGCCGACAAGGCCATCACGGTGGACTGGGACTCCGCACTGGCCCTGCGCAAAATCAAGGTGCGTGCACGCCCCTGCGGTTACTGGCTGTCGGCCACGTCCGGCACCGCTGTCGAGCGCTTGCGCTTGCACGGCGTGCAGGTCTTGCGCGTAACCGAGCCAGGCTCCATGCTGGCCGACAGCTACCGGGAAACTTCACGCGCGGCGGGCGAGCGGCAGGATGTGCGCGGCACCATTGCCGCTGACAGCCCCATCATCAATGCACAAGTCAGCCTGGCGCGCGGTGTGGTGGATGCGCCCCGCGGCAGTTACTACGTGCCGCTCAACCAGCCCCTGGGTAATCTGGCATTTGCCGCGCTGGAGCCGGACACCCAGAGCAGCTACTTTGCCAACCAGATTCTGGAGGATCTCCAAAGCACGGTACGCGTGATGGCCGAGCCCACTATCAAGTTTGAAGAATTACCTTGAGCCACCCAAGCCATCCAGAACGCCGCCGGCTGGCTGCCCATTGCGATCAATGACAACGACTTACAGAAAGTACTTGTTTTAACTGACTGCGGGTGGTGAAATTCTGCGTGTGAATGGTCTTCTAAATCCAAGAAAGGATTCATCATGAAAGACTTTGAAATGACCAAAAAAATGATCCGTTTAGGGGGGGCGTTCTACCCAACTGGTTATGCCTTCATCATGTTTCCCGATGTCGAAGACGCCAAGCAGGTAGCGCGTGAACTCGAACCCGGCCACGACGGCATCATGCTGCTGACGCCAGAGAGCATTCTGCAAGAAATCGGCAGGACTGACGTTGAGTCAGACATCGCCTTGCCAGCCGTGGGCACGGAAGGGGCGACCACCCATAAATACGTGGACTTGGCGCGGGAAGGCCACTGTGCACTGATGATTCCCGCGCACTCCAAGGACGAGACCGAGCACATCATGACCGTGGTGCGCAAGCTGCCCTATTCGTATGCGCAAAAGTACCACACGCTGGCGATTGAAGATCTGGAGTAGTTTTCGCCTGACTCCATTTCCACTTCAACGCGATATGTCGTTGCCGTGCCTTGGCCGTTACCGCACTGTCTGCGGCGGTGCGCCTAATCTCGCATTGAATTAGAAATGGAATGAGGATCCATTGACTGAATTTGACCATCAGCTATGGAGTACGTTTTTCGGGGCAAGATCAATTTGTTTCGGATTCGGAATCCATAAAAGAAACCCGCCGAAGCGGGTTTCTTTATGAAGCAGGCCAACTCTCAGCCCATGCATCAGCCCATGTGCAAACCGCCATTGAGCGAGAAGTCCGCGCCGGTGGCGTAACCACCTTCATCAGACGCAATCCAGGCAATGATGGATGCAATCTCTTCAGGCTGGCCCAGCCGCTTGGCGGGTACACCAGCCACAATTTTCTCCAGCACATCGGGACGTATGGCCTTGACCATGTCGGTGCCTATATAGCCCGGGCTCACGGTGTTGACTGTCACGCCCTTGCTCGCCACTTCTTGCGCCAGCGCCATGGTAAAGCCGTGCAGGCCGGCCTTGGCGGTGGAATAGTTCACCTGGCCAAACTGGCCTTTTTGGCCATTGACCGACGAGATGTTGATGACGCGGCCAAAGCCCGCTTCGATCATGCCCTCGATAACCTGCTTGGTCACGTTGAACATGCTGTTCAGGTTGGTCGAAATCACGGCATCCCAGTCGGCCTTGCTCATCTTGCGGAACTGGCCATCGCGCGTGATGCCGGCGTTGTTCACCAGCACGCTAACCAAGCCATGCTCTGCCTTGACCTTGTCGAAAGCCGCTACCGTGGAATCCCAGTCAGCCACGTTGCCGACTGAGGCATGGAAGGTGTAGCCCAGGGCCTTTTGCTCATCGAGCCATTTGTCGAAATCGCGCGTAGGGCCACAACCCGCTATCACCTTGAAGCCATCCTTGGCCAGCCGCTGGCAAATAGCGGTTCCAATGCCGCCCATACCGCCGGTGACGTACGCTACTTTTGCTGTCATGTCGTTCCCCTTGATTTCCTGCATTTTCTGCAGTTTCCTTGCTATAAAATTAGTAGCTACCAGCGCATGTTTAACAGGCGCCAAGCCAAGTTTTACCTGATCTTCAGCGCTCCAGTGTGAGGGCAACCCCCATACCGCCGCCAATACACAGGCTGGCAATGCCTTTTTTGGCGTCGCGGCGCGCCATTTCGTGCAGCAAGGTCACCAAAATACGGCAGCCCGACGCACCAATCGGGTGACCGATGGCAATCGCGCCGCCGTTGACGTTGACCTTGCTGGTGTCCCAGCCCATTTCCTTGTTGACCGCGCAGGCCTGGGCCGCAAAGGCTTCGTTGATCTCCAGCAGGTCGAGGTCTTGCGCTTTCCAGCCGGCGCGGGCCAGCGCCTTGGTCGACGCGGGCACAGGACCCATGCCCATGTAGGCGGGGTCAAGCCCGGTGGTGGCATAGCTGGCAATGCGTGCCAGCGGTTTGAGGCCCAGGGCTGCGGCCTTTTTGGCCGTCATCACTATCACGGCGGCGGCGCCGTCGTTGAGGCCCGATGCGTTGCCTGCCGTCACACCGCCAGCCTTGTCGAAGGCCGGTCGCAAGCCGGCCAGGCCCTCGGCAGTGGTTTTGCGGTTGATGAACTCGTCAGCGGCAAACACCACCGGATCGCCTTTTTTCTGCGGAATGTAGATGGGAACAATCTCGTCCTTGAACTTGCCCGCATCCTGCGCAGCGGCGGCTTTGGTCTGGCTGGCCAGTGCCAGCGCGTCTTGTGCTTCACGGCCAATGGCGTATTTTTTGGCCACGTTTTCAGCGGTGATGCCCATGTGGTACTGGTTGTAGACATCCCAGAGGCCGTCCACGATCATGCTGTCCACCATCTTCCAGTCGCCCATGCGCTGGCCATCACGCGAGCCATTGAGCACATGCGGCGCGGCGCTCATGTTTTCCTGTCCACCGGCAATCACAATTTCGCTGTCGCCGCAGGCCACGGCCTGCGCCGCGAGCATGACGGACTTGAGCCCCGAGCCGCACACCGCATTGATCGTGAGGCCCGGAATGCCATTCGGAAAGCCCGCCTTGATCAGCGTCTGGCGCGCCGGGTTCTGGCCCGCCCCGGCGGTCAAGACCTGGCCCATGATGACTTCACCGACCTGTTCGGCGCTCAAGCCGGAGCGCTCAAGCACCGCCTTGATGACCGCAGCCCCCAGCTCGGTTGCGGGCGTTTTTGCCAGCGAGCCGCCAAACTTGCCAACGGCCGTGCGGCCGGCTGAAACGATAACGATGTCTTCCATGATGTCTTCCTGGTTAGGTTTTAGGTTATTAGATACTAGATGCGAGTGAGGTTTTATGGCTGTTTCCAGAGGCTTCTGCTCAGGCTTTCACCTTGACGTAGCGGCCCGGCGCGGCCTCGATGGCCTTGTACTTGCGGCTACCGTAGCCCTGGGGTGCAGCAATTTGCTTGCCAGCGTGCCCTGCAAGCCAGTCGGACCAGTCCGTCCACCAGCTGCCGGGATACTCCGTGGCGTTTTTGAGCCAGTCGGCCTGCGCCGCGGGAAACTTGCCTTGCGGCAGTTTGTCATTGGTCCAGTAGCTGCGTTTTTTCTTGGTGGGCGGGTTGATCACGCCGGCGATATGGCCCGAAGCCCCCATCACAAAACGCTTCTTGCCCGGCAAGTGCTGGGTTGACGCATAAGCGCCGCCAATCGGCACGATATGGTCTTCGCGCGAACCGTAGATGTACACCGGCATATCGACCTGGCGTAAATCAACTTTTTGGCCGCACACCACGGTTTTACCGGGTTTGATCAGGTTATTCTCAAAATAGGTGTTGCGCAAATACCAGGTGTAAAAAGGCCCAGGCAGGTTGGTGGAATCACTGTTCCAGTAAAGCAGGTCAAACGGCGGCGGCGTTTCGCCTTTCAGATAATTGCCCACCACGTAGTTCCACACCAAATCGTTGGGGCGCAAAAAGCTGAAGGTCGAGGCCAGCTCTTGCCCCTTGAGCAAACCGCCCTGCCCCATCTCGGCCTCACGGTACTTGACGGAATTTTCGTCAATGAAGATGTCAAGGATTCCGGTGTCGGTGAAGTCTAAAAACGACGTGAGCAAGGTCGCGCTTGCTACCGGTTTTTCTCCCTTGGCCGCCAGCACCGCCAGCGCGCTCGCCAAAATCGTGCCGCCGACGCAAAAGCCCAGGGCGTTGATGGTTTTGGCACCGGTGATTTCCTGCACCACCTCAATGGCCTTGATGGCGGCGTGTTCAATGTAGTCATCCCAGGTTTTGTGGGCCATGGACTCATCGGGGTTGCGCCAGCTCACCACGAAAGTGCGGTGTCCCTGGCTGACCGCATAGCGAATCAGCGAGTTGTCGGGCTGCAAGTCAAGAATGTAAAACTTGTTGATGCAAGGCGGCACCAGTAAAAAAGGCTTTTCATAGACCTTGGCCGTCAGCGGCTTGTACTCCAGCAGCTGGAAAAACTCGTTCTCAAACACCACCGCGCCTTCGGTGGTGGCGACGTTTTTGCCGACCTCGAAGACGCTTTCGTCGGTCATCGAGACATGGCCTTGTTGCATGTCGTGCAACAGGTTCTGGATGCCTTTGCCTATGCTTTCACCCTTGCTGGCTATGGCTTTTTGCTGGGCTTCGGCATTCAGGGCCAGAAAGTTGCTGGGCGCTGTTGCGGCCATCCACTGCTCGACCGCGAAGCGCACCCGCGCCCGGGTCTTGGCGTCACCTTCCACGGCTTCGGCCAGGCCCATCAGGGCCTGTGCGTTCAGCAGGTAGGCAGAGGCCGAAAACTTCGACACGGGATTGGCATTCCAGGCCTCGGCGGAAAAGCGCCGGTCAGAACTTGCGGGGGTGTCGGTGCTGGCCTGCACGCCCTGATTCCACAGGGCCGAGGCATCCTCAATATAGCGCTGCTGTAGCGCCTGCAGCTTGGCGACATCAAAGCTGACAGCTGGGATCGCCTTGTTGAACTGGGACATATCGATGGCAGGAAAACCACCGGGTTTGCCCGCCGCGGCAAATGTGCCCATGGCAGCCATGGCCTGCTGCAAGCCCTCGCCCAGGGTCTCTTGCATCTGTTGAGTCGCCTGAGTCCAATTTACGTCAGAATTCATCTAGTCTCCCCAATCGTATCGGGTCCTGCTGACCCTTTTGAGTACGTTTTTAACGACTTTAACGCTCTTAGTATCGTAGGGTTTGCCTACATATTTATGACCCTGCTCAAAGTTTTCAACCTTTTATGTATTTGATTGTCATCGCCTGGATTTATGTCGTGCTCATGATGAGTGTGGCCGAAGCCACCAACAGCAACGGCACGCTACTGGGTGCGCTGGTGACCTTTGTACTCTATGGACTGGGGCCTGTGGCATTGGTGGTTTACCTGATGGGCGCTCCGGCACGCAGCAAGGCGATCAAGAAACGCAATGCCCAAGAGTTGGCCCGGCAAGCGGACAGCCAGCCAGGCGCGCAAACGCCATCACTCGCGCCAGATGCAGGCAGCCATGCGACCAGTCGTTCCCATGCCGTTGCCGCAGGCACCGGCGTCGCGCCGGTGCGAAAAGAACCTTGAGGGATTGCTCACGGTGCACCAGGACGCGCTGCCGTCATTGCCATAAATCCGGGTAATGCCCAGCGCCTGCAGGCGAAGACGAGTCAACCCGGGCAGGTCGGCCAAATACTTGCCGGCCCCGCTGGCGACGAACAAGCGCCCCGCTTCAGGCTGCGCAACTTCAAACGCCGCCTTGACTTCAGCGCCCACCTCGAAAGCCGAGGGTCCGATGCACGGACCCAGCCACGCTATTGTTTTGATAGCTACTGGCGCCCGTTCCGTTTGGACCAGAGCGCTGAAAGACTCATAAACCGACTCCAGGACGCCCCGCCCATCCTTCCCATCGGCGCCCGCCAGCCCGCGCCAGCCAGCGTGCGCGGCCGCCACCACCGCGCCGTCTTCCGTGGTCAAGAGCACGGGCAGGCAGTCGGCGACCATGATGGTGCAGGCCAGTTGACGCTGCGCCGTCACGCAGGCATCGGCCTGCTGGCCATCCGGGCTGTCAGCCTCCAGCGTCAGCACCTCGCTGCCATGCACCTGCTGGAGGAACACCGCACGGGTTGCCGTGGCCTGCTGCAGCAAGGCACGGTTGGCCGCCACCTGCGCAGGCAGGTCGCCCACATGGTCGCCCAGGTTCATGCTGTCATAGGGCGCGGCAGACAGCCCGCCGGAACGGGTGGTGAAAACGGCCCGGACCCCTTTGGGCGCGGGCCAGTCGGGAATCAGCCAGCGTGCATCCATGGCGACCTGGCCTGCAGAGCAATTTTCCGACGGGCCGCCCCTAGGAAAATTAGCCCCCTCGGGGGGCAGCGAACCACACGGAGTGGGGAGCGTGGGGGCCACATTTTCAGGCTTCATTATCGGGGCAGGCCGACGGCTGGGCTTTCTGAAACGCTGGCAGCGCCATGCAGGCATCAAACGCCGCCATGGTGCGCGGCAGCCCCTCAAAGTTCACATCGAAACGCTTGGCATTGAAGATTTGCGGCACCAGGCAGCAGTCGGCCAGCGTGGGGGTGTTGCCATAGCAGTATGTTGCTGCGGGTAATCGGCCAAGCTGGCGCTCGAAGGCTTCCAGCCCTTCGCGGCACCAATGGCGATACCAAGTGTTTTTAGCCTCTTCTTCTACCTTGAGCTCGCGCACCAGGTACTTGAGCACCCGCAGGTTGTTGAGGGGATGAATCTCGCAGGCAATCGACTGGGCCAGCGCACGCACCTTGGCCCGGCCTGCCGCATCGGCGGGCAACAGGGCTGGCGTGGGGTGCTTTTCATCCAGGTATTCGATGATGGCCATCGACTGCGAAAGCTTTTCGCCATCGACTTCCAGCAGCGGCACCAGCGTGTCAGCCGACAGTGCTGCATAGGCTTCCTTCTTGTGCTCACCCTTGGCAATGTGAACGGCGATGTACTCGTAGTCCAGCCCCTTGAGTTCAAGCGCAATCCGAACGCGAAAAGAGGCGGAAGATCGGAAATAGTTGTGGAGTTTCATGCCGAAAGCATAAACTGAAACGTTGCGGGCCGGAGTGCGAAAGTCAATCGCCTGCGCGACTGACCACAGGGCCTTACGCCGCTACCATCGGCCACGTTTACCAACAACCTGACTTCAGTGGAGACACCCCTATGAGCGCCATCACAGCATTGACCAACCACCAGATCCGCCTGGCCAGCCGCCCGGTGGGCCTGCCCACCCGCGCCAACTGGAATTTCACCACCGAACCGGTGGCCGAGCCCGGCCCGGGCGGTGTACTGGTCAAAACCCTGTACCTCTCTCTCGACCCGGCCATGCGCGGCTGGATGAACGAAGGCAAAAGCTATATTCCGCCGGTTGAAATTGGCGCCATCATGCGCGCCGGCGGCGTCGGCCAGGTCATTGCCTCACAAAACCCGGCCTTTGCCGTCGGCGACTATGTGAGCGCCGGGCTGGATGTGCAGGAGTACTGCCTGATTCCCCAAGAGCAGATCAAGCGCAGCGGCATGTTCAAGATTGATCCGCAGCTGGGGCTCACCACCTGGCTCAATGTGCTGGGCATGCCCGGCATGACCGGCTACTTTGGCTTGCTGGAAGTAGGCCTGCCCAAGGCCGGTGAAACCGTGGTGGTGTCGGGAGCGGCGGGTGCCGTGGGCCAGACCGTGGGGCAGATCGCCAAGCTCAAGGGCTGCCGCGTGGTCGGCATTGCCGGTGGCAAGGCCAAGTGCGACTGGGTGGTTAATGAACTCGGCTTTGACGCCTGCATTGACTACAAAAACAGCGACGTACGCGCCGGGCTGAAAGAGCACTGCCCCAAGGGCGTGGACATTTATTTTGACAACGTGGGCGGTGAAATCCTCGACCTGGTGCTGGCCAAAATCACGCGCGGCGCGCGCATCATCATTTGCGGCGCCATCAGCCAGTACAACAACACCACGCCCGTTAAAGGGCCGGCCAATTACCTGTCGCTGCTGGTCAACCGCGCGCGCATGGAAGGCATCGTCGTGTTCGACTACGCCGACCGCTACCATGTCGGCGTGGCCGAAATGGCCGGCTATTTGAAAGCCGGCACCATGAAAAGCAAGGAAGACGTTGTGGTCGGCCTGGACACCTTCCCCGAGACGCTGCTCAAGCTCTTCAACGGCGAGAACTTTGGCAAGCTGGTCTTGCAGGTGGCCAAAGAGTAAACGGCCTGCAGCGGGGTGGGCTTAGCGCCCCACCACCAGGCGGATGGCTGGCAGCACTTGCTCAATCTCTGCCCTGCGCTCCAGCGCCATGCGCATGTTCATTTGCGCGACCTCCGTGTGCTCCACGGCGAGCGCCTGGGCGCGAGTGCCCTCACCGGCTTTAAGCGCATCAAACAGCATGCGATGCTGGCGGTGGGCGTACAGCATCCAGTCGCGATCCTGCTCCAGCGTGGACTGCATGGGCAGCATGGCCGAAGCAGGCGCAAACGGCAGCCTGTCGTTCAGCGCCACCGCACGCTGCAAGGCGCTGTTGCCGCTGGCCTCCAGAATCAGGGCATGAAAGCGGTCGTTCATGGCCGCATAAGCGGCATAACTCTCCATCGTCAGCGGATTGGCGGCCAGCAAGCGGTCGCCCTCATCCAGGCAATCCTGCAAATCCAGTTGCAGCCGGCGTGACACGCCGTGCTCGGCCACCAGACGCGCGGCCATGCCCTCCAGATGGCCGCGCACGGCAATGGCATCGGCCACCTCGCGCGGCGTGAACTGCCGCACCAGGTAGCCGCCGGTGTCATTGGTTTGCACCAGGCACTCCTGCTCCAGCGCGGCCAGCGCAGCACGCACCGGCGTGCGCGAAGCGCCCAGCCGCTCGGCCAGCTGCTGTTCCGCCAGGCGCTGGCCCGGCTCAAATTCGCCGCGCAGGATCAGGTCCCGCAACTGCATCAACACGGTTTCTTGCAAGCTCATGACGATAACTGTACACTGAATTTAAATTTTGGTATACCGTTTTACCCTTCACCTGCTGCCTGTAAAAAGTCACCCCCATGAACGCCGAACAAAACGAGCTGATCACCCGCATCACGTCGGGCACGCCCTGCGGCCAGCTGCTGCGCCAGTACTGGCAACCCTCCGCCCTGGTCGATGAGTTCAACCCGGCGCTCGACCCCCGCATGGAAAACCGCCCGGTCAAAGCAGTGAAGCTGCTGGGACAGGAACTGGTGCTGTTCAAGGATGCCTCCGGCGCCTGGGGTTTGCTCGACCGTGACTGCGCGCACCGCGGTGCCGACCTCTCCTTTGGGCGGCGCGAAAGCGCACTTCAGGGCGGCGGCCTGCGCTGCCCTTTTCACGGCTGGAAATTTGCGGCAGATGGCCGCTGCCTTGAAACCCCTGCAGAACCCGCAGGCAGCAAGCTGTGCGAACGCGTCAGGCAGCGCAGCTACCCGGTGATTGAAAAAAGCGGCGTGCTGTTTGCCTGGCTCGGTGATGAAAACAGCACACCGCCGCCTTTCCCGGCCTTTGACTGCTTTAGCGCCCCGACCACGCACAGCTTTGCCTTCAAGGGCCTGTGGAACGCCAACTGGCTGCAGGCTTTTGAAGTGGGCATTGACCCGGCGCATCCGTCCTTCCTGCACCGCTTTCTGCAGGACGAAGCGCTGAACGAAATCGGCCAGAACGCCGCGGGCAAACAGTTTCGCAGCGCCAGCGCCGGCAGCATTGACGGCGAGCAGTGGCCCATGACGCGCATCATGCGGGAGTTTGCCCAGCCCGAGATCAGTTTTGAGACCAAGCCCTGGGGCATACAGCTCACCGCCCTGCGGCACATGACCGATGCGCTGACCCATGTGCGCGTGACCCAGGCCATCTTTCCGGCCACCTTTGTGATTCCGCTGTCGGAAACCATGACGATCACCCAGATGCATGTGCCGGTCGATGACGAGCACACCTACTGGTACACCTTCTTCACCAGCTTTGCCGAACCACTGGACAAGGAAGCGATGCGCGCGCAGCGCCAGCAGTTCATCACCCTGCCCGACTACATTCCCAAGGCCGGCCGGCACAACCACTGGGGCTTCAATGCAAACGAGCAAATGACGAGCACCTACCTGGGCATGGGCGAGGAAGACATCAACGTGCATGACCAGTGGGCCGTGGAAAGCATGGGCGCCATCCAGGACCGCACGCGCGAGCATCTGGGCACCAGCGACAAGGTCATCATGGCGAACCGGCGCATGCTGCTCAAGGCCATTGACACGGTACAAAACGGCGGCGCGGCACCAGGTGTGGCCGATACGACCCTGGCGGCGGCCATGACCGGCCCCGACACGGTTGATGGCGTTGCACCGGCCGGGCAATGGTCCAGCTGGTGGCGGGACACCGCCCAGGCCAAGCGCCAAGGCGCAGCCTGGCTCCGCGCCAAAACCGATGCGCCAGAGCCGGTTACCTCACGAGCAGTTTCATGAGCAGCTTTGCGCAGCAATGCGGCGTTCACGACGCCGCCCGGCAAACAGCTCTGCTGCACGCTGTGCAGAAAATCGATACCAGCAGTCTGGAGCTGGTGCGCTTTGCCTGGTGCGACCTGCACGGCATGCTGCGCGGCAAAACGCTGGTCGCCGCTGCTGCAGCGCAGGCCATGCAGGATGGCGTGGGCCTGGTCAGCACGCTGCTGCTGAAAGACAGTGCCGACCGCACCGCCTACAAGGTGTTTGAAACCGGTGGTGCCGCCGACCTGCCCGGCTTTGAATTTGGCGGCAACGTGATGCTGCTGGCCGACCCGGCCAGCTTCAAGCAACTGCCCTGGACGGCAAAAACCGGCTGGCTGCAATGCCAGCCCTGGTTTGCCGATGGCCGCCCTGTTGAACTCGACACCAGGCGCATCCTCCAGACTGCGCTGGCGCGGCTCGAAAAAGCCGGCTATGGCATGAAGTGCGGGCTGGAAATCGAGTTTCATATCTACAAGATCACGGATGACGGGCTCAAAAACCAGCTCGACCCGCAGCAGGCTGCCTGGCCCGGCCTGCCGCCCGAAGTCAGCATGATCCACCCCGGCTACCACCTGCTTTCGGAGCCGTGGTTTGACATGGCTGAAGCACCCCTGCGCATTGTGCAGCACACCGCGCAGGCCCTTGGGCTGCCCTTGCTGTCGCTGGAAATTGAACTCGGCCCCAGCCAGGTCGAAGCGGTGTTTGAGGCAACCGATGCCCTGCTTGCCGCCGACAACATGATGCTGTTTCGCAGCGCGGTGAAACAGGCCTTGCGCCGCGCGGGCTACCACGCCACCTTTATGTGCCGGCCGCCTTTTCCTTGCATCATGTCCAGCGGCTGGCACCTGCACCAGTCGCTGACAGACCTGAAAACCGGTGCCAACCTGTTCAGGCGCGACAGCCCGGCGACAGGCACGACACCGCTGGATGCGCAGCACACCCTGTCGGAACTCGGCGAGCATTACCTGGCGGGTCTGCTGGCGCATGCACGCGGCATGACGGCCTTCTGCACGCCGACAATCAATGGCTATGAAAGGTTTCGGCCCAACGCGCTGGCACCGCAGTCGGTGGTGTGGGGCCGCGACAACCGCGGCGCCATGCTGCGCGTCGTCGGCCAGTGCCAGGACAATGGCACGCGCATTGAAAACCGCATCGGCGAACCCGCCGCTAACCCCTATCTCTACCTCGCCTCGCAGATTCATGCCGGGCTGGACGGCATGGCGCGCCGCCTCAAGGCGCCACCGGCGACCGATGCACCTTATGGCGCGCAAGCCGAAAAATTGCCCACCAGCCTGGGCGAAGCGCTGCGCGCCCTGCGGGGCGATGCGGCGCTGACCGAGGCCTTTGGCAGCACGTTCATCAACTACCTGAGCCACATCAAACAAGCCGAAATCACGCGCCACGGCGAAGCCAAAGACCCGAACGACTGGCAGCGCCGCGAGTATTTCAGCCGTATCTGAAAACGTTTTGACCCATGATCACTATCAATTTCATAGCTACCGACGGCCATTCCACAGGGGCGACAGGCAAGATCGGCAAAAGCCTGATGGAAACAGCCGTGGCCGGCGGCGTTGCCGGCATTGCCGCCGATTGCGGCGGCCTGCTCACCTGCGCGACCTGCCATGTGCATGTGCGCGAGCCGTTTGCAACGCAACTTCCGCCGCCCGATGCCGAGGAGCTGGCCATGCTGGCCTTCACCGCCGCACCGCGCCTGGCCAACAGTCGCTTGAGCTGCCAGATCAAGCTGACCGCCGCGCTCGATGGTTTGACGGTAGAGTTGCCGTCTACGCAATATTGATCCCGGTATTGCGCAACATCAACACAGGACCTCTTCATGATTCTCGAACTCGCCGACATCCGCATTCACCCCGGCCAGCAGGCCGCTTTTGACGAGGCCATACAGCGTGGCGTCGCCACCGTGATTTCCAAGGCCAAGGGCTTTCAGGGTTACAAGGTCAACAAGGGCATCGAAAGCCCGGAGCGCTACATCCTGCAGATTTTCTGGGACACGCTGGAAAACCACACCATAGACTTTCGCGAGTCACCGGCCTTTACCGACTGGCGCGCCATTGTCGGGCCGTTTTTTGCCAGTCCGCCGGTGGTCGAGCACTTCGCGCTGCTGGCTAAATCCGCCTGACCAGCGTTACCCAGCGCATTCGCTACGCCCCGTCGATGCTCAATTCACGACGCGGCGCGTTGACATTGATGCCACCACCGCCTTATTCCATTTCTAATTCGAGGCGAGATTAGGCGCACCGCCGCAGACAGTGCTGTAGCACGGCAAGGCGGGGCGACGACATATCGCATTGAAGTAGAAATGGAATTAACCGGCAGAAACAAGGGTTTGCAAGTGCGCAAAGCCCGCAGCTTTGGCAAAGCTGGGCAATCGCCAGATAGCACCGTTTGCGCCCCATGTGCCGTCGGCCACGTCGTACAGCACAACAGAGGTGGTCAGGTGTCGCCTCTCCGTCGGGGGCAGCGCTTGCTTGAACGCCTCATGGACCAGGTTGACATAGCTGGCGCGCGACGCATCATCCAGGACACCAGCGGGCAGATAAATCATGGCGATGCAGGGCAGAACCTGCGCCGTCATGTCTACCGCACCGCAAGTCCATGAGCCGGGCTCCACTTCGTCAACAACGACCCAGCACAGGGCGCGCTTCTTCGGATCGTCCGGGATCTGCTCTGCGCAAGCGGCAGCGTCGTTGAGCTTGCGGACCAGGGTCGTGCGATGTTCGGCGGGAAACGAATCCTTGGGTATCTTGACAAATATGTTCGGCATATGCGCTCCTGGTTAATGCATCAGAGCTTGCATTGGACGGTAAATCAATTCAAACTGTCAGTGTCTGTTTTGACATTTTTCAAGCGTTTTCAGCCAATGAATGATTTCACGATCCTGGTACTGTCAGGCGCCTACTCCTCCAGCGTGGCATTGACGCTGGATATCCTGTCGGCCGCCGCTTCAGTGGCTGCACGCACAGGCCTTGCGTCGCCACGTTGGCGCGTGTACGCAACCGACACACGAGCGCGTTTGAGTCATGGCCTGAGCATCGAAACCAAAGCCTTGCCGAAGACGGCCAGGGCCGACGGGTCAACCTGGGTGGTACCAGGGCTTGGGCTTGACAACGCATTGGTACTAAGCGATCGTCTGACCCAGCCTGACGCGCAGCAAGCCATTCAAGCATTGCGCACGCAGGTGCGCGCAGGCGGGACGGTGGCCGCCTCTTGCTCTGCAGTCTTCCTGCTTCAGGCGGCTGACCTGCTGGCAGGCAAGAAGGTAACCACCTCCTGGTGGCTCGCGCCAGCACTGCAACGCCTGGAGCCGCGTTGTCAGGTCGATGCGGACCGCATGGTGATCACTGACGGAAGTGTCGTCACTGCGGGTGCCGCGCTGGCGCAAACAGATTTGATGCTGCACCTTCTTCGTTCGCAATTCGGGCCGGCGTTGGCCGATGCTGTGGCGCGAGTGTTGTTGATTGACGGTCGACAGGCTCAGGCGCCATTCATCGTTCCGAGCATGCTGGCCAGTGGCAACGAACTGATCGCAAAGCTTACGGCGCGCATCGAGGCTGCCCTGCCCAACCTGCCCAGCGTTGCTGAATTGGCCACGGAGTTTTGCGTGTCGGAACGTACGCTCGCGCGCCACGTACAAGCTGCGACAGGACGAAGTACCCTGGCCCTGGTGCAAAGCATTCGGCTTGGCAAGGCACGGATGCTGTTGGAGACGAGCCGACTGACCGTGGATCAGGTTGCTGAACGCGTGGGCTACGGTGATGCCACGGCGCTCAGACGGCTGATGCGCAAGGTGGTTGGAGCAACGCCCAGGCAGTTTCGCCCATCGGCGGTGGCCCAGCGGCGTGAAAGTTCAGAC
>DASXRN010000390.1:0-5694 GCA_036506595.1 Polaromonas sp. | reverse complement strand
AACTTGTCGTAGCGATCGACAAAATAGATGCGGCTCTTGCCCACGCCATGAATGGCGGGAATATTCAGCTCCATCACCTCCACACGCGAGGGCACGGCCCAGGCCCCGCGCTCCAGCGCACGGCGGTAGGCCGCAGCGGCATCCCGCACGCGCAGCGCCACGGCGGCAATCACCGGTTTGTCGGTCGGCGCGGCGCCGTCGGGCAGGGCCGGAATGTGGGCATTGACGATCACGTTGATGCCGCCTTGCCGGTACAGCAGCACCTCGCGCGAGCGATGCCGTGCGACCGGGCGAAAGCCCATCATTTCCAGCACCTGCCCCAAGGCCTGCGGCTTGGAGGTGGTGTATTCGATGAACTCAATCCCGTCCATCCCCAGCGGGTTGGCAGTGTCAAGAATGGCTTCCCGGTCAGCGGCTAGCGCCTGGGCTTGGGTGCTCATGGATGTTCTCCGGTTCAGTTCGTTAAAGGGTTCAGGGCATGCAAGGCATGCAGTTCAGAGGCGCTGGCTTGCAGGTGCTGCGACCGTGGCGCCGGGTACATGCCCGCCGCCCAGAAACAGCCGCTCGATATTCGGGTCGGCCAGCAGCTCGGAGGCTTTCTTGTGCAGCACGAGCTGCCCCGACTCGAGCGCAATCGCGTCGTCCGCCATTTTGAGCGCGCTCTTGACGTTTTGTTCCACCATCAGCACCGTCGTGCCCTGGGCGGCCAGCTTTTGCAACAGCTTGAACACATCCTGCACCACCATGGGCGACAGGCCGATCGAGGGCTCGTCAATCAGCAGCACCTTGGGGCGCAGCAGCAAGGCGCGGCCGACCTCCAGCTGCTTTTGCTCGCCGCCCGACAGGGCCGAGGCCTGCGAGTGCAGCCGCTCCCTGACGCGCGGGAAGAACTCCAGCACCTCGGGAATGCGCTCATGCGTGGTCTTGGTGCCCAGCGTGATGCCGCCCAGCTCCAGGTTTTGCCAGACCGTGAGCTGGCCAAACAGGTTGCGCCCCTGCGGCACAAAGGCAATGCCCTTGGCCAGCAGCTCTTTCTGGCTGGCCCCGGAGATGTCCACACCATCGAGCAGGATGCGGCCCTGGCGCGGCTTGAGCAGGCCGAACAGAGTTTTCAGGACGGTGGACTTGCCCGCGCCATTCGGGCCCAGCAGCAAGGTGATGGAGCCGCGCCTGACCTTGAACGACAGGTTGTTCAGGATCATGAAGTCCTTGTAACCGGCCACCACATCGTCGAATTCAATACAGATATCGTTTGTCATGTCAGTAATCCATGTTGTAGCGATGCATTCCCAAACCAGCAACCGCGCGGAACCGGCTCAGCCGGGCCGCAGCGGTTGTCCCCCTGAGGGAGATTCCGGCTACACGAAGTGAGCCGAGACAGGGGGTTAGTTCCCCAAATACGCGTCGAGCACCTCTTTGTTGCCCCGAATCTCGGCCGGTGTGCCTATGGCCAGCACCCGCCCCTCCACCATCACCATGATGCGGTGGCACAGGTCCATCACAAAGTCCATGTTGTGCTCGATCACCACGAACGAGCCCTTGCGGGACTTGTTGAGCTCCTTGAGCAGGGTTGAAATGCCGCCCACCAGGCTCGGGTTGACACCCGCGCACGGCTCGTCGAGCAGCACCAGGTCGGGCTCGGCCATGAAGGCCATGGCAATGTCGACCAGTTTTTGCTGGCCGTAGCTCAGCGTGCCGGCCAGCTTGTCGGCGACATGGCGGATGCGGAACTGGTCGATCAGCGCATCGGCCTTGGCGCCCAGGCCCGAGTCGCCGGGGGCGAACATGCGGCTGAACATGGAGCCGGAATGCTCCTGCGCGGCCACGATCAGGTTGTCGCGCACCGTCATCTTGCCAAACACCTGCAGGGTCTGGAAGGTGCGGCCGACGCCGCGCCGGCTGAGTTCCAGCGGCGACAGGCCGGTGATGTTCTGGCCATTGAGCTCGATGGCGCCGGCGTCCGGGCTGATCTGGCCCAGCACGCTGTTGAACATGGTGGTTTTGCCCGAACCGTTGGGCCCGATCACGCCAAAGATTTCACCCGGCATGACTTCAAAGGACACCCCGCCTACGGCCTGGATCGCGCCGTAGGATTTTTTGAGCCCGCTGACTTTCAATACCGGGCCCATCATGATGCGACTCCCAGCTTGTTGGCGGCTGCAGCGCCAGCGGCTGCAATTTTGCGCGCGGCCGAGGCTTCACGCGCGGCACGCCGGTCCCGAATACGGTCCGGAATGCTGAGCAGGCCGTCAGGCAGCCAGACCATCAGCACCACCACCGCAGCGCCGAATATCGGCAAATACCAGTTGGCCACACCGGGTACGTCGCGCAGCCATTCCGGCAACACCACACCGATCGCGGCACCGACGATGGGGCCGAGGAAATAGCCGGCGCCACCGACCACCACCATCAAATACATCATGATGGAGGCCCCCACTGCGAACGGTGCGGGTTCAATGAACTGCACCAGCGAGGCAAACAGCGCGCCTGCAATACCGGCGTACACCGCACCAATGGCAAAGCTCAGCAACGTGTAGTTGCGGATGTCCACGCCCAGGCTTTCGGCCCGTATCGGGTTGTCGCGCAGCGCCCTGAAGGCCTTGCCCCAGGGCGAGCGCAGCAGGCCCCACAGCAGGCCCGACAAAATGAGCGTCACCGCCAGCACAAAGTAGTAGTAGGGCCGGTTGGCCTCAAGCGAGTAGCCCAGCAGCACGGGCCGCGCGATGTTGTTGATGCCGAAGGTGCCGCCGGTGAGCCACTCTTCGTTGCGCATCACCAGCCAGATGGCGGTGTTAAAGCCCAGGGTGGCAAAGGCCAGGTAAATGGTCTGCACCCGCAGCGCCGGGAAACCCAGGATCAGCCCGACGGCAAAGCAGATCAGCGCGGCCGCCGGCAAGCCGAGCCAGAAGCTGAAGCCCGCCTTCATCAGGATGGCCACGGTGTAGGCGCCTATGCCAAAGAAGGCGGCATGACCCAGGGACTTCTGGCCGGCGTAGCCGATGGTCAGGTTCAGGCCCATGGTGGCGATGATGAAGATCAGCCAGTAAGTCAGCAGGTAGATGCCGTAGTTCTTGAGGTACTGCGGCGCGACCAGCACCAGCAAGGCGCCCAGGACCGTGACGACGGTCGCAAATTTGTGGTTCAAGGGATTCATACCTTGCGCTCCTCTTTCTTGCCCAGCAGGCCTTGCGGCTTGAACAGGATCACGACCATGAAAATGACCAGTGCCACGGCATCCTTGTAGGCCGGCGAGATGTAGGCGGAGGCGAGGTTTTCGCAGACGCCCACAATCAGCCCGCCCAGCAGGGCGCCGCGCGAGTTGTTGAAGCCGCCGATGATGGCGGCAAAGAAGGCCTTGGTGCCCAGGCCTTCGCCCATGTCGAACTTGGCGAGGTAGGTCGGCGTGACCAGCAGCGCCGCCGCCACCGCCAGCACGGCATTGATGGCGAAGGTGTAGAAGATCATGCGCGGCACGTTGATGCCAAGCACCGAGGCGCTTTCGGTGTTTTGCGCCACGGCCTGCATGGCGCGGCCGGTGACCGTTTTGGCCAGAAAGGCCTGGGTCGCCAGCACGATGACCATGGCCAGCGCAAAGGTGCCGACGTCCTGCAGAGTGATGGTGACGCCCGCAATATTGAAGAGCTTGTCGGCAAACAGGCTGGGGAAAGGGTGGGCTTCAGCGCTGTAACCGGCGCGCACGCCGTTGCGCATCGCAATCGACAGGCCAATGGTCGCCACCACGATGGGCATCATGCCGTACTTGAACAGGGGGTCAACCACGCCGCGCTTGAAGACCCAGCCCAGCAGCAGCACGGCCAGCAGCACGGTGAGCACAAAGCTGACCAACATGGGCGCACCGAGCGAGATGAAGCCGAGCAGCATGAAGGCCGGCAGCATGACAAATTCGCCCTGGGCGAAATTAATGGTGCCCGAGGCCTGCCACAGCAGGGTAAAACCGAGTGCCGCCAGTGCATAAATGCTGCCGGTGGCAAGGCCCGAGAAAAAGAGTTGGAGAAAGTCTGTCATGGCAGTGCTTACATAAACATAAGAAGTTGCTTGCTGGAGGGTTTCATGGTGCCGGTACCGATGGCCGTACGCCACCGGAGCCGGCCCGTCACACACTGCGCGTCGGAGCCGGGACGGGCCAGTGGTTTATTTCTTCGGTGCGGCGGCAGGCCCGGCACCCAGCGGAGGCAGGATTGCGACCACTTCCTGCTTGCCGTTCTTCACTTCAATCATGAAGCTCTCGCGGTCCAGGTCGCCCTTGCCGTCAAACGAAACGTCCATCAGCACGCCGGGCTGATCCACCGCTTTCACCTTCAGCGTATGCAGCGCAGCCGCCACCGCCTTGCGGTCGAGCTTGCCGACCTTCTCGATGGCGGACTTCAGCACGTAAATGCCGGAGTAGCCTTTCATGCCGTTGTGGTCTGACACATATTTGTATTCTTTTTCAAATTTGGCACGGAAGGCGCGAATGGCCGGTTGCGGTGCGTCAACCGTCAGGCCCACGTGGGCAACCGCGCCGTTGGCAGCCTCACCGGCCAGCTCAATGACTTTCTGGCCGGTCAGCGTGGTTTCGCCAATGACAGGTTTGTTCCAGCCCTGCTTGCGCAGTTCGCGCAGCAGGCGCGCCGACTCTTCTTCATTGGAGTAGGCGAACACGCCTTCCGCATTGCTCTGCTTGGCACGCAGCACGGCGGCCGAAAAGTCGATCTGGCCGGGCTCGGTGGAAATTTCGGCAGCGATCTTGGTCGGCGAATTGGCCAGCGCCTTCTTGATAGAGTCCAGGCCGCCCTTGCCGAAGTCGTTGTTCACATAAATGATCGCAATGCTTTTGAGTTTGGCCTGGTCGCTGATGTAGCGCGCCACCTTGGGCATGGCCGTGGCCTGGGTGAAGCTGGTTCGGAACACATAGGGGTTGCCCTGCTCGGTGATGCCGGCCGCCTCGCCGCCGGTGAAATTGGGCACCTCGGCACGGCGCGACTCGGCCATGCTGACCATGATGGAGCCCGAAAACACCGGGCCAAAAATGGCGAACACGTTGTCGTCGATGGCTTTTTGCGTCAGGCCCTTGGCCACGCCGGGGTTGCTCTGGGTGTCGGTGGTGATGGTCTGGATCTTTTTGCCGAGAATGCCGCCCGCGGCGTTGATTTCCTTGACGGCCAGCTCGACGCCGTTCTTGAAATTGGTGCCCGCCGTGGCGCCGCCGCCGGACAGCTCGACAATGTTGGCGATCTTGATGACGTCTTGTGCAAATCCGACTGTAGCCCCCATGGTTATTGCGCAAGCAGCTATCAGTTTAAGAGCAAATCGCTTTTTCATGGTTGTCTCCTCTAAGGGTTAAAAAATCAATGGGTTGCGAGTCGTTTCCCCGACTCCCGGGACTGGAACACGGGCAGTTGCGGCTAACGTCTGATCTCCCCCGCCATCGCGGCCGGATACAGCTGTTCGCGAATGAAGGTGGCGTCGTTGCGAACGGCTTGCGCCGCCTCCGCGTAACCAAAAAACGCCAGGTAATCCGGCGCCTGCTGGATCAGCATTTCGAAGCCGGGCTGCGCAACCCGATGGCGTGCGCGCGTCGCCTGAATCAGCGGCGTCGGCTGGTTCTTCATCAGGATGTCCATCACGGCAGCATGCGGTGCCAGGCGCGACACATCGCATGGCAGGGCATCGCCAGCCTTGAGCCCCAGCGGT
>DASXRN010000389.1:0-9606 GCA_036506595.1 Polaromonas sp. | reverse complement strand
CCCCCACAAGGATCGCCCCCGAATTGATAGACCAGGCCACGCGCGCGCGCCATTGGGCGTTGCCGGTGCTGTTTGGTGCTGTCATTGGCACGCTGGTCACCATCACCTCGGTGGGCGCCGGTGCCGTTGGCGTGATTGTGCTGATGCTGCTCTACCCCGCCCTGCCCCTGCCGCGTATTGTGGCTGCTGACATTGCTCACGCCGTGCCGCTTACGCTGGTGGCCGGCCTGGGACACGCCTCTATCGGTTCGGTAGACTGGCCCCTGTTGCTCAAGCTGCTGGCCGGCTCGCTGCCCGGCATCTGGGTGGGCGCGCATCTGGTGCATAAAACGCCTGACCGCGTGATTCGCTCACTGCTGTCCTTGCTGCTGGCCTATGCGGGTGCAAAGCTCATCTCCATTTAAACGGCCAAACATCCTGAGTTCCGATTTAAAAATTCAAATAACCCCACGTTGACTCTCGTTAAATAGCTGACAGCCATGTACCAATACACAGAATTTGACCACCAGTTTGTGAAAGCCCGCGCCAACCAGTACCGTGACCAGCTCACGCGCTGGCAGGCTGGCCAGTTGCCCGAAGACGAATTTCGGCCCCTGCGCCTGCAAAACGGCTGGTATGTGCAGCGTTATGCACCCATGTTGCGCGTGGCTGTGCCTTACGGCGAGCTCTCCAGCGCCCAACTGCGTGTGCTGGCCAAAATTGCCCGCGAGTACGACCAGCCCAATGCCGCCCTGCTTGAAGGCGCGCAAGCCACCCAGGACAAGCTGGGAGCGATTCCGCTGAAAAACGGCCAGTCGGTGCATTCGAAACTGACCACGGGCTACGCCCACTTCACCACGCGCCAGAATGTCCAGTACAACTGGATTCCCCTGGACAAATCGGCCGACGTGATGGACCTGCTCGCCAGCGTCAACATGCACGGCATCCAGACCAGCGGCAACTGCATCCGCAACATCACCAGCGACGAGCGTGCCGGCATTGCGGTCGATGAGATCGCCGACCCACGCCCCTTTGGCGAAATCATGCGCCAGTGGAGTACGCTGCACCCCGAGTTCTCCTTTTTGCCACGCAAGTTCAAGATTGCCATCAGCGGCGCCAAGGAAGATCGCGCGGCTATCGGCTGGCACGACGTGGGCCTGCAACTGCTGCGCAACGCTGAAGGCGAGTTGGGCTTCAAGGTGCTGGTCGGTGGCGGTATGGGCCGCACGCCAGTGATTGGAACGGTGATCCGCGAGTTCCTGCCCTGGAACCAGATCATGAACTACCTGGAAGCCGTTGTACGCGTGTACAACCGCTATGGCCGCCGTGACAACATTTACAAGGCCCGCATCAAGATTCTGGTGAAGGCCGAAGGGCAACGCTACATCGACGATGTGGAAGCCGAATACAAACAGATCATTGAGCACGACGGCGGTCCCCACACCATCACGCAGGCCGAATACGACCGCGTGGCCGCGTGCTTTGTGGCGCCCACGCTCAGCTGCGACCGCAGGGATGCCGACGCCAAAATCGCCCACATCCTGCGCGCTGCCGCCGAAGACGATGTCGAATTTGGCCGCTGGCTGCAGCAAAACGTCGCGCCGCACCAGAACCCGGATCTGCGCGCCGTGACGCTGTCCTTCAAACGCCTGGGCCAAGCCCCCGGCGATGCCACGGCGGCCCAGCTCGACATCGCGGCCGATCTGGCCGATCGCTTCAGCGCCGGCGAAGTGCGCGTGACCCACGAGCAAAACCTGCTGCTGCCCTGGGTGCGCTGCGACGAACTGCCGGAACTCTGGCGCGCCGCCCGAAAGGCCGGCTTTGCCAAGCCCAATATCCGCCTTCTGACCGACATGATTGCTTGCCCCGGCGGCGACTTCTGCGCGCTGGCCAACGCCCGCTCGATTCCTATCGCCGAAGCCATCACCGAGCGCTACCAGGACCTGGACGAGCTGCACGACTTGGGCGAGATTGACCTGCATATCAGCGGCTGCATCAACTCCTGCGGCCACCACCACAGCGGCCATATCGGCATCCTGGGCGTCGACAAGGACGGCAAGGAGTGGTACCAGGTCTCGCTGGGCGGCTCGGACGGCTCCACGCTGTCAGGCCCGGCCGTGCCGGGCAAGGCGGTCGGCCCTTCCTTCTCGGCGGCTGAAGTCCCTGAAGTGATCGAAGCCGTGCTGGAAACCTACCGCCAGCAGCGCGAAGGCCGCGAGACCTTTATTGCCACCCTGCGCCGCGTCGGCGCCGAGCCCTTCAAGGCCGCTGCGAATGGCGCCCGTTTTAGCGCCACCCGCACCGAATCGGCCGAAACCAGCGCCGCTTGAAGCGCCCGCCTTGCCGCATCTTTCAAGGATCAAATTACTATGAAATTAATAGCTGCCAGCGCACACTCCACGGGGGCTACAGGCCAAAATGTTATTGAACTGGCAAACGACGCCGATCCGTTCCAGGTTTCCCTCGAAGGCGTGGACCGGATTGACCTGAACTTCCCCAAATTCACCGACGGCCGGGCCTTCAGCCAGGCCTTCCTGCTGCGTCGCCGGCTCGGCTTCAAGGGCGAGATCCGCGCCACCGGGGATGTGCTGGTCGACCAGCTGGCGCAAATGGAGCGCAGCGGCTTTGACGTCGCCGTGCTGCGCGCCGATCAGGACATGGGAATCGCCCAGCGCGTGCTGGCCGCCTACCCTGGCTACGGCGTCGGCAAGTACCAGGGCGATGCGATTGACATCCAGCCGCATTTCGTCACCGCGGCAACATCCTCTGCAACCTGAAAGCCAGACAATGGGTGCCATTTCCCTTTACGCCAAGGCCTCGCCGAACTTTGCGGAAAAACTCGCGCACAGCCTGGCCTTGCTGAAATCCTCCGCCGCGACCTATTCCCCGCTCACCCAAGCCTCCAGCCTGGGTGCGGAAGACATGGTGGTCACCCACCTGCTGCAGGAAGCCGGCATAGACTGCAGCATTTTTGTGCTGGACACCGGCATGCTGCACGCCGAAACCGTGGCGCTGGTCGGCCGCATTGAAGAGCGCTATCAGCGCAAGGTCGATGTTTACCGCCCGGTTGAAAGCGCCGCCTCGGCCTTCGTGCAAACCAACGGCCCGGATGCGATGTACAAAAGCCTGGCGCTGCGCAAGGAATGCTGCCACATCCGCAAGATGGAGCCGCTGGAGCGCGCCCTCACCGGCAAAAACGGCTGGTTGACCGGCCTGCGCCGCGAGCAGTCAAGCGCCCGCGCCGAAGTGCATGACATCGAGCAGCAGGCCGAGCGCGTGAAGATCAATCCGCTGGCCGACTGGACCTGGGGCGATGTATGGCACTACATCGCGCTGAACGCCATTCCGTACAACCCGCTGCACGACCAGTTTTTTCCCAGCATAGGTTGCGCACCCTGTACCCGCGCCGTCACGCTCGGTGAAGACTTCCGCTCCGGCCGCTGGTGGTGGGAGCAGGAAAGCGCCAAGGAGTGCGGCCTGCATGTGGCGGCCGACGGCACTCACGAAGCGCAGGAACCCGCTGCTTTTGAACCCTTATCCAGCATCATTCCCATCAAGCAGATCCCCGCATGAACGCCCGTACCGAACCCCAAATGCTGAACCAACCGCACCATACCTTAAGCAACGCCCATCTGGATGCCCTAGAGGAAGAAGCCATCTTCATCCTGCGCGAAGTGGCCGCCGCTTTCGAGCGCCCGACCCTGCTGTTTTCGGGCGGCAAGGATTCCTTGGTGTTGCTCAAATGCGCTGAAAAAGCCTTCATCGACAAGGAGCGCGGCGGCAGCATTCCCTACCCGCTGCTCATGATTGACACCGGCCACAACTTCCATGAGGTGACCGATTTCCGGGATTACCGCGCCAAGCAGCTGGGTGCCAACCTGGTGGTGCGCAGCGTTGAAGATTCGATGAAGCGCGGTACGGTGCGCCTGGCCCACCCTGGCGAGTCGCGCAATGTGCACCAGTCGGTGACGCTGCTGGAAGCGATTGACGAGTTCCGCTTCGACGCGCTGATCGGCGGTGCACGCCGTGACGAGGAAAAAGCCCGCGCCAAGGAACGGATTTTTTCGCACCGCGATGCCTTTGGCCAGTGGCAGCCCAAGGCACAACGCCCCGAGCTCTGGACACTGTTCAACACCCGCCTGCAGCCGGGCGAACACTTCCGCGTGTTCCCGATTTCCAACTGGACCGAGCTGGACGTGTGGCAGTACATCGATCGCGAAAACATCGAGCTGCCTTCGCTGTACTACGCCCATCAGCGCAAAGTGGTGGAGCGCAAGGGCTTGCTGGTGCCGGTGACGGAATTGACGCCGCTGCGTGATGGCGAGCAGGCCGTTGAGAAAACCGTGCGTTTCCGTACCGTTGGCGACATCACCTGCACTTGCCCCGTCGAAAGCCCGGCGGCCACAGCCGCCGACATCGTGATCGAGACGCTCGCCGCCGACGTCAGCGAGCGCGGTGCCACCCGTATGGACGACAAGACCTCCGACGCGTCCATGGAAAAGCGCAAAAAAGAAGGATATTTCTGATGAGCACCCCCATAGTTGAAACCACCAACCTGAGCGCCGTGGCCTCTACCGAAGCTGTCCAGGACACCCGTGCCGCCCTGCGTTTTGTCACCTGCGGCAGCGTCGATGATGGCAAAAGCACCCTGATTGGCCGTCTGCTGGTCGACAGCCGTGCCGTGCTGCAGGATCACCTGGCGGGCGTGCAGCGCGGCGGCGAGACGGATCTGGCCTTGCTGACCGATGGTCTGTCCGCCGAGCGCGAGCAGGGCATCACCATCGATGTGGCCTACCGGTATTTCTCTACCGAAACCCGGAAGTTCATCATTGCCGACGCGCCCGGCCACGAGCAATACACCCGCAACATGGTGACGGCAGCGTCCAGCGCCGACGCCGCCGTGGTGCTGGTGGACGCCACCAAACTGAACTGGGCAGCGCCACTGCCGGAGCTGCTGCCGCAAACCCGCCGCCACTCGCTGCTGGTCAACTTGCTGCGCGTGCCATCCATTGTCTTTGCCATCAACAAGCTTGACGCCGTTGACAACCCGGCCCTGGCATTTGCCCATATCAGCGCGGCCTTGAACCAGTTTTCGGTTGAAGCCCAGATTCCGGTCAAAGCCATCGTGCCGGTGTCGGCTCTGATTGGCTACAACGTGGTCGATGACAACCCCGGTTGGTGCGACTACAGCGGCCCAGGTTTGCTGCACATTCTGGAGCACCTGCCTGCCACGCCAGCCGACACCTCGCAGGCTTTTGCCTTTCCGGTGCAGTGGGTGGAAAAATTTTCCTCCAGCGCCGACACCTCGCAAGGGCGCCGCATTTTCTGGGGCCGGATTGCCACGGGCACCGTTCAGCCTGGCCAGCAAATTACCGTACTGCCCGGCGGGAAAACCGCCACCGTGGCCCAGGTACTGAACCATGCACGCCAGTCCAAAGCCGTTCTGCCCGGGCACAGCGCCGGTGTGATCCTGGACCGGGAGCTGGATGTGTCGCGTGGCGACTGGCTGCTGGCCACGGACGGGTTTGAACCACCCTTGGGCGCGCGCGACATCACTGCCACCATCGCCTGGATGGACGAGGAACCCCTGGTGCCGGGCAGGCTGTATTGGGCGCTTCAGGGCCACCGCTGGGTCAAAGCCAAAATCAAGCGCATCGTCCACCAGGTCGATATCAATACCCTGGCCAGCCATGATGCGACACAGCTGGATGTGAACGCCATTGGCGTGGTGGAGCTGGCCCTGCTGGAGCCTATCCCGGCGCTGCCCTACAAGCAGTCTCGCGTCCTCGGCTCACTGGTGCTGGTGGATACGGCATCGCACAAGACGTCTGGCGCGGCATTGATTCTCTAAACCGCGGCTGACCCTTTTTACGCACAGCCCTTAACCCTGCCAAATCTCGTTTAACCCTTTGCCAGGAAACCTCTTAAAATCAAGGGTTTCCACCGATCCGCCAACACAACATGACTCACATCGTCTCCGAATCCTGTATCCGCTGCAAATACACCGACTGTGTTGATGTCTGCCCCGTGGACTGTTTCCGCGAAGGCCCCAACATGCTGGTGATTGATCCGGACGAATGCATCGATTGCGCCGTGTGCATTCCCGAATGCCCGGTCAATGCCATCTATGCCGAAGAAGATGTGCCGGCCGATCAGCTGGCATTCATCAAACTCAATGCCGACTTAAGCCGCGCCGCAGGCTGGAAAAGCATCACCAAGCGCAAGGATGCCCTGCCTGATGCCGAAGAATGGAAAGATAAAACCGGAAAGCTGTCGGAGCTGGTGCGCTGAGCCCTCACCCCGCCGTCCCTAGCCAAGTTGTTTAAAAAGCAAATCAATAAAACATGGAACCTCAACTGAATCAAGAAGTGATCAACACCGCTGCGGCGCATGACGGCCCCATCGAAACCGATGCCGTCATTGTCGGCGCCGGCCCTGTCGGCCTTTTTCAGGTGTTTGAGCTGGGTCTGCTGGAGATCAAGGCTCATGTGATCGACTCCCTCGCCTATCCCGGCGGCCAGTGCATTGAGCTTTACCCCGACAAACCCATTTACGACATTCCGGCCGTGCCCATGTGCACCGGCAAAGAGCTCACCGACTCGCTGCTCAAGCAGATCGAGCCCTTTGGCGCAACCTTCCACTTCGGCCAGGAAGTCAGCATTGTTGAGAAACAGGAAGATGGCCGTTTCTTTGTCGAAACATCCAAAGGCACCCGCTTCCTGACCAAGACCATTTTTATTGCAGCGGGTGTGGGGGCTTTCCAGCCCAAGCTGCTGCGGGTTGATGGCCTGGACAAGTTTGACGACTCCCAGCTGTTTTACCGCGTCCGGAATCCGGCTGACTTTGCCGGCAAAAACCTGGTGATCGTCGGCGGCGGCGACTCGGCGCTCGACTGGGCGCTGAATTTCGTGAACGACGGCCCCAACAAGGCCGAGAGCGTGATCCTGGTTCACCGCCGCGACGGCTTCAAGGCCGCACCAGCCAGCGTAGCCAAAATGAAGGAACTCTGCGACGCTTATGAGATGCAGTTCATCATCGGCCAGGTCACGGGCTACGACGAAAAAGACGGCAAACTGACGGGCGCCAAGGTCACCGGCGCCGATGGGGTGACCCGCGTTGTGCCACTCGATGTGCTGCTGGTGTTTTTTGGTCTCTCCCCCAAGCTCGGACCGATTGCCCATTGGGGCCTGGACATTGAGCGAAAACAGCTCCAGGTAGACACCGAAAAGTTTTCAACCAATATTCCGGGCATCTTTGCGGTGGGCGACATCAACACCTACCCCGGCAAGAAAAAACTGATTTTGAGCGGCTTTCATGAATGCGCGCTGGCAGCGTTTGGTGCTGCGCCCTTCATCTTCCCTGACAAGAAGATCCATCTGCAGTACACCACCACCAGCCCCAAGCTGCACAAGGTGCTCGGTGTTGACTCTCCTGTGTTTGATTGACACCGGTAACAAGGACCAGCATGCAGGCCCGCTTTTATGCGGGCCTTTTTTTGCCCGATCGGTCGCCCTGCTCGCTGGGGCGACGCATCAAACCGGCGGCACGGGTTCAATCGATCCAACAGGAGCTAGCGGTGCCAGCAAGGCCTGCAAATCGGCGGGGCTGAACTTGCGGGCCGTCCCGCCATCGCTGCCCAGCACGCCCTCGGCCAGCGCCGCCTTGCGTGCCTGCAGCTCCAGAATGCGCTCCTCGATGCTGCCCTCCACCACCAGCTTGTAAACAAACACGGGCTGGTCCTGCCCGATGCGGTGGGCGCGGGCCGTGGCCTGCTGCTCCACGGCCGGGTTCCACCAGGGGTCCACATGAATCACGGTGTCCGCGGCGGTCAGGTTCAACCCAACGCCCCCGGCTTTCAGGCTGACGAGCAGGACGGGAACGGTTTTTTCCTGAAACTTGCGCACCAGCTCACCGCGCTTTTGCGGTGACGTGTCGCCGGTCAAAGACAGCCAGGGCAGCTGCAGGGCATCCAGTTCGGCTTCGATCAGCGCCAGCATGCCGGTAAATTGCGAGAACACCAGCACGCGCCGGCCTTCCTCAATCAACTCTGGCAGCATGTCACGCAGCAGCTCCAGCTTGGCGCGCCGCATGGTCCTGACAGGCTTGACGCCTTTGAGCAGGTAAGGGTCGCAGCACACCTGGCGCAACTTCAGCAGGGCATCAAGAATGGTGATCTGCGCACCGGCAAAGCTGTTGCGCCTGAGCACGCGGCGCACCTGCTCGTCAGCCGCCACGCGCACGCTTTCGTACAGCTCGCGCTGACGGCCCTGCAGTTGCACCCGCTTGATGACTTCGGTACGAGGCGGCAACTCTCTGGCGACATCTTCCTTGCGCCGCCGCAAGACAAAGGGCCGTACCCGTTGCGCCAACAACTGGGCCCGCAGCGTTTCACCATTGGTTTCAATCGGTTTGCGCCACAGACGCGCAAAACTGCGGGCATCACCCAAAAAACCGGGCATCAAGAAATCAAACTGCGCCCAGAGCTCGCCCAGATGGTTTTCAAGTGGTGTACCCGTCAGGCACAGACGATGGCGGGCTTGCAAGCCGCGCAGCGCGCGGGCTGTGCGGCTGGCGGCATTTTTGACCCATTGCGCTTCATCCAGAATGAGCAGATGAAACGGCTGACGCGCCAGCACCGCCATATCGCGCCACAGCAGCGGATATGTGGTCAGCACGACATCATGTTCAGCCATGCGTGAAAACGCATCCACCCGGCTTGGGCCTTGCAGGGTCAGCAGACGCAAAGCCGGTGCCATGCGCCGGGCTTCTGCCTGCCAGTTGAAGACCAGCGAGGTCGGCACAACCACCAGAGAAGGCCGTGTCATCCGCCCCGCCTGTTTTTCAATCAGCAGATGCGCCAACGCCTGCGCCGTTTTGCCCAAGCCCATGTCATCGGCCAGAATCCCGCCCAATTGCTGCTCACGCAGATACTGCAGCCAGGCGACACCCTGCAGCTGGTAAGGCCGTAGCGTCACACCCAAGCCTGCGGGAGCCTGCACCGGTTGCGGCCCGCCCGCTCCCTGCAGTCGCTGCGCCAGCTGGCGCAGCCCGGCATCGCCCTGCCATTGCCAGGCGCTCTGCACGCCTGCGCGCATGGTGCCTGCGTCCAAAAGGTCAAGACGCCAGGCATCCCAGGCAGACAATCGCAGCGGCCCGTCCACGCGCTGCGGATCTGTCAGCAAATCCAGCATGGCCCCCACAATGGCCTTCAGCAGGACGGCCGGCGCCTCAATCCGCCGGCCACCGGGTGCGCGCAGCAGGATCAAGGCCTTGTCATCAATGGCAAACACCTGCCGGGCATTGAACCAGCGGTGATCACGCCGCAGCAGATCGGCCAGGAGAGGCGCCAGATCCAGTGTCTCGCCTTCCACCTCCACGCCCAGCGTCAGCAACCATGAGCCTTCACGCGCCGGCAGGCCCAAAGCGCTCGCCACAGGCGCATGGCCACGCATCTGTGCGGCGACTTCTTTACCCAGCACCTCGCCGGTCTCGGGGCTGATGACCAGGCGCCACGCATCCACCGGCACGCTTTCGTGGGCAAACCCGGGCCGCACCACCACCGCCCAGCCCTGTGCCTGCAAGGCAGGTAACTGTTCCGCCCAGAAATCCGCAAAAAACGCTTCCTGC
>DASXRN010000388.1:0-17668 GCA_036506595.1 Polaromonas sp. | reverse complement strand
GCCTCCGAGTTTTACAAGGACGGCAAGTATGTGCTGTCCGGCGAAGGCCTGAGCCTGTCCGCTGAAGAATGGACCAACATGCTGGCCACCTGGGTCGACAAATACCCCATCATCAGCATTGAAGACGGCATGGCCGAAGGCGACTGGGACGGCTGGAAAGTGCTGACCGAACGCCTGGGCAAGAAGGTGCAGCTGGTCGGTGACGACCTGTTTGTCACCAACACCAAGATCCTCAAGGAAGGCATCGACAAGCAGATTGCCAACTCGATCCTGATCAAGATCAACCAGATCGGCACGCTGACCGAAACCTTTGCCGCGATTGAAATGGCCAAGCGCGCCGGTTACACCGCCGTCATCAGCCATCGTTCAGGCGAAACCGAAGACTCGACGATTGCCGACATCGCGGTGGGCACCAATGCCGGCCAGATCAAAACCGGCAGCTTGAGCCGCTCGGATCGTATGGCCAAGTACAACCAGCTGCTGCGCATTGAAGAGGACCTGGGCGACATCGCGTCCTACCCCGGTCGCGCAGCGTTTTACAACCTGCGATAAGCCTGCCTGACGCGCCCTTAGTCCAAGTCGAGTCAAAAAACACAAGGCGACACGTGGGAAATCGCGTCATCCCAGCCATCCTGATTGCGCTGCTGGTGCTATTCCATGCGCAACTCTGGATTGGCCGGGGCAGCATTCCCAGCGTGCAGGACTTGCAGCAACGGCTGGACGAGCTGGTCGCGAAAAACGCGCAGGGCCAGGCCGGCAATGACCAGCTGTCGGCCGAAGTCCGCGACCTCAAGGAAGGCCTGGAAATGGTCGAGGAAAAAGCCCGGACTGAACTGGGCATGGTCAAGCCCAACGAAATCTTTGTGCAAATCACAAAGTAAGCAGCCTTTAAGGGGGCTCCTGGCATGGCTGAGCTGAAAATTGCGCTGCTCGGCGCGCCAAACACCGGGAAATCACAACTCTCTGCGGCCCTCAGCCGTGCGCTGGAGGTGTCAGCCTGGCATGCAGTCATCGCGATTGCCGAGACGCCAGCCCTGCTGGCGGATCCGGTCCGCTACGACCTGACGCTGCTCATGGGGTTGGAGACTCTTGCACAAAGCCCGGAGCTGGCACGGCAACAGCTGGCTGCAGACCAGTCGATCCGCGCCGCACTGGCACTTTCCGGTGTGCCCTATCGTGTGCTTTACGGCCAGCAACAAGAGCGTCTGGAGCAGGCCCTGCGCGAGTTTGAGCGCTTGTTGCCTGCCGCCGCACCCCACACACGGCAAGACACCGGCCCCGGCAGCAAGACCAAGGCTTGGGTCTGGGCTTGCGACAAATGCAGCGACCCACAGTGTGAGCACCGGCTGCTCAGCGACCTGCTGGCCCAGCGCGACCGCACGGTTTGACCGCGCACAGCCTTCCCCGCAGACTGGCCGCCTAGTGCACAGTTGCTGTCGGTGGTTGCCGGCTGTTCTGGTTCGTGAAAACCTGCGCCGCATCCACCGGGTCAAACTCGTACTGCGCACCACAAAATTCGCAAGCCACCGCCACCTGGCCGCGCTCCTCAATCAGGCTTTCAATCTCTGCAGTGCCCAGGCTGCGCAGCATATTGCTCACCCGTTCACGCGAGCAGCTGCAGGCAAAGCTGGGTGTCAAAGGCTCAAAACGCGTGATCTGCTCTTCCCAGAACAGGCGGCGCAAAATCGTGTCCGCATCCAGCGTTAGCAGCTCTTCGCGTTTCAGTGTACCTGCCAGCATGGCGATCCGTTTGTAGTCCTCGTTCTGGCCAATCTGGTCTTCGTTGGCATCCCGGGCCGTCCGGCCTTCCAGATTGCCCTGCCCTTTCACCGGCAGCCTTTGGATCAGCAAGCCCGCCGCCACATTGCCGTCGGCGGCCAGAATCAGCTTGGTGTCGAGCTGTTCGCTCTGCAGCATGTAGTGCTCCAGCACCTCGCCCAGGTTTTCGATTTTTTCATGCCGGTCGCCAAACAGCGGCACCACACCCTGGTAAGCCTGCTGCCCCGGCAGCTTGTCCTTGGGGTCGAGGGTGATGGCGCAACGCCCTTCGTTATTCACATTGACCAACTGGCTCAGGGAGCTGCCCGCATCGACGGCGCCCGTCACGGTGGCCGTGGCGCGCAGGCTCAGGTCGGGCTGCACCTCCGCCACGGCAAGCTTGACCGGGCCATCGCCAAATATCTGCAAAACCAACGCGCCATTGAATTTGATATTGCTCTGCATCAGGGCGCCCGCAGCCGCCATTTCACCGAGCAGGTGCGTGACCGGGGCCGGATAAGCCCCTGCGGCTTCTCGGCGCTTGAGGATTTCCTGCCAGGAGTCGGTCAGGCGCACCAGCATGCCGCGCACCGGCAGGCCGTCAAAGAGGAATTTATGAAGTTCAGACATATCGGAAGTTTAGAAAATTGCGGCCGGGGCAAAAAAACGAAAGCCGGCCATTGACACCCGTATCAGGCCAGCTTCTTGAGCCCAGTCTTGTAGCGACTGGCATTGTCTATATAGTGCTGCGCGTTCATTTTTAAACCCGCCATCTGCTCGGGCGAAAGCTGCCGCACCGCCTTGGCCGGGCTGCCGAAAATCATGGAGCCGTCGGGAAATTCCTTGCCTTCAGTCACCAGCGAACCCGCGCCCACCAGGCAGTTTTTGCCAATCTTCGCGTTATTGAGAATCACCGCGCCAATCCCGATCAGGGAGCCGTCGCCAATGGTGCAGCCATGCAGCACGACCTGATGGCCGATAGACACGTTTTCACCAATCGTCAAGGGCACACCAAAGTCCGCATGAAGCACACTCGCATCCTGGACGTTGGAGCCGCGCCCGATCCGGATGGTCTCGGTGTCACCGCGTACCACGGTGCCGAACCAGATGCTGCTGTCCTGCCCCAGCTCGACATCGCCCATCACCTGGGCGCTGTCAGCCACCCAGGCTGATTCATGGATGGCAGGTTTCAAATCGTCCAGCTGATAAATGGCCATGGTTGTCCTTTATGACGGGGTCTGCGGAATGGGCTTGCCTGATTGTAAAGAACCACCTGCCCACTGCCTGGGAACTATCGTCGACAATTCAGCCATGATCGCCTCGCCGCCCCCGCCAGAACTGCGCCAGCATGCCCTGAAGGCATTGCTGGAGCCAGATCCACAGGTAAAAGTAGCCCTCACCCTTGATCTATGGGCGCAGTCAGCTATTTTTTTGATAGCAACTGACGAAAATTTGCAAGCACCCGCCGACTTGCCCGGCTGCCCCGTGCGGCCAGAGTTGCGCTCGCATCTGGATGTACCCAAGCGCTCGCCCTTCACCCAGGAAGGCCTGGCCGCGCTGCTCCATGCGGTAACCCACATCGAATTCAATGCCATCAATCTGGCGCTGGATGCCATTTGGCGCTTTGGCGGCATGCCGCGCGCTTACTACCTGGACTGGCTGAAAGTGGCCTGTGAAGAGGCACAGCACTTCAGCCTGCTGCGCGCCCACCTGCAAACCCTGGGCTACGACTACGGTGACTTTCCCGCCCACACCGGCCTGTGGGACATGACGGCCAAAACCGAAGGCGACCTGCTGGCGCGCATGGCCTTGGTGCCGCGCACGCTGGAAGCGCGCGGGCTGGACGCCACACCGCCCATGCAGGCCAAGCTGCGCAAGGTCGGCACACCGGCCGCTTTGCGTGCGGTGGAGATTCTGGACATCATTTTGCGCGACGAAATCGGCCATGTGGCGATTGGCAACCACTGGTACCGCCAGCTGTGCAGCCAGCGTGGGCTGGACCCCATTGCCACCTACGCGGTGCTGGCTCGGCAATATGGCGCACCCCGGCTCAAGGGCCCCTTGAACCTGGACGCGCGCCGTAATGCCGGGTTTGACGATGCCGAGTTGGCCCTGCTGAACGCCAACGCCTGAGACGCCGCTTCTGTCACGGTCCTGAGGCCAGTAGCAGAAACTTTTCATGGGCGCTAGACTGTGTGGATACCGAAAGGAACTTGCGCATGATCCGGCACCTGGCTCCTGACCTCCAATCGAAAATCGCGCGCCTGCCTGCGGACATTGCCCTGCAGCTGCCCCAGGGCCAGTGCCTGGGCGCAGCCAACGCCCCCGTCAAACTGGCCTTTTCCACCTGGTCCAGCATTGCCCGCCTCAAGGCCGGCCAGATCGGCGCGCTGGCTGAAGACTATGTCGAGGGCAAGCTGCAACTCGAAGGCGCCATGCGCGATGTCATGCGTGCGGTGACCAAGCTGCTGCCGGGCAACCCGGTGCAAAGCGATACCGGCTGGTGGTCGGGGTTGCTGCGCAGCGCCAAATCACTGGCGGCCCATACCCCGGCCAAAGACGCGGCCCAGGTGCAGTTTCATTACGACGTTTCAGATGCCTTTTACGCGCTGTGGCTGGACCCGCGCCGGGTGTATTCGTGCGCGTATTACCGCGACCTGGGCGACGCCTCGGTGACGCTGGCGCAAGCCCAGGAAGCCAAGCTCGATCACATCTGCCGCAAGCTGATGCTCCAGGCCGGCGAGCGTTTTCTGGATATTGGTGCGGGCTGGGGCGCGCTGCTGCTGTGGGCGGCCGAGCATTACGGCGTCGATGCCACCGGCATCACGCTGTCCAAAAACCAGCACGCCCATGTGCAGCGGCTGATTGACGAGAAAGGCCTGGGCCAGCGCGTGCGCATTGAGCTGCGTGACTACCGCGACATGAGTGAAGAGCGGCCCTTCGACAAAGTCTCTTCAGTCGGCATGTTTGAGCATGTGGGTCATGCCAACATGGGTGCCTACTTCGGCAAAATCATGCGCCTGCTGGCACCCGGCGGACTGGTCATGAACCACGGCATCACGGCCGGTGGGCTGGAAAACCGGCAGCTCGGTGCCGGCATGGGTAACTTCATTGAAAAGTATATTTTCCCCGGCGGTGAGTTGATGCACGTCAGCGCCGTGCTGGAGCACCTGTCCCGCGCTGGGCTGGAGATGGTGGACATCGAAAACCTGCGTCCGCATTACGCCCGCACACTCTGGGACTGGTCGGACGCGCTGGAAGCGCGGCTCGATGAAGCGCGCCAGGTGTTGGCCGCAGACGGCGGCAGCGAGCACGCCGAAAAAACCCTGCGCGCCTACCGCCTTTACCTGGCCGGCAGCGCCATGTGCTTCGAGCAGGGCTGGATCTCGCTGCACCAGTTGCTGGCCGTGCGGCCCTCGGGCAATCTCAAGGACGAAACAATCAAGGGCGCCCACACCAGCTCCCCCTTCCGGCGCGACTACATGTACGGCCCACCGACTTCATCCGCTTTATCCGCTTCATTCGCCTCATCCCATAAGGGCGAGCCGACCTGAGACGCACCGGGATTCAGTCGGCCCTGATCTGCGCCGCTTTGACAATGCGGGCGTTGTTATCGGACTCCAGCGCAATCTGCCGGGCAAACTCCGCTGCGCTGCCGCCGGCCGGCACGTTGTCGGCACTGAGCAGGCGCTGGCGCAGTTCGGGCGACTGCAGCGCCCGGTTGATCTCGGCGTTGAGCCGCAAGCGCACGGCCTCAGGTGTTTTGGCCGGCGCAAACACACCAAACAGCGAGCTCAGATTGGCCGGCGCTAAACCGAGTTCGGCGAAGGTCGGCACCTGCGGCAAGGCCTCTACCCGCGCCGGTGCGCCGACGGCCAACGCACGCAGCCTGCCTGATTTGATGTGCGGCATCACGGTGCCACTGAGGTTGGTGGAGAGCACTTCAAACTGCCCGCTCAATGCGTCGGTGAGTTGCTGGCCACCGCCTTTGTAGGGCACATGGGTGATTTCGACTTTCGCGCCGTGCTGGACCTGCTCCAGCACGATGTGCCCGACCGTGGCCAGCCCCGCGGTGGACCAGCGCAGACTGCCCGGTTTCGCCTTCGCAGCGGTCAACATGTCCTTGAAGTCCTTGCCTTCGAAGGCCGGGGTGGCCAGCAGGATCACGGGCGAATACATCACGCTGGCCACCGGGGCAATGTCTTTGGCCGGGTCATAGGCGAGCTTGCCCAGATGCGGGTTCAGGGCCAGCGGGCTGATTGACGAAAAGCCAATGGTGTAGCCGTCGGGTGCCGCCTTGGCCACGGCATCCATGCCGATGCTGCCGCCCGCACCGGCGCGGTTTTCGACGACCACCGGCGTGCCCAGCTGCAGCGCCAGCTTGTCGGCCAGCGCCCGCGCCACGTTGTCGCTGAGGCCGCCGGGCGGGTAGGCCACCACAATGCGGATGGCACGCGCCGGCCAGGCCTGTCCTGAGCTTGCCAAGGCAGGCTGGGCCGTTGCGGCAGAAGGCACCCAGCCGGCGCACAGCGTCAGCAACAGCAAAGCGAACAGGCTGTGGCGCCGGTGGAATCGCGACATCAAAGGTGACATAAAAGCTTTTTCAGAGTGAAGCTGAGCCGCGATTTTGCCCTGCAGCGCTCGGGGCCGCAGATCCCGCACCTTATCCCCTGGGATGATGCGCTGCATGCAGCGTTTTCAGGCGTTCCCGGGCCACATGGGTGTAGATGGTGGTGGTGGAAATATCGGCATGTCCCAGCAGCATCTGCACCGCACGCAGGTCGGCGCCATGGTTCAGCAAATGCGTTGCGAACGCATGACGCAAGGTGTGCGGTGACAGCGGCGAGGTGATGCCCGCCAGGCGCGCGTATTTTTTCACCAGCATCCAGAACATCACCCGGCTCATGCCCTGGCCACGGCCGGTCACAAACAGGTCGTCGGTCTGCTGGCCATTCAGAATGGCGGGCCGCGCCTGCGCCAGATAACGCTCGATCCACTGCCGCGCGATTTGCCCGAAGGGCACCAGCCGCTCCTTGCTGCCCTTGCCCATGACGCGCAGCACGCCCTCATTCAAGCCCACATGAAAGGTCTTGAGCCCGACCAGCTCACTGACGCGCAGGCCGCTGGCATACATCAGTTCCAGCATGGCGCGGTCGCGCTGGCCAAGCGCCGTCTCGTCATCAGGCGCAGCCAGCAAGGCCTCCACCTGCGCCTCGCTCATGACCTTGGGTACCCGCAAGGCCTGTTTGGCCGACTGAAGCTTCAGCGTCGGGTCTGCCGTGATGAAGCGCTCGCGCAGCGCCCAGCGAAAGTAGCGCTTGAACACCGTCAGCCGCCGGTTGGCCGAGGTAGCCTTGGTGCTGGCGTGTCTGATGGAAAAGTAATTGCCGAGATCACTCTCCAGCGTGTCGTCGAGCTTGCGCCCCCCTTGCGCTTTGGCGCCCAGCCAGTCCGCGTAAAGCGACAGGTCGCGCCGGTAGGCTTCCAGGGTGTTTTTGGACAGCCCGTCCTCCAGCCACAAGGCGTCGATAAACCCATCAATGCTGGACTGGCTTTTTGCTTCTATTTGCATGGCACCCACGATAACAAAAACAATAGCAAAACCGGCAACAAAAAAGCCGTCCCGCAAGCTGGTGGCTGCGGGGACGGCTTCAGGTCAACCAGGATTGACAGGGCTTACTTCACTTAATCAAGCTTGAGCTTGGCCGAGTCCACCACCTTTTTGTAAACCTCGTACTCGGCCTTGATTTGCGCCGCAAACTGCTCTGGCGTATTGGCGACGACCAGCGATCCGGTATCTTCGATTTTTTTGCGGATCACCGGGTCTTCCAGTGATTTTTTGACGCCGGCACTGACCTTGTCGACGACCTCCTTCGGCAAGCCTTTGGGGCCCACGATGCCATAGTAGGCCATGCGGTTCACAGGCTCCAGGCCCAGCTCCTTGAAGGTCGGCACATCCGGCAGCGCCGCCAGGCGCTGTGGTGCGGCGACCACGATGGGAACCAGCCGCTTTTGCTGGATGAAAGGCAGCGCGGAAGGAATGTTGTCAAAAATCATGGGCACCTGGCCAGCCACCGTGTCGTTCAGTGCCGGGCCCGCGCCGCGGTAGGGAATGTGCGTCACGAAAGTGCCGCTCAGGCTTTTGTACAGCTCCATCTGCAGATGGCCTATGCCGCCGGTACCCGACGATGCATAGGAATGTTTGCCGGGGTTCTTCTTGAGCTCGGCCACAAACTCCTTGTAGTTTTTGGCCGGGAAGCTGGGGTGCACCGCAATGATGTTGGGCGTGGCAGCGATGTTGATGATGGGCGTGAAGTCCGTCAGCGGGTTGTACGGAATCTTGGGGTTGATGGCCGGATTGGCTGCGGTAGTGGATACCGTGGCCACGCCCAGCGAATAGCCATCGGGAATAGCGCGGGCAGTTTCAAGCGCGCCTACGACGCCACCGCCGCCGGCCCGGTTATCGACGATGACGGCTTGGCCCAGGGCCTTGCCCAGCGGCTCGGCAATCACGCGGCCCACGATGTCGGTGGTTCCACCGGGTGCAAACGGCACCTGCAGCTTGATCACCTTGTTGGGGTAGCCCTGCGCCAAAGCAGAGCCCGCCGCCGCAGCCAGCGCGAGTGCCGAGAGAATAAACAGATAACGACGTTGCATGTTCGAGTCCTTCCGATAAAACAGCTGGAATGGTAAACGCAAGCGCTGTGCCCGCCTCCTGTGGATTACGCATAAGGGCAAACCCGAACGATCCGTGATGTTTGCGGTTATTCTCGAACGGTGAATTACGCGCAACTACTCTTCCCCGACTTTTCCCTCATCATCTGTGGCTATCTGGTCTGCCGCTACACCGCTCTTAACCGCACCGTTTGGCAGCAGGTCGAGAGTCTGGTTTACTACTTCCTGTTTCCGGTTCTGCTGTTTCATTCGATTGTGAAAAGCCCGCTGGATCTGGGCGCAGCTTCCAGCCTGATCAGCGCGGGACTGCTGATGGGCCTGGCCGGCATCGCGCTGGCTTACAGCCTGCCGCACCTGCCCTGGCTGCGCCAGCGAATAGACCCGCGTGAGCACGCCGCCAGTGCCCAGGTGGCCTTTCGTTTTAACTCCTTCATCGGCCTGGCTCTGGCCGACCGGCTGGCGGGCAGCGAAGGCCTGTTGCTGATTGCGGTGCTGATCGGCGTTTGCGTGCCCCTCTTCAACGTGGCGGCCGTGTGGCCCATGGTCAGGCATGCCAAACGCGGCTTTTTGCGCGAGCTGGTGCGCAACCCGCTGATCATTGCCACCGCCACCGGCCTGGTGGCCAACCTGCTGGGCTTCACCCTGCCCGTCTGGCTGGAGCCCACGGTGACGCGCATAGGCGCCGCATCACTGGCGCTGGGTTTGATGGCGGCGGGCGCGGGCATGCAGTTTGGCCATCTGTCGCAAGCCAAAACCCTGGCCGTGGCGGTGCTGTCGATCCGCCATTTGCTGCTGCCCATCGTGGCGCTGGGCCTGGCCAAGGCATTCGGCCTCTCGGTGGCTCAGACCACCATATTGCTGGCGTTTTCGGCGTTGCCGACGGCATCGAGCGCCTATGTGCTGGCGGCGCGCATGGGCTACAACGGCGGTTACGTGGCGGGCTTGGTGACCTTGTCGACCATGCTAGGCGTGGTGAGTTTGCCATTTGCGCTGGGCGTGCTGCGGTAAAGCGCCCCCACGTTCGCTCTACTAGCGTGTAGCTCTCGAGGCCTTGCAGGCCGCGGCTCGCGAGACGCTTCGCCTCTGTCGCCTGTCCAAACCTGCTCAAGCAGGTTTGGAGCCGCAGGCTCCAGCCCCTTGGGGGCTAATTTTCCTTGGGGCGGCCCGGCGGAAAATTGGGCCAGCGGCATCGACCCGACCCGATCAGGCGTTTTTTTTCTCGATGTACTCGCCCATGCGGCTCAGCAGGCGCCACCACTCCGAGCCGTCTTCCCGGAAGATTCGAATCGCACCCGCACGCACCAGTATCTTGCGCAAATCGTCCTCTGAAAACCCACCCAGATGTTGCTGAAGAACGTCAAAAGAACGGTCGGTGTAGCCCTTGTGGCCGAGAAAATGGCGCGCCGTTTCCTCTGCCATGAATTCGGTCTTGTGCTGCTCCCGCGCCAGCGCCACCTGATGCTTGTGAAGTTGCCGATTCAGAAAGTAGGTGGTGCTTCCGCCTACGACCGCGCCAAACAGCGAAGCCAGCGCGCCTGAAATCGTGGGGTCCATGCCGATGTCCTTTCATACATAAGAGATGCTATCAATTAAATAGCTGACTACGCCCGTCCCTAAACGGCCAGGAGCCAATTTTATTGAGAATTACTGGCCAAGGGCCCATCTCACGTGCTCCCTGACCAACTCACTCGGATGATCCGCACGTGTTTGCAGGGTTTTCCGTATCTCGTCACCACCAGCGCCCAGCGCGTGCAGCGCATTGCCCATCGCCACCGCAACATTGCGCAGCCAGCGCTCATGGCCAATACGGCGAATCGGGCTGCCTTCGGTGAAGCGCAAAAACTCTTCCTCGGTCCAGGCAAACAGGGTCACGAGCTGCTGCCCCGTCAAACCCTGGCGCTCATCAAAGTCAGGCAGGGCGCTGCGCTGCGCGAACTTGTTCCACGGGCAAATCAGCTGGCAGTCGTCGCAACCGTAGATGCGGTTGCCCATCAGGGGGCGCAGCTCCAGCGGAATCGACCCGGCATGTTCAATCGTCAGGTAAGAAATACAACGCCGTGCGTCGAGTTTGTATGGCGCAATGATGGCCCGCGTGGGACAGATGTCCATGCAGGCGCTGCAGCTGCCGCAGTGCGGCGTCACGGGCTCGCTGGGCGGCAAGGCAATGTCCACATAAATCTCGCCCAGGAAAAACATCGAACCGGCCTCGCGGTTCAGCAGCAGCGTGTGCTTGCCGCGCCAGCCCTGCCCGCTTCTGGCCGCCAGCTCGGCTTCCAGCACCGGGGCCGAATCGGTGAAGGCGCGGTGACCGAGTTTTTCTACATGCTCCGCGATCCGCTCGCCGAGCTTTTGCAGCCGGGCGCGCATGACCTTGTGGTAGTCGCGGCCGCGGGCGTATACCGAGACAATGCCCTCCGTCGGGCGCTGCAGGCGGCTGAACTCCACTGCCTGCCATTCACCGGGCTTGACGGGTGTGGAGGACGGCAGATAGTCCATACGCGCGGTGATGACACTGACGGTACCCGGCATCAGCTCCGCCGGCCGCGCCCGTTTGAGCCCGTGCGCAGCCATGTAATGCATGTCACCATGAAAGCCCGCCGCCAGCCAGGCCGATAATCCAGGCTCGGCCGACGATAAGTCAACATCGGCTATGCCAATTTGCGAAAATCCAAGCTCGCGCGCCCAAGTTTGAATTTGACTTACAAATTGATGATTGAATTGATGACTGTCCAGGACCACCCGCTGATTGTAAAAAACATTGCCTGGCAAGACGAGGCCGCAACCCTTGCCTTTGCGCAGGCATTGGCCCGGCAACCGGCGATTGGCCGCTCACTGATTGAGCTGCAGGGTGACCTGGGCGCCGGCAAAACCACATTTGTCCGTCATCTGCTCAGAAGCCTGGGTGTAGAGGGCCGCATCAAAAGCCCCACCTATGCGGTGGTGGAGCCTTACACGCTGAGCGCGTCAAACCTGCAGCCGGAGCTGAATATCTGGCATTTTGATTTTTACCGCTTCAACGACCCGCGCGAGTGGGAAGAGGCCGGATTTCGCGATATTTTTGCCGGCCCCGGCCTCAAGCTGGTTGAATGGCCGGAAAAAGCCGGCCCGCATTTGCCGCCACCCGATTTGCTGCTCAACATACAAGTGCTGGCCAACGAGTCCCGCGCGATCACCCTGACGGCGCACACCGCCACGGGCGCGGAGTTGCTGGCATGAAGGCCCCAAACACCAGCCACCCTGGCCGCCCCGGCCGGCCTAACCGGCGAAAAGCCCTGCAACTGGGCGGTGTGGCACTGCTGCTGGGCGTGCAGCACATCGCGCGCGGCGCCACGATTGTGGCGGTGCGGGTCTGGCCTTCCACGGACTACACGCGGATCACCATCGAGTCCGATGGCGAGATCAAGGCCCGGCAGTTCTTTGTGGCCGAGCCGCCGCGCCTGGCGGTGGATATTGAAGGCATTGACCTGATTCCGGCCCTGCGCGAACTGGTGGCCAAGGTGAAATCGGACGACCCGAATATCTCCGGCATTCGGGTCGGGCAAAACGCACCGGGCGTGGTGCGGCTGGTAATTGACCTCAAGCAGCCCATGCTGCCGCAGGTGTTCACGCTGCCGCCTGTGGCCGCTTACCAGTACCGGCTGGTGTTTGATCTTTACCCGGCGCTGGCTGCAGACCCGCTGGAGGCCCTGATTGCCGAACGGCTTTCGGACAAACCGCCGGCTGCAAGCCCCGCCGCGAGTGCGGGCACAGACCCGCTCGGCGAGCTGATCGCCAAACAAACCGGAAAGCCGTCTTCAAACGCCGCCTCAGGCTCCGGCAGACCGGCAGACAGCAAAGCGCCAACAACCAACGCGAATGCAGCCAAGCCACCCGCAGACGAGGCGGCCACAGCCAAAGGCAAGGCCGATCGCCTCGTCATCGTGGCGCTGGACCCCGGCCATGGCGGGGAAGACTCCGGTGCGGTGGGCCCCGGCGGCACCCGCGAGAAAGATGTGGTGCTGCAAATTGCGCATCGCCTGCGTGACCGCATCAACCAGCAACCCAATATGCGCGCCTACCTCACGCGCGATACCGATTTTTTTGTGCCGCTGCACGTCCGCGTGCAAAAGGCGCGCCGCGTGCAGGCCGATCTTTTCATCAGCATCCATGCCGATGCCTTCTTCACCGCCCGGCCCCAAGGCGCCAGCGTTTTTGCACTCAGTGAAAAAGGCGCTTCCAGCAGCGCCGCGCGCTGGATTGCCGACAAGGAAAACTCAGCCGACCTGGTGGGCGGGATCAATGTCAAGGCCAAGGATGCGCAGGTTCAGAAAGCCCTGCTGGACATGAGCACCACGGCGCAGATCAATGACAGCCTGAAACTGGGCAGCGCCATGCTGGGCGAGATCGGCAATGTCGGCAAGCTGCACAAGCCCAGGGTTGAACAGGCCGGCTTTGCGGTGCTGAAGGCGCCCGACATTCCCAGCGTGCTGGTGGAAACCGCCTTCATCAGCAACCCCGATGAAGAAGCCAGGCTGCGCAGCGATGACTACCAGGTACAGCTGGCCGATGCGCTGATGCGCGGCATCATGCACTATTTCGCAAAAAACCCGCCGCTGGCGCGCAACCGCGCCCTGTAGCGTTTTGTAAATTGCGGCAGAAATGGTGTCTGCAAGCGCGATTCCGAGCCAAAGCCAAGCCAACGCCGACAGCGGGCAATGGCCTTCTCCTACAAGCTGAAACCGCTTCCGCATTTACATTGAAGTCACAGGCAAAGCGAAGACACAAAGACGTACACATGCGCCTGGGTCAACAGCGAAAAGCCTGACACTCCGGGAAAAGGAAACCCCTATGAACATGAAACTCTTGATATCCGCAGTCGCCGCCTCCCTTATCTCGCTGACCGCACTGTCGGGCTGCGCAAGCCGCCCGACCAATGCACAAATCGGCACAGCCACCGGCGCAGTAGTGGGCGGCGTAGTCGGCAACTCCGTGACTGGCGGCAGCACAATCGGAACTGTGGGTGGTGCAGCTGCAGGCGCATTGATCGGTAATGAACTCGGTAAAAAACGCTGAGCCTTGACGCCCCCTCCGTCTGATGCGCTCAGATGGGGTAAATCAGCGAGTTAAGAATCATCTCGCTGTTATATGCACACACAGATATGCAGACACAGGCGACTCCTGAACTTCAGTGAGTCGCCTTTTTTCATGCTCCCGTCGATATAGCGCCCTACGTTGTGCGGGGCGGTACGGGAGCATGGGCTGGCCCATGGCTTAGCCCTGCCGATGGTCCGTGCCGCAACAAGCACCCGTCACGGACAGATCGTTAGGCCGGCGCCTGTGCGTCCGGCCACGATGCGTGTGATCAACCTATACCTTTTGGATGAACGCATTGCACCACCCCTCAGCGCTGACCAGTTTTCCCGGATAGATGGCGCACGATCCAGCTGCCGTGCCCAGCTGGGCCCGAAACATCTGGCATTCAGCACATTTTTGCCCCGGAACATATTTCGGAAAATTGGCCCTGTCGACCTTGCTGGCATCAACCCTGTAGCCCAGCGTGCTCGCCTGGGGATGAGATTCCAGAAGCATGGATGCTTGCGCGTGCGTCACGTCCGCCGCGACCAGCCCGGCCGTGCCGAGAAGTGATTGAATTGCAAAGCTTCTGCGGTTGATTTTCATGGCACCTCCTTCACCAAAGTGACAATTTCCGCATCACGGCCCGGGAGCGCCAATTTCCATGATCTGGCCGCGATTCTCATGTGCCTGATACGCTTCCAGCGCCGTCAATACGTCGCTGCCGATCTCCTGACTGTCACCGCGCAGGGCGGCGACGATGCACCAATTGATGAATTCCTGAACCGTCACGACCCGACCAAACTGCTGCTTGAACTTGGGAAACGTCTCGGGATGCGTGGCCGCGCCGTTGGGATGGCACATATTGCAGTTCTGGCCGTTGGTGCCCAGTTGGCGATCCTTCCACAGCATCTCACCGCGCCTGATCACCTTGTCTGTTTCTTCCCTGGTCTTGCGCACCAGTTCCGGGTCCAGTTTCGGACTTTGCACATGAATGCCTCGCGGCTGCTTAGTCGCATCCTCAGCCGTGGCGACACCCAGCGACGTCAGGGCGATGAACATGAGCACACCCAGCACCTCGGGCAGCACCGTTTGAATGGTCGGTTTCATGATTCCCTTCCTTTGGCGATTTCTCTTCGATCCAGCTTTGATGCGTTGCCTGTCCTCAACCCGCCGGCGGCTTGAGGGTCCACAAAATATCTTCGTGGCTGACCTTGCCGCTGCCGCCTTCTACTTTGCCGATATGCCAGCCCAGGCCGTCGTACAGCCGGGCCGGGTTGGAGCGCGGCATCTGGCCGCTCAGCCCCAGTGTGTGATAGCTCTCGGGATAGGGATGAGGCCATGAGGTGGACAAGATCCCGCAGAACTTCATGTTGGCGATCTGGTGCTCCACCAGCTGGTGCACATGCGCGTGAAACATCTGGACGTTGCTGAAGGGCTTGAGGATGGCGTGGGCCTGGTCTGCGTCCTCGGTCCAGAAATTCCAGGGCTTGTAGTAGTGATACAGCGGCACATGGCTGAAGATCAGGATGGGCGCATCCTTGGGCACTTTTGCCAGGTCCCTTTCCATCCAGTCCAGTTGCGCCCTGCCGAGCGCGAAGGTCCCCTGGGTCGGGTCGTTGATATCGCCGGCCACTTTCATCCGCTCTTGCGGGCTCAGCTTGCGACGACTCCAGAAATCGTTCAAATTGGACCCGTGCAGCGCCATGACATGCGCCCCCTTGTGGTTGAACGAGTAGTAAGGCCTGGAGCGCCGGATCATGTGCCGCATGTAGTACTCGCCCATGTCCAGGTACCAGTCGTGCTCACCAGCCAGGTAATGAATTTTTGGTTTGAGTCCGGCGATGATGTCTTCGAAATACTTGAACTCCTCGATCGTGCCGTCGGTGATGGCGTCACCCAGGTACATCACGAAGTCGGGCGCCGGGTTCATCGCGTTGATCTGCTTGATGGCCGCCTCCAGCCGGACTTTCATGGGGCTATTTTTCTTCCCCATGGTATGGCTGTCAGCGAGGATCGCGAACGTGAAATCCTCTACAGCGGTACCTGCAATGGCAGAGGTCGGGAGCAGCAGGGACGCCAGGGGCGCTGCCGCCAGGGTGGCGCCCGTCAGCCCCAAGGTCTCGATGAACCCCCTGCGGCTCCAGCCCGCGGACAGCGCACTCCGGCAGCCGTCGTACACATAGCCCTCGCCCGTGACACCGGTGGAGAAAACCGGGAAATCCGGCTGCGCATCCAGGCCCATCTTGTGTACCGATTTCATGGTCATCCCCGCTTTTTTCCAGTTGTCAGGGGAAGTTTGGTGCCCAGTCAATGGGTAAGCAATCCCCATAAATGGCTACTTTTTTATGCGAGGTGCCGCGCTGACAGGGCTTGGAACGTCCGGACTGTCCGGCAACACTCACCATTTCCGGCCATCCGCAGGCCTCCAAAAAAGATCGGCCCCGACAACTGCAATGGCACGTATCCAAGCAAAACTAGAGTAACTTTATGTAACACATCACAGAAAAAGTGGAGTGCGGTTTTTTTGCGATTAATTCAAACGGCATTTGCGCCATTCAAATTAATTTTGGCTTAAGGTTGCCGATACACAAAAAAACACCCGCCCTCAACGGATGCAGCGGTGCACGCCCTGCCCGGGGCCACCGCGTCAAACCGGATAAATGAGCGAATTCAGCACCATCTCGCTGTCGTACACGCAGCGGCGCGACTGAAACTTCAGGCGCCCTTGCACCCGCACCAGTTCGTCGATGTAGCGGCCCACGTTGTACACCTCGCTGACACCGCCTGGCCGGGTGCGGAACACGGCGTAGTTCGCCTGGGCGCGGATGACGTCGCCCTGCTGATCCGTGACCCGCGCCGGGCTCACCACATGCCGCATGTAATACGGGGCGTGGTAAATGGTTTGCGTGATGCCAAAGACCCGGTCTTTCATCATGCCCAGGCTCTCCAGCGCCATCAGTGCCAGCGGCAGGCCCCGGTCAAAGTTCTCGCGCGCCTGCACTTTGTACTGGCCGTATTCCACAAAGAAACCGGGCCAGTCCTCAAAACGCTTGTCGTCCAGCGCGACGGCATAGGCGGCATTGAGCTGGTCGATCGCGTGGTGCAACAAAAGGGTTTCGAGGTTCATACCGCCATCACTTTTTTCCAGTAGGCATACATGCTGCGAATCAGGGTTTCGGTCACCATGTGTTCGGTCATCTCGGTGCCCGTGTCGCCGAGTTCGCACAGGGTGCTGCCGCCCTCGCCCCATTGTTTGAAGCCGCTCTGGCTGAGTTCGATCACCTCACCGTCATCGGCACTGACAAAGCCGGCCGGGCCGAACAGGTTGGCCTGGCGCAAACGGCGCTGCGTCATCTCGGGTGTGTCATCGGCAAAGCCAAAGTGGGTCCAGACAAAATCAAACTCGCCCTCGCCACGCGGCACGATGTGGCGCGTGCTTAAAGAGTTCACCTGCTGCTGGATGATCAGGCTGGGAAACAGCGTGATCATGGTCATGGTGGGCGTGATGTCGCTGCCGGGCGCGGACGGGTCGGGAATCTTCCACCAGGCTTCGGGCACCACGTCGAGCAGGCGCTCATCGTGCAGCACCATGTTGGCCTTGAAGCTGGTCACGCCCTCGGTCACCGCAGCATTGCTGCCCCCGTCGTTGCGCCTTGAAATCATCACCGCATGGCGGCCTTCTGCATCCATCACCATGCGGCTTTTCTGGTCGGCGCGCCACAGGCCGAAGGTCACAAACCAGGTGTGCAGCAGGCCGGGGTGCTAGGGATCCTTGATGTTTTCCATCATCAGCTTCCAGTTGCCCGGAATGCGCTGGCGGTTGTAGCCCAGCAGGGTCAGCTGCCGGCCCTTGAAGATGCGGTCCAGCCAGGGCATGACATGGGGGCCGAGGTAGTCCTCCAGCGGTTCAGCCTCGTCGCTGAAAGTGGCAAACACCAGGCCGTGCAGCACCGCCAGACGCAACTTGGTCAGGCCGTGGTCCTTGATGTCAAAGCCTTCGGGCATGCCACCATGGATGCAACCCCCCTCTTTGACACCGTCCTTGAAAGGCAGGCCCGCCAGATCGCCGTTGGCGAGAATAACTAATATGCTTGCTGATTAATCTGCACTATCTGGGATTTCCACAAATCCCGGAACCAAGCCAAAACGCCAGCGCAAACACCGTAGCGTTGCCGGGCTG
>DASXRN010000387.1:0-3880 GCA_036506595.1 Polaromonas sp. | reverse complement strand
TGGCGTGTACAGCGAAAAATCCGGCAAGGAAGCCGAAAAACTCGAAATGCAAAAAGCGCTGGTGGAAGACATGAGCGAGAAAGACATCGCGCGTGAAATCAAGCGGCTTGAAAAGCAGATGATTGAGCACGCGAAAAACCTCGAATTCGAAAAAGCCGCCAGGGTGCGCGACCAACTGCACATCCTGAAGCAGCAGGCATTTGGTGCGCCGGGCGTCGACAATATTGTGCCGACTTGAAATGCTGGCTCAAGCCGCGCCAAGGTATCGGCTTTGAGTTCCTGCACCGTATTGGTGCTTTCGAGAAGGGTCTCTGCGGGTTAGCCCGAGGTTTTGGGCCCCGTTTCAGGCGAAATCGCTGCCTGTGTTATACTTGACGAAAACAGTCAAGAACAATCGACTAAGAAAAAAGCCCCCGCGATAGCCGGCTGACTGACCTGGGCGGCGGGAGGAAGAGTCCCCTGGTGGCCACAAGCTTTCGGGGTGAAAACGATAAGTCAAGCCAATTTAAAGGAGCTTGTTATGCGCCTCACGACCAAAGGCCGCTTTGCGGTCACTGCCATGATCGATTTGGGACTGCGCCAGAACAGTGGCCCCGTCACCTTGGCTGCGATCAGCCAGCGTCAGCAGATTTCCCTGTCTTACCTTGAACAACTGTTCGGCAAGCTGCGCCGCCATGAACTGGTGGAGTCCACCCGTGGCCCTGGCGGTGGTTACACACTGGGCCGCAAGGCCTCCGAAATTACCGTGGCCGACATCATCGTGTCGGTGGACGAGCCGATTGATGCCACCCAGTGCGGTGGCAAGGAAAACTGCCTGGGCGAAGGAGAAGGCGGCCGCTGCATGACGCATGAGCTGTGGGCCTCCCTGAACAGCCGCATGGTGGAGTTTCTGGACTCCGTGACCTTGCAAAAACTGGTGGATGACCAGCTGGCCAAAGGCGTGGTGATTGAGAGCACCCCACTGGTGAAAAAAGCCATCTTCACCGCGCCAGTGGTCAAACCCATTCGCGTGAATGCGCCCAATTCCGTGTTCGCCCTGGGTAACGCATTTTCCAAGTCCTGATAAAGATCCGGACCGGGGGGCTTGTTTCCCCGGTTCTGATCTGATTGCATTGATGTCATTGTTTTAAGCTGCCAGCCAGCCCGTGAATTAAAGAGCTAGCCACATGGATACCCCACACTTCCCGATTTATATGGACTACAGCGCCACGAACCCGTGTGACCCACGGGTGGTGGACGCCATGATTCCCTGGTTGCGCGAGCATTTTGGCAACCCGGCTTCGCGTAGCCATGCCTGGGGTTGGGAAGCGGAGGCCGCCGTTGAAAAAGCGCGTGAGCAGGTTGCCGACTTGATTGGTGCCGACCCGCGCGAGATCGTCTGGACCAGCGGAGCCACCGAGTCCAACAACCTGGCGCTCAAGGGCGCTGCGCATTTCTACAAAACCAAGGGCAAGCACATCATCACAGTCAAGACCGAGCATAAGGCCGTGCTTGACACCTGCCGCGAGCTGGAGCGTCAGGGCTTTGAAGTGACCTACCTGGACGTGCAGACCGACGGCTTGCTCAATCTGGATGTGTTGAAAGCCGCTATTCGGCCCGACACCATTCTGGTCAGCGTCATGTTCGTCAACAACGAAATCGGCGTGATCCAGGATATTCCGGCCATTGGCGCCTTGTGCCGCGAGAAGGGCATTATTTTCCATGTGGATGCGGCGCAAGCGACCGGTCGCGTGGACATCGACCTGGCCACCTTGCCGGTTGACCTGATGAGCCTGACCTCGCACAAGACCTACGGCCCCAAGGGCATAGGCGCTTTGTACGTGCGCCGCAAGCCACGTGTGCGCCTGGAGGCGCAAATGCACGGCGGCGGCCACGAGCGCGGCATGCGCTCCGGCACTTTGCCCACACACCAGTGCGTCGGCATGGGCGAGGCCTACCGCATTGCCAAGGCCGAAATGCACGAAGAAAACAAGCGCATCCAGGCCCTGCACGATCGCATGTTGAACGGTCTCAAGGACATTGAAGAGGTGTTCCTGAACGGGCATGCCGACAAGCGCGTGCCGCACAACTTGAACATGAGCTTCAACTTTGTCGAAGGCGAGTCACTGATCATGGGCATCAAGGGCCTGGCTGTGTCTAGCGGCTCGGCCTGTACCTCGGCCAGCCTGGAGCCCAGCTATGTGCTGCGTGCGCTGGGCCGCAGCGACGAGCTGGCGCACAGCAGCTTGCGCATGACGATTGGCCGCTGGAGCACCGAGGAAGAGATCGATTACGCGGTCGCCGTCATCAAGGAAAACGTGGCCAAGCTGCGGGAACTGTCGCCCTTGTGGGAGATGTTCAAGGATGGTGTTGACTTGTCCACCATCCAGTGGGCGGCGCATTAAACAAACAGGCGTTCAGGTGGCCTGAGATGAGATAGCAGCCATCTGCCGAGCAAACAGAACTTAGAGAACTTAGGAATTAATCATGTCATACAGCGCAAAAGTGGTAGACCACTACGAAAACCCTCGCAACGTCGGCTCGTTTGCAAAGGGCGACGAGACCGTGGGCACCGGCATGGTCGGCGCCCCGGCTTGCGGCGACGTGATGAAGCTGCAGATCAAAGTCAACCCGACTACCGGCGTGATTGAAGATGCGCGCTTTAAAACCTATGGCTGCGGCTCGGCGATTGCCTCCAGCTCGCTGGTGACCGAATGGGTCAAGGGCAAAACGCTGGACGAAGCGGCAAGCATTAAAAACAGCGCCATTGCTGAAGAGCTGGCCCTGCCGCCTGTCAAAATTCACTGCTCCATCCTGGCGGAAGACGCCATCAAGGCCGCCGTGAATGACTACAAGCAAAAAATGCAGGCGCACTAACACGCACCTACTGATTGACCCGCCTGGTTTGGCCTATTTAGTTTTTGAGTGATTCAAATGTCCGTTACTCTCACCGACGCTGCTGCCCGCCACGTGACCCGCTACATGAAGAAGCGCGGTAAGGGTGTGGGCGTGCGTTTGGGCGTCAAAACCACGGGTTGCTCGGGCCTGGCCTACAAGCTTGAATATGCCGACGAGATTGCGCCCGAAGACGTGGTGTTTGAAGACAATGGCGTCAAGGTGCTGGTAGACCCCAAAAGCATGGCCTACATCGACGGTACCCAGCTTGACTTTGTGCGCGAGGGTTTGAATGAGGGCTTCAAGTTCATCAACCCGAATGAACGCGACCGTTGCGGTTGCGGAGAGAGTTTTCGGGTTTGATACTTTTTTGCCCCAGTGCGCAGCCATTGCTGAGCCGCCAACACTGACCGTGCTGGCGGCTTTTTACTGACATGAATATTCAATCCAACGACTTCGAACTTTTTGGTGTTCCCGTGCAGTTTGCGCAAGACCGCGCTGCGCTTGATGCCCGCTGGAAAGCCTTGCAGCGTGAGGCGCACCCCGACAAGTTCGCGGCGCAGGGCGCTGCCGCCCAGCGCGTGGCCATGCAGTGGTCGGTGCGCATCAACGAGGCCTACCAGCGGCTCAAGGATCCGTTGAAGCGGGCCAGCTATTTGTGCGAGTTGCACGGCGCGCCCATCAATGCCCACAATAATACCGCCATGCCGACCCATTTCCTGATGCAGCAAATGCATTGGCGCGAAGCATTGGACGAGGCCAAAACCATCCAGCATATGGAAGAAATAGCCTCCGAGGTCAATAGAGACGAGCGCGAGCAGCTATTGAAAATAGAGCAATCGCTAGACATCGACAAAGACTTTTCGCAAGCCGCCCAGCAGGTCAGAAGCCTTATGTTCATTGAGCGTTTTGCCAGTGAAGTGGATGCCCGCATTGATCAACTGGGACAATAAGGGTCTACAAGAAAACGCCATGGCACTCCTGCAAATATCCGAACCCGGCCAGA
>DASXRN010000386.1:0-3197 GCA_036506595.1 Polaromonas sp. | reverse complement strand
GTTCCGCAATATAGTTTTTGATGAGACCGGCATCAGCTGCTTCGGGAGCAACTGCAAGATATTTTTCAAACGCCTGCACTGCGGAGGCGCCGTCGGTACGCTGCTTTTGCACCAGGCCGAGCGCCCTGAAAGCCTCGGCGGGCGGTTGCTCCAGTGCCGTCACGCGCGTCAGGTCGTTCAGCGAATCCTGCAGGTCCTCTTTGCCCGCGCGCAGCCGGTAGACCTCGCCGCGCGCATACAGCGCCTGGGGGTCCTGTGCGTTACGCGCCAGCAGGCGGTTGAACAGAACCAGGCTTTCCTCAAACTGGCCGCGCCGGATTTCGTCCTGGAGCCAACCGAAGCGGTACTGCGACATGGCCTGCTGGTATTCCGCAGTGCCAGTACTTCCGGAGGCATCTCCCGCAAGTTTGAGCAGGTCATCCCGGCGCGTCTCAACCGGCGGATGTGTCGCCATCATGGGGCTGCGCTTGCCGGCATCTTGACCCCCGGTAACCTTGAGTTCGCCCAGCAGGTTGTCCCATACCTGGGCCGCCTGCTGGCCGTCGTAACCGGCGCGTTTCATCAGGCGCATGCCCAGGCGGTCGGCACGTGTTTCGTGCTCCCGTGAAAATGCAAAAGCGCCTGCGAGCGCGCCCAGCTGGCCGATCGCTCCCACCACACCGAACATCCCCATGAACTGGGCAAAGGCAGCCCGGCTTCGCATGTCGCGCAAACGCTCCAGGGTGTGCCGCTCGAGGTAGTGACCGATTTCATGACCCAGAATGGCCGCCAGCTGTGCCTCGTTCTCCGCACGCAGCAGCAGCCCGGTCCAGACCTGCATCATTCCGTTGGGCGCCATGGTGGCGTTGAACAGCGGTGTCCGCACCACATGCACGCGGATGTCGGGACAATGATCGCCCGCGAGCCGGCACACCAGGTCCTGCAGGTATTTGCTCAGCTGGGCGTCGCGAACGACAAACGGGCTGCGCCGCAGCCGCGCCTCTTCACGGTCCATCATTCCCCATAAGCCGCCCTCGTCCGTCTCCAGGGCGGGCCGGACGAAACGTTCCGCCGGCAGCGGCGAACTGGTAGCGCTGGCCACGGCTGCGCCGTCTTGCGCCAACGCCGGCAGGCCCGGCAACAGGGCGCCCATACCGAGGCAATGCTTGCAGGCCGACCGTAAAAATGCACGGCGCCCGCTGGAAGGCATGCCCATCATTGGGAAACGGGAAAGCCTTTGAGAAGAACCTCAACCGTCTCCTTCGCGGGCTCAGCCTCCCTCAAATCGCCAGAAGCCCGGCGCAAATCATTGAACCAGACAATCCGCCCGTCGTTCAGGTCAACCAGCGAGGCATAACCAATCTGGGAGCCGCCCGCAATGCCGACGCCCAGCACCGCCATTGCGATCATCGCGGCCTTGCGCTCGTTGCTGGCATAGCTGTCGCGAATCCAGATGAACAGGGCGTAATCGGCACCGGTCTTGTCCTTCAGCGGCTTGACGGCGTCCCCCATGGACCAGTTCAGCGCATCGCTCTTGGTGGGCAGCTTCAGGACACCGCCCACCATGTGATGCAAAAAGACGGACTGGGCGACGGCGCCGTGCAGCGAATTGATGTCAGCAAGCTCGTCCATATCCTTTTCCTCGAGCCCCATCACGTCGTTGCCAAGCTGCAGCTTGCGCGAAGCAAGGCCGGATTTGACATTTCGCTGGGCGGCCAGTGTCCAGTCGGCCCTCGGCTCGGGCACGCCGCCCGCGCCAATTGAAAACAGTTCCAGATCGGCCGGCACAACCACCAGCTTGGACGCAGCCGAGCGCTGCGAGAATCCGGGAGCCAGATTTTTGGACTGCTGCGCCTGCACGGGTGCACCCAAAAGCACGAGCGCGCACAACAACACGCTCGCAGACGCGCGAGCAAATGGATATTTCATGAATCCCCCTTGACTTGTGGGTGCATTCTAGATGGACGGCGGCTGTTTCCAGGCATGCCGGCATGCAGGGAAACCCTTAACGCGCAATCAGCAACAATAGTCAAGTCAACGAAAGCCTTTCGCGTCAAAAAGACAAGCCTCATCACATCGACTGACAACAGAACCAGCAAATAGCAGAAAGACCATCAACATGCGAGTCAAGGATAAATCCATCATCGTCACCGGTTCAGGCGGCGGTATTGGTGAAGGCATTGCCAGACGGCTGGCGGCTGAAGGAGCCCAAGTCATCGTGAATGACATCAATGTGGCGTTGGGCGAAAAAGTGGTGGCCGCCATCCTCAAGGCGGGTGGGACGGCATCGTTTTTTGCGGCTGACGTGACGAAATCTGATGAGGTCAAAGCCTTGGTGGAAGCCGCCGTGGAGCGCTACGGCAAGCTCGACGTGATGGTCAACAACGCGGGCTGGACGCACCGCAACCAGCCGGCGCTGGAGGTCAGCGAAGACGATTTTGACAAATGCTATGCCATCAATGTCAAAAGCATTTACCTCGCCACCATCCATGCAACACCGGTGTTTCGGGCGCAGGGTGGCGGCAGTTTCATCAACATTGCCTCGACGGCCGGCGTGCGCCCCCGCCCGGGCCTGACCTGGTACAACGGCTCCAAGGGCGCGGTGATCACCACGTCGAAGTCGCTGGCGGCCGAACTGGGGCCCGACAACATCCGGGTGAACTGCATCAACCCGGTATTCAACCCCGACACTGGCTTGTCGGCCGAATTTGCCGGCGGCCCGCTGGACGAAGAACGCAAAGCCAGGTTCCGGGCCAGCATTCCGCTAGGGCGCTTTTCCACGGCACTCGACGTGGCCAACGCAGCCCTGTACTTGGCCAGCGACGAGGCCGACTTCATCAGCGGCGTGTGCATTGAGGTGGACGGCGCGCGCTGCGTTTAGCTAGCAAGGCGGCTTAGAACTTGCCCCGCTTGGGGACAAGGCCATGCCGTCAGCGACAGGCGCGGGCCAATGGAGTAAATTCTCTTATTAGGCCATCCATCATGACAGACAAAGTAATTCCCTTGGCAGACATCCGCTACGCAAGCCGCGTGCCGCACATCCCTGCCCGCTTGTCGGCCCCAACAGGCCGGCTCAACGATACGCTGGGCCGACCGCTGCACGATTTGCGCATCAGCGTGACGGACCGCTGCAACTTCCGCTGCAGCTACTGCATGCCGCGCGAGGTGTTTGACAAGGACTACGCCTTTTTGCCGCAAAGCTCGCTGCTGAGCTTTGA
>DASXRN010000385.1:0-10156 GCA_036506595.1 Polaromonas sp. | reverse complement strand
ACAGCGCCGAGCGTCTTGTCAGCGAAAGCACGTCATGGGGTGTCATTGGTCTCTCGGGTTTTGATCGAAGCAACGGCTCAGCAAGGGCGGGGGAAACTCGCCTTACACGAAAATTGATATGGTTATCATACAAATTTAATCCAAAAGCAGGCATGGAAAACCCACTTGAAAGTGGCCGTGTGCGAATCGCTTGTCAGGGTCGCACCGGCTTGTCGCCTAGCGCCAAGCCTGCAGCCAGCCCAGCCCTGCGGAGGTGCCGCCCGCCTGCACGCCACGGCTGGGCCGGTATTCACAGCCGACCCAACCGGTCCAGCCGCATTGCTGCGCCACCTCGTCGATCACCTTGAACAGGTAGGGGTAGTTCATCTCGCCCATGTCGGGCTCGTGCCGCTCGGGCACACCGGCGATCTGGAAATGGCCGACGCGGCCGGTCGGCAGGTACTGGCGTATCTTCATGGCCACATCGCCCTCGACAATCTGGCAGTGGTACAGGTCGAACTGCACCTTGAGGTTGGGCGCGCCGATCTCGGCGATCAGTTCATGCGCATGGTCCTGCCGGTTCAAGAAGAAGCGCGGGATGTCGCGGGTGTTGATCGGCTCGATCAGCAGATCGACGTTCTGTTTCGCGGCCTCGGCGGCGGCCCAGCGCAGGTTGCTCACGTAGGTGGGGCGCACCGCTTCGCGCTCGCTGCCCGCGGGCAGCAGGCCGGCCATCACATGGACGCGCGGGCAGCCGAGTGCCGCCGCATAGGCCAGCGCCTGGGTGATGCCGGCGCGAAACTCGGCCTCGCGCCCGGGCAGGCAGGCCAGGCCGCGCTCGCCCTGGTCCCAGTCACCTGGCGGCGCATTGAACAGCACTTGCTGCAGGCCGTGGGCCTGCAGGCGCGCGGCGAGTTCACGACTTTCGTAGGCATAGGGGAACAGGTACTCGACCGCCTTGAAGCCATCTTTCGCGGCCGCTTCAAAGCGGTCGAGAAAATCGAGTTCGGGGTAGAGCATGGAGAGGTTGGCAGCGAATTGAGGCATAGGGTTCACCAGCGCGCGCCAAAGGTCTGGCGCAGTTCGTCGATTTGGGTTTCAGTCAGGGGTTGAGGTTGGGGGTGGCTCAGGGCCATCAGCTTGGCGGTTTCTTCAAGTTCTTCGAGCGTGGCCATGGCCGCGGCCGGCGTCTGGTGCCAGACATTGGGCCCCAGACGCTCGAGCATGACGGCGCGGATCGGCGTGCCTTGCTCGCCATAACGGGCAATGGTTTGCGCGACCAGGGCCGCCGCCTGCGGATCGCCAGGGCGGTGGTAGGGAATCAGCGGAACATGGCCGACCTTCATCACGAAGTAGGGCGTGACCGGTGGCAGCAGCTCGGCAGCCGTGGCCTGCAGGCTCAGCGCCACGCAGTGTGTGCTGTGGGTGTGGATCACGCACCGGGTTTTGGCATCAAATCGGGCAGCAGCTCCATAGATATGGGCATGAAGCGCTATGGTTTTGCTAGCAATATCACCACTGATCTGCCGGGCGTTGGCATCGAGCCGGGCCAACCGCACCGGGTCCAGAAAGCCCAGGCAGGCATCGGTGGGCGTGATCAGGAAGCCATCATCGAGCCGCACGCTGATGTTGCCGGCCGTGGCGTGCACATAACCGCGCTCGAACAGGCTGCGGCCGATTCGGCAGATTTCTTCGCGGGCCTGGGTTTCAGTCATGCGAGCATCGTAAAGGCTTTGGTGAAAAAGTCGTCGGTGCCGAAGTTGCCCGACTTGAGCGTGAGGTGCAATCCTTTCGCGTCGGCCGCATCGGACGACGCATGGCACCAGGGCACGCCGGGATCGATCTGCGGGCCGATCTGCAGCTGTGTGATGTTCAGTGCCTGCACGCAGGCGCCCGAGGTTTCACCGCCGGCCACGACCAGCTGGCGCACGCCGCGCTCGACCAGGCCGCGCGCGATGGCCGCGATGGTGCGCTCGACCATGGCACCGGCCTCTTCGACGCCGAGGCGACCTTGCACCGATTTCACCGCGTTCGAGTCTGCCGTGGAATACACCAGGACCGGGCCTTTCTGAATCAGCGGCGCGGCCCAGGCCAGCGCTTCGGCCGCGACGTCCACGCCGGCCGCGATGCGCAAGGGGTCAATGCCCAGCGCCGGGCGCCCGGCCCTGATGAAGGCCAACACCTGGCGGTTGGTGGCCAGCGAGCAGCTGCCCGACACCACGGCCTGAAGGCCGCCTGTCGGGGGCAACTCGCTGGCAGCGGAGGAGGGCGTGATGCCGAAGTTTTGCGGCAGGCCAATGGCCACGCCGGAGCCGGCGGTGACCAGCGGCATGCCCTTGAGCGCCGGGCCCAGGCGCAGCAGGTCGTCATTGGACAGCGCATCCACCACGGCTGCCCCGATCCCCTCGGCCTTGAGCTGGTCAATGCGCGCACGGATCGCGGCCTCGCCCTGGGCCACGACGCGGTAGTCGATCAGGCCGACCTTGCGCTTGCATTGCGCCTGCAGCACGCGCACCAGGTTGGCGTCGGTCATGGGCGTGAGCGGATGGTTCTGCATGCCGCTTTCATTGAGCAGCACGTCGCCGGCAAACAGGTAGCCCTTGAAGACGGTGCGCTGGTTGTCGGGAAAGGCGGGTGTGGCGATGGTGAAGTCGGTCTTCAGTGCGTCCATCAGGGCTTCGGTCACCGGGCCGATGTTGCCGCGGGTTTCTCCGCTGAAGGTGCTGTCGAAGGTGGAGCAGTACTTGAAATAGATTTGCTGCGCGCCCTGCGCCTGCAGCCACCGGAGCGCCTGCAGCGACTGCGCGATGGCGTCCGCCGGCGCAATGGTGCGCGACTTGAGCGCCACCACCACGGCATCGACCTCGGCGTCGAGCGCGCCGCTGGGGGTCCCGATGGTTTGCACCACGCGCATGCCGGCGCGCACCAGATTGTTGGCGAGGTCGGTGGCGCCGGTGAAGTCGTCGGCGATGCAGCCTAGAAAAATCTTGCCCATTACAGCCCCTGTTGCAGCGACAGCTTCACGGCACCCGGGTTTTCACGCACGTAGTCGCGGATCACGTCTTCGAAGTTGTCGTCCGCGCGCAGTCCCAGCACGCTGGCGCGCGTCGTCTGGACCCGGCTGGGCCAATTGCCGACAATGGCCGTGATGCCTTCGTCGATGTCCCAGTCGAGCAGCGCGGTCGCGGCCGGCCCGGCTACACGCTCCAGCGCCGCGGCCATGTCGCGCACCGTCACCGTGAGGGCCGGCAAATTGACCGCCGTGCGGGCGCCCCATTCCCGGCTGCTGGCCTGCGCCGCCCGCAGCAGCCCTTTGATGGTGCTCGCCGGCGAGGAGAGCGCGACGGCCGTGTCGGGATGGACCGGCACGCGGGCACGCACGCCGGCCAGTGGCTCGCGCAGCATGCCGCTGAGAAAACTCGACGCGGCGGCGTTGGGCCGGCCCGGCCGCACCGACACCGTCATCAGCCGCACATTGCGACCCTGCACAAAGCCCTTGCGCGTGTAGTCGGCCACCAGTTGCTCGCCGATGAATTTCTGGATGCCGTAGCTGCCCTGTGGCGTGGGCAGGGTCGTGTCTTCGATCACGGCCGGCAGCGGCTGCTCGTGCGAATTGCCGAACACCGCGACCGAGCTCGAGAACACCAGTACCGGCTGCGTGCCGAGTGCGCGGCAGCCTTCGAGCAGTGCGCGCGTGGCATCCAGGTTGCTGCGCATGCCCAGGTCGAAATCCGCCTCGCATTCGCCGCTGACGGCGGCGGCCAGGTGAAAGATCAGCGCGACACCCGCGTTGGGAAGTTGCCGGCTGTCCAGCAGCTCATTGAGATCACCGCCAACGAAGACAATACGCGGGTCCCGGGCCAGATCGTCGGGCGGCGGCACGCGGTCGGCCAGCGTGATGGTGGTGATGGGCTGCGCGGCCGCGCCCGCAAGCGACAGCGTGCCTTGGGCCAGCAGCGTGCGCGCCAGCCGCGCGCCGAGAAAGCCGCAGCCGCCGGTAATCAGGATGTTCATGGTTGTGTCTTGGGGAAAGGGAGGAGAGGGAGGGGGCCGCCTTGGCGTCTCAGTCGGCCGCCTTGGGCGCTTGGGGCAGCTCGATGCCGGGGAAGATCTTGATCACGGCGCTGTCGTCTTCCTTCGCGAAGCCGGCCGTCGACGCCTGCATGAACATCTGGTGCGCGGTGCTGGACAGCGGCAGCGGAAACTTGCTGGCGCGCGCCAGGTCGAGCACGAGCCCCAGGTCCTTGACGAAAATGTCGACCGCCGACAGCGGCGTGTAGTCGGCCGCCAGCACATGGGCCATGCGATTCTCGAACATCCAGCTGTTGCCGGCACTGTGGGTGATCACCTCGTACAGTGCAGCCGCGTCCACGCCTTCGCGCAGGCCCAGCGCCATGGCTTCGGCGGCGGCGGCGATATGCACGCCGGCCAGCAGCTGGTTGATGATCTTGACCTTGCTGCCGGCGCCGGCCCGGTCGCCCAGCTTGTAGACCTTGGCGGCCATGGCCTTGAGGACGGCTTCGCAGCGGTCGTAGGCCTCGGGCTTGCCCGAGGTCATCATGGTCATGTCGCCGCTCGCGGCCTTGGCGGCGCCCCCGGAAATCGGGGCATCGATGTAGAGCAGGCCGAGTCCCGCCAGCCGCTGTTCCAGCGCGGCCGACCAGTTCGGATCCACCGTGGAGCACATCACGAACACGCTGCCGGGTTTCATGGCGGCCGCGCAACCGGCGACGTCGCCGCTGCCGAACAGCACACTCTCGGTCTGCGCGGCGTTGACCACCACCGAGATGACGATATCGCACTGGGCACCGAGCTCCGCCAGCGTGGCGCAGGCCGTCCCGCCGCCCTGCGCAAAGGCCTGGGCCACGTCGGCGCGCACGTCGAAGACCCGCAAGGCGTAGCCGGCGCGGCGCAGCGACTGCGCCATGCCGCCGCCCATGGCGCCGAGGCCGATCAGACCGATGATGGGATTCATGTCAAAAAACTCCTTGGATGACGAAGATGATGGGGCGCGGCTCAGCGATTGACGAGCTCTTTGGGCGTCCACCAGACGGCAATCGCGCCGACCACCAGGGCGCCGGCCAGCACGTACATGCCGACCTGGGTACTGCCGGTGGCGTCCTTGAGGTAGCCGATCAGGTAGGGGCTCGCGAAGCCGGCCAGGTTGCCCACCGAGTTGATGACGGCAATGCCGGCGGCTGCGGCCGTGCCCGACAGGAACGCCGTGGGCAGCGACCAGAACAGCGGTGCGCAGGTCAGCACGCCGGCCGCGGCCAGCGAGAGGAAGGCCAGCGATACGACGGTGTTCTGGGTGTACGAGGCTGCAACGGTGAAGCCGACCGCGCCCATCAGCGCCGGAACGATCAGGTGCCAGCGGCGCTCGCGGCGCTTGTCGGCACTGCGGCCGAACAGGTTCATGGCGACGATGGCGCAGACGAAGGGGATTGCGCTGAGCAGGCCGATGTTCAGGTTGCCCGTGACGCCCGTGGCCTTGACCAGGGTGGGCAGCCAGAACGTCAGCGCGTACTGACCCATGACGAAGGCAAAGTAGATCAGCGACATCCACCAGATGCGGCGGTCCTTGAACACGCCGGCCACCGAGTGCGGGCCTTTGCTGCCGTGCTGCTGGTCAAGCTCGATCTCGCGCGCCAGCAATCTCTTCTCGTCGGCATCCAGCCACTTGGCCTTGGCAATGCCGTTGTCCAGGTAGAACAGCACCACCACGCCGATCAGCAAGGCGGGCACGGCCTCGATCACGAACATCCATTGCCAGCCTTGCAGCGATGAGGCACCGTTGAAGGCATCCATGATCCAGCCCGACAGGGGGTTGCCAAAGATGCCCGCCACCGGAATCGCCGACATGAAGACCGCGATGATTTTGGCGCGCCGGTGCGCCGGATACCAGTAGGTCAGGTACAGGATCACGCCCGGGTAGAAGCCGGCTTCAGCCAGGCCAAGCAGGAAGCGCAAGATGTAGAAGGTGGTGGGCGTCTTCACGAACATAAAGCAGGCCGACAGCAGGCCCCAGGTGATCATGATGCGCGCGATCCAGATGCGCGCGCCGACCTTGCTCATGAGCAGGTTGCTGGGCACCTCGAACAGGAAGTAGCCGAGGAAGAAGATGCCGGCACCGAGGCCGAACACGGTTTCGCTGAAACCCAGCTGCTGCGCCATCTGCAGCTTGGCGAAGCCGACGTTCACGCGATCGAGGTAGGCGATCACGTAGCAGAGCATGAGGAAGGGCACGAGGCGCCAGAACACTTTGCCGTAGGCACGGCGCTCAAGCGAGTCTTCGGCGGGCAGGGCGCCCACCAGGGTCGAGGAAGTCATGTAGTACGTCTCCGGGTATGCGCGACCCCACCAGCAGGACCGGTCGCTTGGTTGATTTATATGGTTATCATACAACTTGGCTGTATCAGGTCTTCTGGGGTTTTCCCCAATGGCGGCGGTGGGCGCTTTGCGCGCGCGTCAGGTGTTGGGGCGCAAACCCGTGACCAGAGGACGCGCCAGTTGCACGCCTTCCTCTTGCCAGAAAACCGGGTCGGCCTGCTCTATGCGCTTGATGGCATTGTCCATGTGGCGTGCGGCCGATCGCCGGGCCGCGGCAACGTCGCCGGCCTCGATCGCCTGGGAAATTTGTTCGTGTTCGTCGGCCACCTGCCTGGCGAAGTCGGCGCGCCGCGCTTCGTTGGCCCGGGTGACGCGCGTGGACCCTTGCAGGAACTGGCCCAGGTACTCCAGCGTGCCGATGAGAAAGGGATTGCGTGCCGCATCGGCGATGGCGCGGTGAAACTTGACATCCTCGCTCACGCCGTCGCCGCCGGCTTGCACCGCCTTTTCCAGCGCGATGATCGACTGGCGAATGCGCTTCACATCGGCCTGGGTGCGGCGCTGGGCCGCAAGCGCGGCGACTTCGGCTTCCAGCGCCCGTCGCACCTCCACCATCTGGATCACGGCCTGCTTGGACACCGCGTAGCGGGGGTCGAAGTTCAGCGGTGAAAAGCCCGCTTCCTTCACGTACACGCCGCTACCCTGCCGCGAGTCGACAAGCCCGAGCGACTTCAGGCGCGAAACCGCCTCCCTGACCACCGTGCGGCTGACCGAAAACTGCTCGACCAGCACCGCTTCGGTCGGGAGCTTGTCACCGGCCACGAGGCGGCCCGCGCGAATCTCTGCGGCGAGCGCATCGGCAACCCGGTCAGAAAGATGCGCACCGGGGGTAATGGACTTGAAGTGGCTGATCATATGAAATCGGAATTTATCATACAACTTTAACCCATCGCTCGGGTGTTCAAGCGGGGTTGGCATCGGCGTTCGCGTCAGGTTTCGGCGCGCTCTGGCATTCCCAGAAAATGCGGGCGCTGCAGCGCCGGCAAATCTCGGGATCCAGCTTGCTGAAGATGGTGGAAATCGCGGTGAACTTGTCGGGAAATTGGTGCTCCGGCCCCAGCACGCGGGTAAAACCGGTTTTGCGCCACATGCGAATCACCTCGGGGCGGGGCCGGTGAAAGTACAAATCGCCGCCCATGGCGCGGCGCGCCGCCAGCTCGGCCTCCCACAGCTCGGCACCGGCCAGGTCGATGAAGTTCATGCTCTTGCCCATGACCAACAAATGTTTTTGCGGCTGCGGCTGGCTGCGCAGCGCATGCAGGATGTCGGCCACATGCTGGGTCGCGCCGAAATACACCTCGCCCTCCATGCGCAGCAGCTTGAGCTGCGGGCATTCAGGCAGCACCTGCCGGGGAGGCTCGTCCGGATCGTTCGGTTTTGCCGTTTCCACCGTTTCAAGCCCGGCGTCGGGCGTGTTGTCGATCACCACAAACTGCCGGTCCAGGCCGCGGCTGTCAAAGCCCATGGTGCGCATGGCGGGGCGCGAGGTGCGGTACAGAAAAGACATCAGCGACAAGATCATGCCCAGCAAAATCGCGATCTCCAGCCGGATGGTGACGGTGGCGACCATGGTGGTCAACGCCACCGCAAAATCGCTGCGGCTCAGGTTGAACAGGTGATGCCAGCGCCAAAAGTCAAGCAAGGCCAGCGCCACCAGCACCAGCAGAGCGGCCAGCGCGGCCATGGGAATCTGCGCCAGCAACGGCGCGCTGACGGCCACCAGCGCCAGCAGCAGTAGCGCCGAAAACACCGAGGCCAGTGGCGTGCGAGCCCCGGCTTCCAGGTTGGGCATGGAGCGGTTCATGGAGCCGCAGGACACATAGCACGAGAAGAATCCACCGACGATGTTGGACAGGCCCTGGCCGCGAAACTCGCGGTTCGCATCAATGCGCTGGCCCGAGCGCAGCGCCACCGTCTTGGCAATCGAAATCGCCTGCCCCAGCGCCACGATGGTCAGCGCAAACGCCAGGCCGACCAGGTCCGAGGCCTGCGCCCAGCTGATGCGCGGCAACTCAAAGCGCGGCCACGGTGCGGCCATCTGCCCCAGCATGCGCAGCGCCGTTGAAGGCGTGGCGTTGAGGTAATGGCGCCACACCCATGCCAGCGTGGTCGCCACCACCAGACCGATCAGCATGGAGGGCCAGTTTCGGCGCAGACGGCGCAACAATAGCGCCACAACAAGCGTGATGGCGCCGACCGCCAACGCAGCGGGTTGCGCCTGATGCAGCTGTGTGACTACATGCCGAAGCACGCCGGCCGCACTGTGCTCGGGTGCGGCGGGCAGGCCCAGCAGGTCGGGCAGGGCATGCACGGCAATCAGCAAGGCCGCACCCGAGGTAAAGCCCAACAGCACGGCGGGTGAGATGAAATTGGCCAGCACGCCCAGGCGCAGCGCGCCAATCAGCCACTGCATGATGCCGACCATCACGGTGACGGCCAGCGCCAGCTGGATGTACAGCGGGCTGAAGGCCATGGCCAGCGGCGACAGCATGGCAAACAGGGCCAGCGAATTGGCATTGGTCGGTCCCGACATGACATGCCAGCTGGAGCCAAACAGCGCCGCAACAATGCAGGGAACGACGGCGGTGTACAGCCCATACTCAGGCGGCAGGCCGGCCAACGTGGCAAAGGCAATGCCCTGCGGCAAGACCAGCACCGCGCCCAGCAGGCCGGCGAGGGCGTCGGCGCGCAAGGTGCGCGGCGAAACCAGCCGCACCCAGCTGCCAAATAAACGCTCCGACAGGCGCGGCAGCCAGGCCGGGCCATGCGTCGGATGTTGCGCCGGGGTACTTTTTTCGGGGGAGCCCATCATGAAGGCTTGAGCATACCGCGTGGCGCGCTTGTCCCGCCCCTATCGCCTCTCTCGCACGCTCAAGCCATGCCCAGCCAGCGCAGCAGCAAGCCGGCCAGCGCCGAGGCCGCAATCACCGGGATCACCCCCACCTTGTAGCGCAGCAAGGCCACGCCGGCGACGACCATGATGGCCAAGGCCGGCCAGTCCAGCAGGGACCACCAGGCGCCGCTGATACCCTTGCGCAGCACGATATGCACGATGAAAAACAGCGCCAGGCTCGCGATGACGCCCACCACGGCGGCCGTGATCGCGGCGAGCGGTGCCGTGAAGTGCGGCTTGCCGTGCGTGGACTCGACCAGGGGCCCGCCCACCAGGATGAACACAAAAGACGGCAAAAAGGTAAACCAGGTCACCAGCGTGGCCGCCAGTGCCGCGCCCAGAAACAGCGTGTCCGGCCCCAGCACCTGCTTGGCCCAGCCGCCCACAAAGCCCACGAAAGCCACCACCATGATCAGCGGCCCGGGCGTGGTTTCACCGAGCGCCAGCCCGTCAATCATCTGCAGGCCCGTGAGCCACTGGAACTGCTCGACCGCGCCCTGGTACACATAGGGCAGCACCGCATAAGCACCGCCAAACGTCAGCAGCGCCGCCTTGGTGAAAAACCAGCCCATTTGCGTCAAGGTCCCGCCCCAGCCCTGCCAGGCAACGAGGACCGCCATCGGCAGCAGCCACAGCGCCGCGCCCACGGCCAGCACCTTGACCAACCGTGATTTTTTAAAGCGCGCATGCTCGGGCGTGGGCGTGTCGTCGTCGATCAGGGCCGGGCCCTGGCGGACGTGCGCTGCGCCGTGCGCACCGCCCGCGGCAAACTGCCCCGGCGCGAACTTCGCGCACAGCCCGCCGGTCACCGCGGCCCCCAGCACCACCCACGGGAAAGGCACTTTCAGCAACGCAATTGCTATGAAACTGATAGCTGCCACTGCCCAGGGGATG
>DASXRN010000384.1:0-4193 GCA_036506595.1 Polaromonas sp. | reverse complement strand
GCCACACCCTGCCCATCTCAAGGAGCACGCCAGCGGCTGCGCCGGCTGCTACACCGCGCATGCGGCGATGGAGTTGTACGCCGAGGCCTTCGACGCGGCGGGCGCACTCGACAAGCTGGAAGCTTTTGCCAGTTTCAACGGCGCCGACTTCTACGGCCTGCCGCGCAACCAGGGCACCATCACGCTGAGGAAAGAAAGCTGGACGCCGCCCGAGAGCTATGCGTTTGGCGAGGCTGAGCTCAAGCCCTTGCGATCGGGCGAAAGCCTGGCCTGGAAGCTTGAAACCCACCGGAGCAAATGATGGAGCACAAACCGCGCGTTGCCCTGCTGATTGACGCTGACAACTCGCCCGCGTCCAAGATTGACCTGATCCTCAACGAGTTGTCGACCTTTGGCGAGACCAATATCCGCCGCGCTTACGGCAACTGGAAAAAGAGCGAACTCAAGGGCTGGGAGGAAGCGCTGCATGAGCACGCGATTCGCCCGATGCAGCAGTTTGATTACACCAAGGGTAAAAACGCCAGCGACATGGCCATGGTGATCGACGCGCTGGAGCTGCTCTACACCGACCGGCCCGACGCCTTTGGCATCGTGTCGTCGGATGCCGACTTCACGCCGCTGGTGATGCACCTGCGCGCCAAGGGCGCTGCCGTGTATGGCTTTGGTGCGCAAAAGACGCCTGAGCCTTTTGTCAATGCCTGCTCACGGTTTTTGTACCTTGATAAATTGCGGCCCATTGCCGTCAGCGATGCGGCGGGTGCCCAGGGTGACAACCGGGACGACGGCGAAGCGGTTTCCGCCACGCCACTGCGCGCCACGCCGGCGCAGCTCAAGCAGGATGCCAGGCTCGTCATGCTGCTGCGCAATGCGGTGCAGGCCGCGGCCGATGACGAGGGATGGGCGCGCGTGGGAGCTGTCGGCACCCAGATCGCCAACCAGGCCTCGTTTGACCATCGCAACTACGGCTATGCGACGCTGACCAAACTGCTGGTCGCCACGCAGCTGTTTGAAATCGCCGACGAAGGCAAGTCTACCGTGGCAGTACGCGACAAACGGCTGAATAAAACGGCCCGGACCTGAAGGTGAGCAGCGTGAGACTGCCGGGTGAGTGTGTCCATGCCGGTGATGCCGCCAATTGAATGGAACCAGCCATGGCTGCAGCAATGGCGAGAGCCGGGCGAGCGCGTGGCACGGCTTGTGGAGGCCGATGTGCCGCTGTATCAAGCCCTTAATACGGCACATGACGCGCCGGTGCGCTTCGTGCCGCAAAGCGCGCTGCCGGAGGGTGAGGCCTACGAGCACTTTATTTTCAGGACTGGCCATTGCCCTACGCGCGAGGGCTTGCACGATTTTTTCAATGGTCTGTGCTGGATGCAGTTTCCGCAAACCAAGAAAAAGCTCAACCAGTTGCAGGCCGCCGAAATTGCGCGGGTGGGCGTGCAGAAGGTGCGCGGCCCGGTGCGTGATGCCTTGACCCTGTTTGACGAAAATGCGGCTTTGCTGTCCGCGCCGCAGCCCTTGTGGGACGCGCTGGAGGGCAGGGACTGGAAGCGGCTGTTCATAGACCTGCGCCCGCTGTGGGGGCAGGCCCGGCTCGTGCTGTTTGGCCATGCCCTGCTGGAAAAGCTGGTTTACCCACGAAAACCGATCACGGCCCATGTATATCGGGTGCAAACGGCTATGAATTCGATAGCAGATCTGGATGCCTGGCTGGCTGCCGATCTGAGTGCAGAGAAGCTCGCCGGCAAGCCTTTTGTGCCCCTGCCGGTGCTGGGCGTGCCGGGCTGGTGGCCGGAAAACGAGAACTTTTCCTTTTATGATGACTCTCTTGTATTTCGCCCGCGGCGGCTGCAAGAACCACACAACAACAGATAAAACAGCCGCCTGCACCGCTGGCGCAACTTGATATGGGCTTGATAACAGATTGGTCAGCCTCATATCCTGCGCACGGCGGGCTTTTATTACCGACCCCACGGAGAATTCATGAAACGCATTTTGTTATTTGTATTGACCAACGTGGCCGTTGTGGTGGTGCTGGGCATTGTGGCCAGCCTGCTGGGCGTTAACCGCTTCCTCACGGCCAACGGCCTGAACCTCACGGCGCTGCTCGGTTTTGCGCTGGTCATGGGTTTTGGCGGCGCGATTATTTCGCTGCTGATCAGCAAGCCGGTGGCCAAGTGGAGCGCCGGTGTGCGCATCATCAACGACGCGCAAAACGGCGACGAAGCCTGGATTGTCGAGACGGTGCGCAAGCTGGCCGACAAGGCGCAGATCGGCATGCCCGAGGTCGGTATTTTCGAGGGAGAACCCAATGCCTTTGCGACCGGCGCGTTCAAGAACTCCTCACTGGTGGCGGTGTCCACCGGTTTGCTGCAAGGCATGACCAAGGAAGAGATCGAGGCCGTGATCGGCCATGAGATCGCTCACGTCGCCAATGGCGACATGGTCACCATGACCTTGATCCAGGGCGTGATGAACACCTTTGTGGTGTTTCTGTCGCGCGTGATTGGCTACGCCGTGGATAGCTTCTTGCGCCGCGGCGATGACCGGTCTTCAGGCCCGGGTATTGGCTACATGATCACCACCATCGTGCTCGACATCGTGCTGGGTTTTGCGGCGGCCATGGTCGTGGCCTGGTTCTCGCGCCAGCGCGAGTTTCGTGCCGATGCCGGTGCGGCGCAGCTGATGGGTAGAAAGCAGCCCATGATGAACGCGCTGGCCCGCCTGGGCGGCATGCAGCCCGGCGAATTGCCCAAGGCCGTGGAGGCCATGGGCATCACGGGCGGCATGGGCAAACTGTTTGCCACGCACCCGCCGATTGAAGAGCGCATTGCCGCGCTGCAGGCGGCGCAGGGCTGATGAACGCTGCCTTCGGCGGGTGAGACCCGGCTATGCGGCCAGGGCCAGCACGTCCTTGAAGGCCTGCAGAAACAGCGCGTTGTCCTCGGCGCTGCCGATCGAGACGCGGATGAAATGCTCGTAGCCAGCTTCCTTCCAGGGCTTGACGATGACACCGCGAGCCAGCAGCGCCTCGGTTACCGGGCCATTGGGGCGCTGCAGGTTCAGGAACAGGAAGTTGCCAGCTGACGGCGCCATCACCACGCCCAGTGCGCGCAGCTGCGCCGCGAGCGCGTCGCGCTGTGCCACCGTTTCGCGCACGCTCATCTCCATGTGGGCCGGGTCGCTCCACGCGGCCAGCGCGGCCGTCTGCGCGGCCAGGTTCACGTTGAACGGCGTGCGCACGCGGTCTAGCATCTGCACCAGTTTCTCGTCCGACGCGATGCCGTAGCCGACGCGCAGGCCGGCCAGGCCCCAGGCCTTGGAGAAGGTGCGCAGCACGATCCAGGGACGCTGCTGCGCGCGCAGTTCGGCCAGCGCATCCGGAAAGCCGGGCGTGAGAACGGCGTATTCGTAATAGGCCTCATCGATCACCAGCAAGGTCTCGCGCGGCGCGGCCTGCACGAGGCGGCGAAACGCCTGCGCATCGAGCATGCAGCCGACGGGATTGGACGGATTGCTCAGCATCGCCAGCTTGGGCGCCTGCGCGCCGTTGGCGAGCGCCGCGCACCAGGCGTCCACATCGAACTCCAGCGCCGGTGTCACTGGCACCATCTGCACCCGCGCGCCCATCATGCGCGGATAGATGTCGTGCAGGCCGAACGACGGCACCAGCGTGACGACCCGATCGCCCGGCGACAGAAAGGCCTGGCACAACACTTCGAGCAGGTTTTCCGAACCGTTGCCGACCACCACCTCGCCCGCCTGCGCGCCGGTGCGCCCGGCAATCGCGGCACGCAGCGCGCGGCTGTTGGCGTCGGGGTAGATGCCGGCCGATGCGGCCAGACCCACCAGGGCCCGCGTCACGGCCGGGCTGGGGCCAAACGGGTTCTCGTTGCTCGCAAGTCGCGCGACGCGGGTCACGCCATAGCGCTGGCGTACCACTTCGGACGACAGGCCGGCGTTGTAGGCAGGCAGCTCCCTCACTTCAGGGCGGGCAAGGCGGGTCAGCAGATCGGCACTGGCAGTGTTCATGGCTTGGCTTTCGTGTCTTGGGGGTTGAGGTCAAACACCTTGCCCGGATTGAGCAGGTTCAAAGGGTCGAGCGCCTGCTTGATGGCGCGCATCGCGGCGAGTTCGGCCGGCGTGCGGCTCGCGCTCAGGTACGGCTTCTTGTGCAGGCCGATGCCGTGTTC
>DASXRN010000383.1:0-11547 GCA_036506595.1 Polaromonas sp. | reverse complement strand
CCTGCAGCAATTGCTGGGTGCCAGCAACGTGGCCACGGTGATCGAGCGCAGCCCGGAAATGATGGCCAAGCGGCCTTGGCTGAAGGTCTATGACGACCAGGCCGCGAATAGCGTGCCGCAACTGGTCCAAGGCCTGGAGGTCAAGACGCCGGAGATCCAGCAAATCGTGCTGGAGCAGGTGCTCAAGGTCCTGCAGGGCGGCGTGGACCCCAAGAAGGCAATGGACGACGCGCAGCGTACGGCCCTGTCGCGCGTGCTGCGCAAGTAAACCCGTCCACCGGAGACCTTCCCCATGCATGCTGCTTCATCTTCGGCGGGCGCGGTGTCGCCGCCGAGGACAGGCCGCGACTGGACGCCCTACTGGTTCGCCGCGCCCGTCGCCCTGTATCTGCTGCTGTTCCAGGGCTATCCGCTGGTGCAGGAGCTCTACCTGAGCTTCACCTCGACCGCCTTGCTGTCGCCCGGCCGGCATACCTATGTCGGGCTGCAGAACTACATCGACCTGGTGATGCAGGAGGAGTTCCGCCAGGTCTTTCTGATCACCGCCATCTACACGGTGGTTTGCGTGGTGGCGGCGATCGGCCTGGGCCTGGGCGCGGCGCTGCTGCTCAATGCGCCGTTCCGCGGGCGGGGCATCGCGCGGGCGCTGGTGACGATTCCGTGGGCCGCGCCACCGGTGGCCGTCGCCCTGATCTTCATCTGGATCTACAACGGCCAGTACGGCATCTTCAACCATCTGCTGGGCGCGCTCGGTGGTTCCGTCCGCCTGGAGAGCTGGCTCGATAGCCCGGCGCTGGCCTTGCCCGCGGTGTTGCTGACGACCATCTGGCAGATCTTCCCGTTCGCCTCGGTCGTCATCCTGGCCGCCTTGCAGAGCGTGTCCTCGGAATTGCGCGAGGCCGCGGTGATCGACGGCGCGGACCGGCTGAGCGTATTTCGCGCCGTGGTCTGGCCGACCATCCAACCTTCGGTTGCGCTGCTCTCGCTGTTCCTGACCATTTGGTCCTTGCGTCGCTTCGACCTGATCTGGCTCATGACGCAGGGCGGCCCGATTGGTTCGACCAACACCATGGTGATCGAGCTGTACCGCCGGGCCTTCGTTTACCGCGATCTGGGGCAGGGCGCCGCCGTCGGCATGGTGGGCCTGTCGATTGCGCTGCTCATCACCATCGTCTATTTTCGCTATACCCAGCGCGTCGAACGCGCCAAGGGGCAGCGATGAACCGTACGATGTCCTGGAGCCACGCGATGCGCATGATCCTGGTGCTGGCGCTGCTGGGCCTGGCCGCTTTCCCGCTGTACTGGATGCTGGTCACCTCGCTGACCTCGTCGTCGGACCTGTTCGCGGCCAAGCCGCACCTGCTGCCGGACGGCTCGCAATGGGCGGTCTACGGCCACGCCTTCAGCGCCACCGCCGTAGCGACCTGGCTGAAGAACAGCGCCATCGTCGCATTCGGCACTGCAGCGCTCAGCATCGCGCTGGCCATCTTTCCTGCCTATGTGCTGTCGCGCTACCGCATGCGGGCGGTCGCCATCCTGGGTGTGGCGCTGTTCGTCACGCAGATGCTGCCCGAAGCCATGCTGGTGGTGCCCTTGTACGCGATCTTCGGCCAGTTGGGCTTGCTCAATAGCCTGACCGGCCTGATCCTGGCCAACACGGCGTTCACGGTGCCTGTGATCACCCTGATCCTCAAGGGGGCGGTCGACGGCGTGCCCATCGACATCGAGGAGGCCGCCGGCATCGACGGCTGCTCGCGCCTGGGCATCGTGCTGACCATGGTGCTGCCGCTGGTGGCGCCTAGCCTGGCTGCCGCTGCCGTGATCGCATTCTTCCATGGCTGGAATGAATACGTGTTCGCCCAGACCCTGATCAGTGACCAGGTGCTGCAGACCGCTTCGGTCGGCCTGGCCGGCTTCGTGGGCGAACTGAGCACTCCCATGCACACCGTGATGGCCATCGGGCTGATGTACACGCTGCCCGCCGTCATCTTCTACCTCTTCGTGCAGCGCTACGTTGTTTCTGGCATGACCGCCGGCAGCGTCAAGGGCTAACCCATTTCCGGACACCCCATCATGGCATCCATCTCCCTCAAGGGCGTCACCAAGATCTTCGGCGGCAAGAAGGCCGCAGACCAGATCACCTTCGACGTCGCCGACCGCGAATTCCTCGTGTTGCTCGGGCCTTCGGGCTGCGGCAAGTCCACGCTGCTGCGCATGCTGGCCGGCCTCGAGCAGGTCACCAGCGGCGAAGTCCACGTCGGCGCGCGCCGGGTCGACACCTTGCCGCCCAGCGCCCGCGACATGGCCTTTGTGTTCCAGTCGTATGCGCTGTACCCGCACATGACGGTGCGGCGCAACATCACCTTCCCGCTGATCATGCGCGAGCACCGCTGGTGGTTCCATCTGCCACTCATCGGCGGCCTCGCCAAGCGGCGCATCGAGCAGTCGCCGGCAGTGCGCGACCTGGTCGACCGCACGGCCAGGACGCTGGCGCTCACCGAGATGCTCGACCGCTACCCGCGCACGCTGTCGGGCGGGCAGCGCCAGCGCGTGGCGCTGGGCCGGGCCATGGTGCGCCAGCCCGACGTGTTCCTGATGGACGAGCCGCTGTCCAACCTCGACGCCAAGCTGCGCACCTCGATGCGCGCCGAAATCATCAAGCTGCACCGTGAAGTGGGCGGCACCTTCGTCTACGTCACGCACGACCAGATCGAGGCGATGACCATGGGCACCCGCATCGCGCTGATGCGCGACGGCGTGGTGCAGCAGTTCGGCACGCCGCGCGATATCTACACCGATCCGGCGAACACCTTCGTCGCCCGGTTCATCGGCACGCCACCGATGAACCTGATCGAGGCGCGCATCGAGCCGCGTGGTCTCGTCATTGGCAAGTCCGTGCTGCCGTTGCCCGCGCATCTGGCCGCGCTGGGACAACAGGCGGCACGCGATGTCCTGCTCGGCATCCGCCCACATGCGCTGGGTCTGGGCCACGGCGTCCTGGCGGGCCAGGTGGCACTGGTCGAACACGTCGGGGCCGAGTCCATCGTGAGCATCAAGCTCGACCATGCCAACACCGCCCACAGCGACGACGGCGAGAGTGGTGACGACGTGATGGTCGTGGTCCAGGGCTACAGCGATCTGCGCACCGGCCAGCCCGTGCAGCTGTCGCTCGATCTCGGCAAGGCCGTGCTGTTCGAGCGCGACGGCCAGCGCATCCGCGTGCCGGCGCTGTCGCGCGCGGCCTGATCGTTGAAATTGACTATGACCTTTCTCTGACCCAGGACAGCCCATGAAAACCGCCAAGATCGTATTCCACGGCGAGAACGCCGCCAATTTCCGCCAGGGTTTCGAGACCCTGGTCGACCCACGGCACCAGATCGTCGATCTGAGCGACACGCTGGCCGGTCCCGGCGAGCGCGAACACTACGAGAGCGCTGACGTCATCATCGGCATCAAGCTGAACCGCGAGATGCCGACACCGCGGCAAGCGAGCCTGTTCCATGCGCCGGCCGCGGGGACGGATGCCATCGACACGGCCCTGTTGCCGCCCGGCGCCGTGCTATGCAACTGCTTCGGGCACGAGCACGCCATCGCCGAATACGTGATGGCAGCCTTGCTGCAGCGCCATGTCCCACTGGCGCGAGCCGACGCCGATCTGCGCCAGCAGCGCTGGACCTACTGGGCCGGCCGGCCTACGGCACTGCGCAGCGAATTGGGCGCTCAGACGCTGGGCTTGCTCGGCTTCGGCCATATTTCCCAGGCCATCCTGGCACGGGCCAAGGCCTTCGGCATGCGTGTCACGGCCGCCAACCGCAGCCCCATCCACGATGGGCGCGTAGACCAGGCCTTCACCCTGGACCAGCTGCCCGCCTTCATGGCATCGGCCGATGCCATCGTGGTCTCGCTGCCCTTGACGGCGCAGACGACGGGCATCGTCGGGGCCGAGGCCTTCGCCGCCATGCGGCCCGATGCCCTGATCCTGAACGTCGGGCGGGGCCCGGTGATCGATGAGCAGGCGCTGTTCGATGCCCTGGCCAACCGCCGCATCGGCGGCGCCATCATCGACACCTGGTACCGCTATCCGACGCCGGACCAGCCCGAGTGCGCGCCGTCGCGCCTGGATTTCGGGTCGTTGCCGAATCTGCTCATGACCCCGCACATGTCGGGCTGGACCTCCGGCACCGTGCGCCGGCGCCAGCAAACCATGGCCGACAACATCCAGCGCTGGCTGGACGGCCAGCCACTGAGCAACGTGCTCTGGCCTAGCTCATGAATACACATTCCTCTCCAACCCTGCCCGCCGCGACCGCGCAGGAGGTCGTCGACACCCTGATCGCGGCGCGCCGCTCCGGACAAGCGGCCCCGGCCGCGCTCTTGCGGGCGGCGCTGGCCACGGACGCCGACGCCTATGCCGTCCAGGATGCCGTGGCCCAGGCGCTGGGGTGGCTTGCCGATGGCGGGCCGCGGTACTGGAAGTCGGGCGGGGCGTCTCGGGAGTCCGTGCTCAGCCATGCGGCCCTGCCGTCTGCTGGCGTGCGGTCTGCCGGAGATACGCTGGCGGATTTTTCCTTCCACACGCCGGCCGTGGAGGCCGAGATCGTCCTGCGCCTCGCTGAAGACGTGACGCCCGAGCGTGCGCAGCGCCTGACCCACGCCGATGCTCCGGCCTTGGTGGACGCGCTGGCCGTCGCGATCGAGATCGCTGATTCGCGCTGGCAAGAAGGGCTGCAGGCGCCGGCCGCCTTGCGGCTGGCCGACCAGGGCTCGCATGGCGCGCTGATCCTGGGCGAATGGATGCCCTGCCGGGCGCACGACTGGACGGGCCAACGCTGCGAAGTCCGCTTCGGTGGCACGCCGGTTGTCGCCAACACGGGCGCCTATTCCCTGGGTGATCCGCTGTGGCTGCTGCCGATCTGGCTGCGACACGCCACGCGCGGCGGATGCACGGTTGCAGCGCGCACCGTGGTCACCACGGGCTCCTGGGTGGGTGCGATCCCCATGCCGAAGGATGCCGATGTCGTGGTCCGCTTTCCAGGCCTGGGGGAGGTCGGCCTGCGCGGCGGCACCGTCCACGCCGCACTGGACAGGCCGTGAACCGGCGAGAAGCGCCGCCCATGCCAACGTCCGCACACCGTATCGATTTCACCTGACATAGGAAACCACATGTCCACACTGTTTGACTTGACTGGGCGCACGGCGCTCATCACCGGGTCCGCTCGCGGCCTGGGCTACGCATTCGCGCACGGCCTGGCCGAGGCGGGAGCCAAAGTCGTCATCAACGCGCGCAACGCCGAGCAGGTCGAGCAGGCCGTGGCCCAGCTCCGCGCCCAGGGCCACGACGCGCAGGGCCTGCCGTTCGACGTCACCGACGAAGCGGCCGTCGGTGCCGCGTTCGAGTCGCTCGACCAGCAAGGCATCGAGGTCGACATCCTGATCAACAACGCTGGCATCCAGCACCGCATGCTCCTGGTCGAACTCGAGCTCAAAGACTGGCAGCGCGTGATCGACACCAATCTCACGAGCGCTTTCATCGTCGGCAAGCAGGCCGCCAAGCGCATGATCGCGCGGGGGCGTGGCGGCAAGGTCATCAACATCGGCTCGCTCACCAGCGAGGCCGCGCGCGCCACGGTGGCGCCCTACACGGCCGCCAAGGGCGGTATCAAGATGCTGACGCGGGCGATGGCGGCGGAGTGGGCCGAACACGGCATCCAGGCCAACGCCATCGGACCGGGCTACATGGCCACCGAGATGAACACCGCACTGATGGAGAACCCCAATTTTGATGCGTGGGTCAAGGCCCGCACACCGGCTCGCCGTTGGGGGCGGCCGGATGAGCTTGCCGGCACCGCGATCTACCTCGCCTCCTCCGCATCCGACTATGTCAGCGGACAAATCATCTACGTCGACGGCGGCATGCTCGCCGTTCTGTAGCCTTTTTTACCAACCACGTGAGAGACCTATGAAACTTACCCGCAGACTCCTCCCCGTCGCGATGGCTGCTTTCGCCGCGTCACTGTCGCCGCTTCCGGTGTTGGCCGCCGACTACCCCAGCCGGCCGATAGAGATCGTTGTGCCGTCGTCCGCCGGCGGTGGCACCGACGTGATGGCGCGTGTCTTCGCCGACACGGCCAAGAAGTATGTCCCCCAGCCTTTCGTCGTCAGCAACAAGCCCGGCGCCAGCGGCGGCATCGGGATGACGGAGGTGCAGCGGTCCGCACCCGATGGCTACAAGATGGCCGTACTGATTTCCGAACTGGCGATCATTCCGCACCTGGGAATGACCAAGGCCACGACCAGCGATTTCATCCCGATCGCGCGCCTCAATGCCGATCCGGGTCTGATCGCCGTGCGCGCCGATGCACCGTGGCAGTCCATCGACGAGCTGCTGGCCCAGGCGCGCAAGCAGCCTGGCAGTTTCACGATGGGCAATGCAGGGACCGGAACCATCTGGCACCTTGCGGCGGCTGCGGTCGCAGACAAGACCGGCGTGCGTTTCAACCACGTGCCATTTCAGGGCGCGGCACCCAGCGTCATGGCGCTGGTCGGTGGGCATGTGGATGCGATCACGGTCAGTCCTGCGGAAATAGGGTCGTTTGTCGCCGCGGGCAAGGTTCGCGTGCTGGTGGCCATGGCCGAGCGCAGGTTGCCGGCGCCCTACGACAAAGTGGTGACCTTCAAGGAAAAGGGCGTCGATCTGGTCGTGGGCACCTGGCGTGGCCTGGGCGTGCCGCTGGGTACGCCGCCCGAGGTGGTGCATTACCTTCGTGACGCGACGCGCAAGACGGCAGAAGATCCCGCATTCCGTGACGCGCTGGTGCGCGCCAATCTGCAACCGGCCTACATGGACGGCGAGCCGTTCCAGACCTTCATGAGCGGCCAGTCCAGCTACTTCAAGACGCTGTTGGGCGGCCTCAATGTGCAGAAGTGACATCTGAAAAGGGAACATCGTTATGGAAGCTCTTGTCATACACGCCGCCGGGGATCTGCGCGTTGAAAACCTGCCGACACCCGAACTCGGCGCCGGCCAGCTGCGCGTGCGCGTGCGCTGCGGCGGCATTTGCGGCTCCGACCTGCACTACTACCAGCACGGCGGCTTCGGCACCATACGGGTCAAGGAGCCGATGGTGTTGGGCCACGAGGTGGCCGGCGTCATCGAGGCCGTGGGCGCCGGCGTGAGCGGCTTTGTAGCCGGCGAGCGCATCGCCGTCAGCCCGAGCCAGCCTTGCGGGCTGTGCCCTTACTGCCAGCAAGGCCTGCAGAACCATTGCCTGGAGATGCGGTACTACGGCAGCGCCATGCGCACGCCGCATGTGCAGGGGGCCTTCCGCCAGGAGATCGTGGTCGAGCCGCACCAGGCGCACCGGCTGGCCGCCACCGTGAGCGATGGCGAAGGCGCGATGGCCGAGCCGCTGGCGGTTGCGCTGCACGCGGTGCGCCGCGCCGGGCCGCTGCTGGGCAAGAGCGTGCTCGTTACTGGCTGTGGGCCGATAGGCGCGCTGCTGATCGTGGCGGCGCGACGCGCGGGTGCCACCCATATCGTTGCCACCGACGTCAGCGCCCACACGCTGGGCAAGGCGCTCAAGGTGGGCGCCGACGAGGTGATCAACGTGGCCGAGGAACCCGATGGCCTGTCGCGCTTCACGGCCGACAAGGGCCAGTTCGACGTTCTGTTCGAAGCCAGCGGCAACGAGCGTGCCTTGCGCGGCGCGCTCGATGCGCTGCGGCCGCGCGGCATCATCGTGCAGGTGGGCTTGGGCGGCGAGATGACCTTGCCGGTCAACACCCTCGTGGCCAAGGAGTTCGACCTGCGCGGCGCCTTCCGCTTCCACGAGGAATTTGCCACGGCTGTAGAGCTGCTCAACAAGGGGCTGGTGGACGTGAAGCCGCTGATCTCGGCCACTCTTTCCTACCGCGACTCGGCCAGAGCCTTCGCGCTGGCGGCCGATCGCTCGCAGGCGATGAAGGTGCTGTTGAACTTCGACTGAGCACCGTGCTTTTTTCACATCAACGACAACGCAATCAGTCCTTTCTTGAGCAGAAAAAATGGCCACCTTAATCACCGACGTCAAAGTCATTCTCACGGCACCCGAAGGCATCAACCTTGTTGTGGTGAAAATTGAAACCAACCAGGCCGGGCTGTATGGGCTGGGCTGTGCGACTTTTGCGTATCGGCATCTGGCGGTGAAGTGCCTGGTTGAGGAATACCTGAAACCGCTTCTGGTGGGCCGGGATGCCACAGCCATCGAGGACTTGTGGCAACTGGTGCACCAGAATGCCTACTGGCGCAACGGTCCGATTGAAAACAATGCCCTCTCGGGCGTGGACATGGCCTTGTGGGACATCAAGGGCAAGATGGCCAACATGCCGCTGTACCAGCTGTTTGGCGGCAAGTGTCGCGAAGGCGTGCCTATTTATCGGCACGCGGATGGCAAAGACCTGAGCGAGTTGTGCGACAACATCCAGAAATACCGGGAACAGGGCATTACCCATATTCGCTGTCAAAGCGGTGGCTACGGCGGTGGTGCTTATGGGCCGGCACCGGCCACCGCCCCCAGGGGCGCGCTGGACGGTGTCTACCTGGACAGCAAACAATACATGCGCGATACGCTCAAATTGTTTGACGGCATTCGCAGCAAGGTGGGCTTTGAGGTGGCTTTATGCCATGACGTACATGAGCGCCTGAAGCCCATCGAGGCGATCAAGTTTGCCTGCGAGCTGGAGCGGTTTGACCTGTTCTTTCTGGAAGACGCCATTGCGCTGGAAGAAGGCAACTGGCTGCGCCAGCTGCGCGCCAAGACCAACATCCCGTTGGCGCAGGGGGAACTGTTTAACAACCCTTATGAGTGGAAGTTCCTGATCACCGAGCAATTGATCGACTACATCCGTGTCCATTTGAGTCAAATCGGCGGGATCACGGCCGGCCGGAAGCTGCAGATTTTTGCCGAGCAATTTGGTGTCAGAACGGCATGGCATGGTCCGGGTGACATGTCGCCATTGGGCCACGCGGCCAATATCCATATTGATCTGGCCGCGCGTAACTTTGGCGTGCAGGAATGGTCTGGCACGGAGCCTCCCAACTTTGTGATCCAGGAGCTGAAAGGCCCCCATGCTGCCTTGCTGGAGGTATTTCCGGGTCTTCCGGAATTCAGGAACGGGTATGTCTATGCCAATGACAAGCCGGGCCTGGGCGTGGATATTGATGAAGCCGAAGCGAAAAAATACCCCTGCGAGAACGTCACAACAACATGGACACAAACGCGACTTGTGGATGGAACGCTTCAGACGCCTTAAGAAAAGCCTTATTTTCGACTCCCCTTTCTGCCCCCTTGCATTTTGTCCTTGTAGCTGCTGTGCGTGTGCTGCTTTGTTGCGTCAGCTATTGGCGGCGCGCTTTTCGGCTTTGACACTGGCAAGCACGCCTTTGAGCGGAGGTACTTGTGAAAGACCATGCCTGCCATCGCGTCATAGTCTCGATGTAGTGCATTGCGCATGACCGGGGGAGGTGTCAAGGCGAACGTTCCACGCGTTGCCGTTGTTAGTCCCAGGTCTGCGCTTCCCAAAAAATAGATGGGCGTGCTGGGCGCAGTCTTCCGCCAGGGCGCGATCCGTCAACCATGGCGCAGCGTGTTCGGTGCATGAGTTGATGAACGTCGTAGTCGTGTCGGGACACGCGCTATCCGCCATGTCGCAACACGCCACGCCGGTCATACCATTGCCGCAGGCCATGCAGGATGATGATCCTGTCCCAGGAGGTCCGTTCTGGTCTGAACGTGACAACATTGGCGACCTTCAAATCGAGGTCCGGCAAATCCTCGGCCACATACGGGACGATGGTCGCGGACGTATGGGGATCAAGCGCCGACTTTGCTCCTGAGTCAATCTTCACGGCAGACCGTATGTAGTCGCCCATCCTGGCCGTGACGGAGGGACACCAGAACAACAGGCTCTGGCGTCTTCGCATCAACAAGATCTTCCGCAACACGTTGGATACTTATCTCGGCGATAGAGCGGATCCAACGGCTCGCGCAATGGTTCTCACACCCTCGTCGATAGCTTCCTCAGGAACGCATGCGTAGCCCAGCAACAAGCCCTTTCGGGCGTTCGCCGGACTTTCATAGTAGCGCGAAAGCGGCCGGGCGAGGATCTGATGGGCTCGAATGGCGTTGCTGATACCCACGTCGTCAGCGTCGTCGGGTAGCAAGAGCACCAGGTGCAGCCCGGCTTCGCGAGAGGCGACTGGCCAGTCGTTCCCCAAGTGGCGCGAGAGTGCCTCGCGCAGGAGCGTGTGGCGCCGGGCATACGACTGGCGAACGCGGCGGATGTGTGCTGCATAGTGCCCTTCGGCCATGAAGTCGGCGAGCGCCGCCTGTTGAACGAGCTGCCCTTCACGGTACAACTCCGACAGGGCCTGCATGGCGCTAGTCGCGATGGATCGGGGCAGCACCATGTAGCCGGTGCGCAGCCCGGGAAACAGCGTCTTCGAAAACGTGCCCATGTAGATGACGCGCTCATGCGTGTCCAGGCCCTGCAACGAGGCCAGCGGGCGGCCTTCGAAGCGAAACTCGCTGTCGTAGTCGTCTTCGATGATCCAGCAGCCCGCCTGGCGGGCATATTCGATCAGCATCAGCCGCCGTGGCAAGCTCATCACCATGCCCAGCGGGTACTGGTGCGAGGGCGTGGTAAAGATGAAGCGCGGGGCGGGCCCGCGCAGCAGCTCGTTGTCCGGCGCCAGGCCGTGCGGATCGACGGGGACGGGCGTGACCTCGATGCCATTGCTCGCCAGCACACTGCGCGTACCCCAGTAACCGGGGTCTTCCACCCAGGCCCGGTCGCCGACGTCGCCGAGCAGGCGTGCCACCAGGTCAATGGCCTGGTGGATGCCCGCCGTGACGATGATCTGTTCGGGCTCGCATTGCACCGAACGTACGAGTCGCAGGTGCTCCGCGAGGGCACGCCTGAGTGCCGGGTGCCCGCCGCCGGTGCTGTAGCTCAGCATCTCGGACTGGGGCTTGCGCCAGTGCCTGCCCAGCAGCCGTGCCCAGATGTCGCGAGGAAAGAGCGACACGTCGGGCACGCCCGCGGCAAAGGCACCCCATTGCCGGTCCGAGGCGCCGCGCCGCTCCAGCAGGCGGGCACCGCGGGACGACAGGACCGCTCGTCCGCCGTCCTCTGGCCCTGATGATAGTGCCTTGGGGGTGGTCGTTTTGTGGCAGCGGGAGGGATCCAGGGGCACGTCGGCCACAAAGGTTCCACGTCCTACCGTGGCCGTCACGTAGCCTTCGGCCAGCAGTTGGTCGTAGGCGTGCAGCACGGTGTTGCGCGATACGCCGATCTCCTGCCCCAGGATTCGCGAAGGCGGGAGTCTGGTTCCCCCAGACAGGGAGCCCATGAGAATCTCGCTCTTGATGAGCTCGTAGAGTTCCCGGTTCATGCGGTCTGCGGCGCTCCTGCCACCGGTCCAGGTGCGCTTTTGCAGCAGCAGTTCGGAGAGCAGGCTGGCTTTCACAGGCATTCTCAGGCAAGCGCGGCGGCGGACACCTCGACCGG
>DASXRN010000382.1:0-9399 GCA_036506595.1 Polaromonas sp. | reverse complement strand
AGGCCGAAAATATCCCCACCAAGGACTGCTTACCATCTTGTCCCTGGCTAACCACTATGGCGTGAGCCCTGCCATCCGATTTCAATGAGGCCACGATGTTCCCAACACAAGCTTTCTTCACGTCCTCGATACCCAGAGCCTCCATCTTGTCGACAGGCACCATGACATCGGCAATGCGCAGGTCGCTGCGCTTGGATCGACGCTTTTGGGCGACTAGCACGGGCTTTTCCCCGTGGACATCGACGGAAGTGACAAGGCCGGTAATGTGGTTACTCTCCCCGACCACCAATAGCAACCTCACGCCGCGCACTAACATGGACTGGGTCGCTTCATCCAGTGTCGCGTCGGCGATGATTGTGGCGGAAGGCACTCGTGAAAGGTCGGTCATGACAAGAACAGCGTCAGAATCGACGTTCACTGCGGGCGGATTGAAGGCCTCTAGCAGGTGACAACCCATGGGAGAAATGGGGGTTTTTGGCAGGGGCTGATAATGCACGTTTTCGCTCATGATCTTGACCTTGGAGTGATTGGGTTTTTGAAATGGTAGCGGAATTCTGTAGTTCCTGGACAGAGGTCATTCCCGGCGAAATCGGGATCGTCTCCTTTGGGCACGGAACCGCATTTCAGTAGTTCACAGTTCACAGTTCCACGCTCGCCCCGACCCACCAAGCTGACGTCACGATCGCCAGGTCTTTTATAGCGGCTTGCGCAGTCTGGACGCAGGCCACAGGCTGATTTCCCTCAAAAACCCAAGCACAACCCCCTCAGGACTACACCTGCGCCACACCGCAGACCAGGTCGCCCGCATCGCTGGCCAGCACGGCGCGTTCGTTTTTCGCCTGCGCCACTTCCATGTCGCGCGGCAATGCCACACCGTTTTTCACGGCCAGCACTTCGGCCATCACACTGACCGCAATTTCCGGCGGCGTCTTGCTGCCTATGTAGATGCCGATGGGCCCGCGCAGCCGGGCCAGCGACGCTTCGGTCTGCTCGAAATACTCGATCATGCGGGCATGGCGCGCGTCATTGTTGCGGCGTGAGCCGATGGCGCCCACATAGAAGGCCTCGGTCTTGAGCGCTTCGAGCAAAGCCAGGTCATCAAGCTTGGGGTCGTGCGTGAGCGCAATCACGCAGCTGCGCCGGTCCGGCTTGAAGGCGATCACCACGTCGTCCGGCATCTCGCTGAGCACTGTGGCGCCTGCCACCGACCAGGCGCTGCGGTACTCTTCACGCGGGTCGCAGACTGTGACCGCAAAGCCGCTGAACAAGGCCATGGTTGCCAGGTATTCGGTCAACTGGCCAGCGCCTATCAACAGCATGCGGTATTCGGGGCCAAAGGTGTTGACCAGTTCCTTGGCGGAGAGGCTGAGCTCGGCCGGTGCCGTGGCCTGTGCAAGCGTGACGGCGCCATCTGCCAGGCGCACGCTGCGCTGCATCAGCTGCCCGGCCTCCAGCGCCGCCACCAACTGGGCCAGGGATGCGGCGTCGGGGTCATATTCCAGCAGCAGCTCCAGCGTGCCGCCACAGGGCAGGCCGAAGCGATGCGCTTCGTCGGCGGTGACACCGTATTTGACAAAGGCGGGCGCGCCCGATGGAATTGTTTTGTTGCGGGTTTGGCTATCGCTGTCTTGAGCCGCCGCCGGCACATAGGCTTGCGTGTGCCGGTAGATCAGGTCGTCTTCAATACAGCCGCCGGATACCGATCCGACGACAGCACCGTCTTCACACAGCGTCATGATGGAGCCCACCGGCCGCGGCGACGAGCCCCAGGTGCGCACCACCGTGGCCAGCAAGGCGCGTTTGCCCGCCGTGCGCCAGTCGCGCAGCGTGCGCAACACCATGACATCGAGGTTTTCCATGCGCTTTCCTTATCCTTTCCTGGTCCTTGATCCCTGCACTCATCAACTGCCCAGCCAGATGACCAGCGCCACCAACGCAGCGCCGGCAATGTAGACCCACATCGGAATGCCTGCATTTTGCGCGCGGCTTACCGGCTCCGCATCCACATCGCCCATCACCACTTTGGCGGCATAGCTGTCGGGGTGCTGGCGCTGCATTTCTTCGTCAAAGCGCTTAAAAAAATCTTCCGCCATGGATTTGGCTGCGCCGTCAATCAGCCGCTGCCCGAGCTGCGCGACCTTGCCGCCTACCGTGGCATTGACCGTGTACGACAGCTCGCAGCCGTCCGCATCAGGCGTCAAGGTGACTGCGGCGCTGCCCTTGCCAAAACCGGCAGGGCCGCCCTGCCCTTCAAAGGCCAGCTTGTAGCTGGCCGGCGGATTGATCTCGCTGAGTGTGATCTTGCCGGTGAATTTGGCCGAGACCGGCCCGATTTTCAGTGCCATGCCAATGGCGTACTGGCTATCGCCAGAGGCTTCGACTTTGTCACAGCCCGGTATGCAGGCTTTGAGCACCGCAGGGTCATTCAATGCATCCCAGGCTTGTTGCTGGGTCACGGCCAGTTGACGGCTTCCTTGCATGTCCATGGGGAGCTCCTTTTAACCTAGAAACGGCAGTTGGATGCGCCCGAATGCGCCGTGATCGGCGTGCCAGGCAAGGCGTGACAACGCAGTGGGCTCCTGCCCACAAGGCGGAGCAACGCAGCATGGCGCGTCGAGCATGGTGCAATCGGGCGCATAGCGCTGTCACCCAGAAGGTGAACGTGATCGAAGAGGAAAAAGTCAATGTGCATACGGTTTTCCTGAAGTTTGCGAGCGGTCGACTGCCGTTTCTAGGTTTATGTTTTCATCAAGGCCGCCAGGCTGGCCGCGAGTTCTTCGAGCTTAGCTAAATTGTGCACCGCCAGCATGCCATGCGCGTGGGCATGCAGCACAGCCGCGCCGCGCGCCAGCGGCGCGTAGCCCTCAAAACGCAACAAGGGATTGAGCCAGAGCAAACGGCGGCTGCGTCGGCGCAGCCAGGCCAGCTCCTGCGCCAGATCGGCCGGCTCACCGGTGTCCAGGCCATCGGTGATGACCAGCACAATGGTGCGGCGACCGACCAGGCGGCGCGCATGCCGCTCGCGCAGGCTGGCCAGCGAAGCGCCCAGCTGGGTGCCGCCGGCAAAGTCTTCAATCGCCAGGCTGGCATGGGCCAGCATCTCATCGGTATCGGCCTGGCGAAACGCCGGCGTCAAATCGGTCAGGTGCATGCCGAAGGCAAACACGTCGCGCTGCGGGTGGCGCCGCGTCGCCGCGTGCAAAAAGGCCAGCAGCAAACGCGCATAACGCTCCATTGAACCCGACACATCAACCAGCACCAGCAAGGGCAGCGCCTGCTCGCGCCGCTGCAGCCGCGGCAGCTGCATCAGCTCGCCGCCGGTACGCGCGGCCCGGTGCATGACGCCCGGCCAGTGGATGCGCGCGCCCGAGGCTGCCGGGCGGCTGCGGCGCGAGGCAAACATGGGCAAGGGCAGTTTGATGTCGCGCGCCAGCCGCTCGACCAGCCGGTATTCGGTGGCCGACAAGGCGTTGAAGTCGGCATGCTGCAGGCGTTCAATGTCGCTGGCCGTCATGGCCGCATCGAACTCGACCTTCTGGTCTTCGGCGCTGGGTTGGGCCTGCTGGCCGAAGGCCTTTTGCGGTGCCAGCGCCTCACGCACACGCGGCCGGCGTTTGCTGGCCTCGGCCTGGCCTTGGGCGCTGGGCAGCAACTGGGCCAGCAGCTTGTTGGCGACTTTCGGGTCCTGGAAATACACATCGAAGAGTTCGCGAAACACCAGGCGGTCCTCCTCGCGGCTGACCATAACGGCTTCAAAGGCCGCGCTCAGATCTTCCTTGTCGGCGATGCCGACGGCCAGCGCCGCCTCCTTGGCCAGGGCGATGCGCTGGCTGTCGATCTTCACGCCAGCGCGACGCAGGGCGCGGCCGAAGCCGGTGATGTTGTCGGCCAGCTTGCCGGCTCTGGCGTCACCTAGGAGCATGCTGGCACTCCGGTCACTCGGCCGCCGTCTCTTCGGGCTTAAGAAGTTCGACTGCCAGTTCATGCGTCAGCGCCGCCACATCTTCGCGCTGCTTGAACAAAATGCCTGCGGTGTCGGCCACCACTTCGGGGTCCACGACCAGCGTGTCCAGCGCCACCAGGGCCCTCGCCCATTCAACGCTTTCGGCAATGCCAGGCGCACGCTGGAAGGCGTTGCCAAAGGGCGAGTGACGCAGCCGGTCCACAAAGCCGGCGACCTGGGCCGACAGCTGCTCGCCGGCCTGCGGCACCTGGCTGCGCACAATCGCCAGTTCGCGCTCACGATCCGGGTAGTCGAGCCAGTGGTAGAGGCAACGCCGCTTGACGGCATCGTTGAGTTCGCGCGTGCGGTTGCTGGTGAGAATGGTCACCGGCGTCACCTCGGCCCGCACCGTGCCGATTTCGGGAATGCTGACCTGGTACTCGCCGAGATACTCCAGCAAGAAGGCTTCAAAAGGCTCGTCGGCCCGGTCCACCTCGTCGATCAGCAACACCGCGCCCGGCGCCGGTGTCTGCAGCGCCTGCAGCAGCGGCCGGCGGATCAGGTAGCGGTGCTGGTAGACCTCGCGCTCGACGTCGGCAGCGTTGCTGTGGCCTTCCACCGCCCGCATGTGCAGCAGCTGGGCGGCGTAGTTCCACTCGTACAGGGCTTCGCGCTGCTCCAGCCCGTCATAACACTGCAGGCGCAGCAATTGCCGCTGCAGCGCCACAGCCAGCGCCTTAGCCAGCTCGGTCTTGCCGACGCCGGGCTCGCCCTCCAGCAACAAGGGGCGTTGCAGCTTGAGTGCAAGGAATACCGCCGTGGCAAGCCGGCGGTCGGCAAAGTAACCGGCGCCCTGCAGCGCCTGGGTCAGCGCATCAATGCTTGGAAAAGGTGTCATTAAAGGGTGTCATCAAATCGCTTGGCCATGTTTCATTTGCTATCAATTCAGTAGCTGCTTTCGCCCGTCCCTAATGGGCTGGCGGCATAAGACGCTTGCAAATACCAGCAAAACAGCGCCTGCAGCCCGGATCAGGCCAGCGCCTTGGCCACGCCGCGCTGCGCCTGCACGCTGATCAGGTTGGCGCGGTAAGCCGCCGTGGCATGGATGTCGCTGTTCAGATCCGATGCATCGATCGTGACGGCGGCGGCCGCTTCCGGCGTAAAGCTTTTGCTCAAGGCGTCTTCCAGCCCCGAGTGGCGGAACACGCCGTTGGCCGCGCCGGTGATGGCCACGCGCACACCGGCATCAAACTGCGCAATGAACACACCGACCAGCGCAAAACGCGAGGCCGGCTGCTTGAACTTCATGTAGGCCGCGCGCTTGGGAATGGGGAAGCTGATCGCCGTGATCAGCTCGCCCTCATTTAGCGCGGTCGTAAACATACCGAGGAAAAAGTCGTCGGCGGCAATCTTGCGCGCGGTGGTATGAAGGGTCGCGCCCAGCCCCAGCACCGCGCTGGGGTAACAGGCGGCCGGGTCGTTGTTGGCCACCGAGCCGCCCAGCGTGCCCATCGCGCGCACCTGCCGGTCACCGATGTGCGCAGCCATCTCGGCCAGCGCCGGCAAGGCCGCCTTCAGTTCGGCGTTGTCGGCCACATCGGCATGGCGCGTCATGGCACCAATCACAAAAGCATCGCCCTCGCGCCTGATGCCGCTCAATTCCTTGATGCCGCTCAGGTCGACCAGCCGCTCGGGGCTGGACAGGCGCATCTTCATCGACGCCAGCAGGGTCTGGCCACCGGCCAGCGCCTGGGCGCCGGCGGCGGTGAGCTTGGCGGCATCGGCAACGGTGGTGGGGCGTTCCAGGGTGAATGCATACATGGTGGTTGCTCCTCGGAAAATTGTTCAGCTGTGTTTCAGGGTTTGGCAGCCTGGATGGCTTCCCAGACGCGGCCGGGCGAAGCGGGCATGTCGAAGTCGGTCACGCCCAGCGGTTTGAGGGCATCGAGCACGGCATTGATCACCGCCGGCGGCGATCCGATGGCGCCGGCCTCGCCGCAGCCCTTGGCGCCCAGCGGGTTGTGGCTGCACGGTGTGCACAAGGTGGCCAGCGTGAAAGTGGGCAGGTCGTCGGCACGTGGCAGCGCGTAATCCATCAGCGAGCCGGTCAGCAACTGGCCCGATTCCTCGTCGTACACACACCTTTCCAGCAGCGCCTGGCCAATGCCCTGCACCAGCCCGCCATGCACCTGGCCTTCGACAATCATCGGGTTGATGATGTTGCCGAAATCGTCCACCGCGGTGAAGCGGTCCACCCGCACCTCGCCGGTGGCCGGATCGACCTCGACCTCGCAGATATAGGTGCCGGCCGGAAAGGTGAAGTTGGTCGGGTCGTAAAACGCCGTCTCGTTGAGGCCGGGCTCCAGCTTGTCGAGCGGGTAGTTGTGCGGCACATAGGCGGTCAGCGCGACCTGGCCGAAGGTCACTTTCTTGTCGGTGCCCTTGATGGTGAATTCGCCGTTGGCAAACTCCACATCGGCGTCGCTAGCCTCCATCAGGTGGGCGGCGATTTTCTTGGCCTTGGCCTCTATCTTGTCGAGCGCCTTCATGATGGCCGTGCCGCCGACCGCCAGCGAGCGCGAGCCGTAGGTGCCCATGCCGAAGGGCACACGCCCGGTGTCGCCGTGCACCACGTCCACCTGTTCCACCGATAGGCCCAGGCGCGCCGCCACGACTTGCGCAAACGTCGTTTCGTGGCCCTGGCCGTGGCTGTGCGAACCGGTGAACACGGTCACGCTACCGGTCGGGTGCACCCGCACCTCGCCGCATTCGAACAGGCCGGCGCGTGCACCCAAAGCGCCGGCGATGTTGCTGGGCGCCAGGCCGCAGGCTTCGATGTAGCTGGAGTAGCCGATGCCGCGCAGCTTGCCCGCGGCTTCGGTCGCCGCCCTGCGCTGGGCAAAACCGGCGACGTCGGCCAGCTCGTTGGCGCGCTCCAGCAAGGCGCGGAAGTCACCGACGTCGTACTGCAGCGCCACCGGCGTCTGGTAGGGGAACTGCGTGACCATGTTGCGCCGGCGGATTTCATCCTGCGCCAGGCCCAGCTCCCAGGCGGCGCGCGTCACCAGCCGTTCCAGCAGGTAGGTCGCTTCGGGGCGGCCGGCACCGCGGTAGGCATCGACCGGCGCGGTGTTGGTGAACCAGGCATCAACCTCGACATAAATCTGCGGCGTGGTGTACTGGCCGGCCAGCAGGGTCGCGTACAAAATGGTCGGGATGGCCGGCGCAAAGGTCGATAGATAGGCGCCCATGTTGGCGTCTGTGTGCACGCGCAGCGCGAGGAACTTGCCGTCCTTGTCGAGCGCCATTTCGGCGTGGCTGGAGTGGTCTCGGCCATGGGCGTCGCAGACAAAGGCTTCGCTGCGGTCGGCCGTCCACTTGATGTTGCGGTTGAGCTTTTTCGCGGCCCAGGTCAGGCACACGTCTTCGGCGTAGAGGTAAATCTTGGAGCCGAAGCCGCCGCCAACGTCGGGCGCGATCACACGCACCTTGTGCTCGGGCAGGCCCATCACAAACGCCGTCAGCAACAGGCGTTCAACGTGCGGGTTCTGGTTGGCCACATACAGCGTGTATTCGTCGCTCGCGCGGTTGTAGGAGCCGATCACGGCGCGCGGTTCCATGGCGTTGGGAACGAGGCGGTTGTTGGTCAGGTCCAGCTTGGTCACATGCGCGGCCCCGGCAAAAGCCGCATCAACCTGCGCCTTGTCGCCTATCGCCCATTTGAAGCAATGGTTGTCGGGGGCGGCATCATGCAGGGCCGCCGCCTTGGCGGCATCGGTGACCTTGACGACGGCGCTCAGCACGTCGTAGTCCACCTCCACCAGCTCGGCGGCGTTTTTCGCCTGCTCCAGCGTCTCGGCCACCACCATGGCCACATGGTCGCCGACATAACGCACCTTGCCCTGCGCCAGGATCGGGTGCGGCGGCTCCTTCATCGGCGTGCCGTCGGTGCTGGTGATGAGCCAGCCGCAAGGCAGGCCGTTGATCTTGTCGGCCGCCACGTCCGCGCCGACAAACACACCGAGCACGCCCGGGGCCGCTTTGGCTTGGGCCGTGTCGATGCTTTTGATCCTGGCGTGCGCATGCGGCGAACGCACAAACACCGCGTAGCTCTGGTTGGCCAGCGTGATGTCGTCGGTGTATTGCCCGCCACCGGTGAGAAACCGGTAGTCTTCCTTGCGGCGTATGGAAGCGCCAATATTGGGCAGGTTGACAAAATCGGATGCACCCATTTGTGTACTCCTGAAAAATTAGGAAAATGAATGGCCGCCGTTCGCGCGATGGCGGCAACCAAGCAGGCAGCAGGCTCGTTGTCAGGCCGATGCCATGGCCGCGGCACCCTGCTGCACGGCCTTGACGATGTTCTGGTAGCCGGTACAGCGGCAGATGTTGCCTTCCAGCTGTTCGCGGATTTCGGCCTCGGTCGCCTTGGGGTGGTGCTGGCACAGGTCGACCGCGCTCATCACCATGCCGGTGGTACAGAAGCCGCATTGCAGGCCGTGGCATTCCTTGAACGCCGCCTGCATCGGGTGCAGGGTGCCGTCCGCCTGGGCCAGCCCTTCGATGGTGGTGATGTCGGCACCCATCGCCTGGGCGGCCAGGATGTTGCACGACTTGATGGCGCGCCCGTTCATGATGACCGTGCAGGCCCCGCACTGGGCGGTATCGCAGCCGACATGGGTCCCGGTGAGCTGGAGTTGCTCGCGCAGCAGCTGCACCAGCAGCGTGTTGGGAGGTACCTCAATGCTGGCTGATTTGCCGTTGACTTTGAGTTGAACTTGCATGGGCTTGTCTCCTGTTGGCTTTTTGGCTGTTGGCTATCGGAAGAACAAAGACATTGTTCGCACCGGCTGCCCGCTACACCCCTAGGTTAAACCCTTACGCACCTGCCAAAGCCGTCTGAAATTCCCAAAATGGAACAATCAGTATTAGGCTCTCAAGCTCTCAGGCCCATCCCTGCCTTGTAGGGCATGGCGGTCAGGCGCTGCGCCTGGGCAGACACGCGGAGCAGCACAACGCTGCCGGCGACAAGAACATTGCGATGCCGCGCGATGTTCACGGTGCCCCCTGATCATTGACTGCAAGCGTGTCTCCTGCCGGGCATTCAATGGGATTCAGTGCTGGTGGTGTGCTGCGGCTGCATCGCGCGGCGTTTGCACCCAGACTTTCACGGTCTGGCTGCCCGCGCGCTCAAACCGCAGCGTCAAGTCGAACCGGTCGCCATCCTTGAGTGGCTGCTTCAAATCAACCAGCATCAGGTGGTAGTCACCGCCGTGGCGCAGCGCTGTCACCGCATTCGGCGGCAGCTCAATGGCGGGCACTTCGCGCATGCGCATCACGCCTGCTTCAAGGGTCATGCGGTGCAGTTCCACCCGCGCCGCCACGGGGCTGCTTGCGCCCATCAGACGGTCGGGCTTGTCACCCCGGTTCTTGATGGCACGCAAATAGGCAGCGCC
>DASXRN010000381.1:0-19948 GCA_036506595.1 Polaromonas sp. | reverse complement strand
AGGAAAAACTCAGCTTCCAGCTTCAGGCGATGGAGTGGACGCAGGACGCCGCGGGAAAAGACCGGTACACCGACACGCAGACCCTGGTGTTCTTCCCGAAGATCATGTCGATCGAACCAGGCGAAGAGGGGCTTATCCGCGTAGGAACCAGGTCTTCGGTCATGGCGACGGAAACAACCTATCGCCTGTTTATAGAGGAACTGCCAGGCGTGGCAAAAACGCCCGAGGGAAATGGCGTACAGCTCAACGTCCTGATTCGTTTCGGTGCACCGATTTTTGTGGCCCCGCTGAAGCCGCAGGACAGCCTGGAGATCGGCGACTTTGAACTCGCCAAGGGCGTTCTCACGCTCTCGGCAAAGAATACCGGCAACCGGCATCAGGTCGTGCAGGGCATCCACCTCAAGGGTATCGATACCGCAGGCAACGAGGTTTACGCGCTCACGCTGGCCGACCGCTACCTTTTGGCGGGAACGGCCAAGTCCTACACCACGGCCATCGCCGCCCATCAGTGCGCAAAAATTGCCCTCCTTGCGGTCGAACTCAAGACTGACAAACTCAGCGCACAGCGCAAGCTGGATGTCAGCCGCGCAATGTGTTCCTGATCACTCGCCCGCCCAGGCCTTTATGGTCGGGCCGGCCATCAAAGCCCCGAATGAGCGCCCCCAAAATTATCAGCATCTTGCTATGCTGCCTGGCCGTTGCTCCTCTGTCGGCATGGCCTGCGGAAACTGCGCGCGGCGTTGCCAGCATCGCACAGGCAGAGATCATGATTCTTCGGGTCACCCTGAACACAGAAGACAAAGGTGACATCTTCATTGCGCGCACCCCAAGCCTCGACTTTCTGGTGAAGGTCGAAGACCTGAAGACCATGGGCCTCAAAGACCCAGTCGGCACCGTGGTGTTAATGGAGGGGGAGCCGCATCTCTCCCTCAAATCCATGCAAGGCGTCAGATTCGCCTTTGATGAAAAAAGTCTCGCGCTGAACATCACTGCCGGGCCCCAACTGCTACTCAGCCGAACCCTCGATTTACACACGGGCCAACGCAGTAGCGGTGCCATTTCGCATAACAACAGCGTGTTTTTTAATTACGCGCTCAATTCTTCCAAGAGTGATTCGGTTTCCGGGACCGGCGTCGGTTTTGCGGCCGAGCTGGGCTGGCGGCTCAACGACTACCTGCTGCTGTCCGATGGCAGCACCACACAAGCGGCGAATGGCCAGCGGAAATTTGTCCGCCTGATGAGCAGCGTGACACACGATGACCGCGAAAGCCTGCAGCGAACCGTGATTGGGGATTTTTACACCCCATCGCGAGAATTGAGCAGCGGGGTCAATCTCGGCGGCATCAGCATTTCCAAGCTATACGGACTCAACCCGTATTTCACCCAGTTTCCGATGCAGAGCATTAGCGGCAAAGTGGCAACGCCAAGCGACCTGGAAGTCTATCTGGACGGCCAGAGAATCCGCAGTGAGAAGCTCAAGCCCGGTGAATTCGAACTGCGCGACCTTCTCGCCTATGGGGGCTCACGCAACGTCCAACTGTTGCTGCGGGATGCTTTCGGCCGCGTGCAGGAGTTCAGCTACTCTTTCTATTTCAGCGATCAGCCGCTGCGGCAAGGTTTGCACGAATACAGCTACAACCTGGGCGCACTGCGACGCGACTACGGCACGGAAAGCAATCATTACGGTCCCGTGGCCTTTTCGATATTTCATCGCTATGGCGTGAACGACGCATTGACGCTGGGATTGCGCGCCGAAGGCACAGGGGGGTTCTACAACGCCGGGCCGCTGGCCACGGTAGTGCTTGGCAGCGCGGGCGTGGTCAGTCTGGCACTCGCTGGCAGTTCGATCAGCGACCATCGGGGCGCAGCCGGCACCGCGTCCTACAACTACCAGGCCAAGAGCTGGAGCTTGGGGTTGTCGCTGCGGCGGGACTGGGGCGACTACGCCACGCTGGGTGACCCGCCGGCGATCTCCAACCGAAAATACGAGGCTAGTGTGGCGGCGAGTTACTACCTGCCGGGGCGCGGCACGGTTTCACTGAGCCATTCCGCCCTCTCGACCCGCGACGCCATGCCGGCCTTCTCCGCGACGCCGGCACAGCCCTTCACTGTGTCACCCTTGGGAAACCGCCGCGTTACCGCATTGAGTTATAGCGTGCCGCTGGTTTCTGGTCGGGCCTCCCTGCAGGCGAGCTTGAGCCGCATCAAGGACAGTGAAAGCCGCAACGAGGCCTTCGTCGGTCTGATATTTTTCCTCGACAAGGATTACTCCGCCGCGGCGAATTACCGCGGCAACAAAGACCGTCATACCGAATCCCTCCAGTTCACCAAGAACCAGCCTATCGGCGAAGGCCTGGGTTACATCCTCTCGGCCGACCGGGCCACAAGCCCCACGGCAGAGAGCATGCAGCTCAACTCCAGCGTCCAATACAACGCGCCGAAGGCCATCTTGCGAGGCGAGTTCGGACGCCGCCAGGACGGCGGGCAAAATACCAATGACTACCGCATTTCTGTGGCGGGGGGTCTGGCTTATGTGGATGGTCAGGTCGCATTGGGCCGGCCCGTGACGGAAAGTTTCGGCATCGTGAAGGTCGGCGAGCTTGCAGGCGTGGCGGTTGCGGTCAACGGTCAGCCGATAGGCAAGACCGACGCACAGGGGAAGGTTTTCATACCCACGCTGGCTTCTTATTTCGACAACGATGTGTCGATTGCACCAGAAAGCATTCCGATCGAGTATTCGATCCCCGCCACCGTGAAAAAGGTTTCACCCTCCTTGCGCAGCGGTGCGGTGATCGACTTTGGCGTCACCAAAATCCAGGCTTTCACCGGAAAACTGACGTCCCAGCAGACCGGGATCACGAAGGCCGTGGAATTTCAGGAAATCAGCTTCAGTGTCGAAGGCAAAGTACAAACCATGCGGACCGGACGTGGCGGTGAGTTTTATACCGAGAATCTCAAACCCGGAACCTATCCGGCGAAGGTTCCGCTCGAAGGCAAGTCATGCCTGTTTGACTTGACCATTCCGCGGTCGGATGAACTCTTTGTCGAACTGGGCGAATTGGTATGCCGGCCGAGCCCTTGATGACCCTGGCTGCTGCGGCTACAAAGAAGCTGCTGCCAGTTGCACCGGCCAGGGATAAACACCTTGCCTTGCGGTCTCGGACAGCATAAACCGAAAACCCAGAGACAGCGTGGTGTTTCTCATGCCACGACCCGGCGCGGCTTGAGTAACCACGCCCCCAGCTGAACCAAGTTGCACCTCGCTATCGAGCCCAGTCACGCGGATTTGCTGCATGAAATTGTCACGGCTACCGAACTCCAGCACATAGCCGGTTGGGCTGTTGCTCTGGATGGCAACCTGCACAGGCGTGGGCACCTCCACATAGCCTCGGGCGATATCGCCCGCAGTCACGGTGACCGAAGCTGGCTGCGCCACTACCTTCATGGTGGTGCGCTTGAGAACTGTTGCACTCACTGCCAGCTTTCCAACGCCCGGGTCCGCGGCTGCAGTCGTCAGAAAGCCAAAGCACAAAGCGCAAACCAGCGTCTGCCGAGCCAGCCGCGCCCACTCATGTTTCTCGCCTGCCGCGTTGTGTGCCTTGCTGTTCATTTTGATCCTCGCTTTTTTCTTTAAAAAAACTCGTCGAATCAGCAATATTCAATATAAATGATTTAATCAACTCCCATCAATTTATTGTCAATTTTGTTAAAAATCACAATACCAAGAAGCGATAGCTGCTTATATTCAACGCTTTAGTATTAATTTTCATCATCCACCGAGTCTTGCTCAAAACAGCGTGGTTTGAGCGAGACCACCGCAGACAGACAAAAGGAGCAGGGCAAACCGGAACGCGGCGCATCAGTTGCCCGGCCACGGTGGATGTGCAGGCCATTGCCAGCGCCTCGACCGGCAACCCTGGGCACTACCAGCGGATGAATGGCAGCGTCGGCCAGCCTGGCCGTACCCAGCTGGCGGTCGTTGCAGACCAACCCATGGCCCGATCCGATTGAGCTGGCCATCTCCTGATGACTTGATTCGGCTTGGGTTGGCTGAGTCGCTGCCAGGCACCACGTTGCCGGCGGGTACCTCTCAGGCGCTCACCGGCTCCCGCAGCCAGTGCAACAGTTGCCGGTTAACCTCGGGCCGGCTCAAGAGCTGCATATGGTTCACACCCTGGGCAATCCGCTGGTTTTTCGGCGCAAATGCCAGGTTGCGACTGGGATCCTCATGCTGGCCCAAGGCGCTTGCCAGCGGTACCAGGCCGTCGCCAATGATTTTTTGGCTTAATGCTTCCCCGATAGGTGCCAGCGCACCGCTGCCAGCGGTCATGGTCGTGCCCGCAACAGCAAAACACGCCACGCCTTCAGGCAGCGGCAACAGCTGCCGGGCGTCCGGCGCGCGTTCAAAGCGGTCCGTGCCTTGCCAGTCGGCATCGAGCACATTGCCGTGGCGCAAGTCGGTAATGCCGGCACTGCGCAGCTGGCCGATTTGGGCAAATGGCCGGGTCACGGCCGTGCCGCCCAGCAGGGTATCGACCCAGTTGCCCAAGGCTTCAAGCGGCGCACCATGGTGCGGTGTGCCGAGAAACACGAGGTTCTTCAGGCCCTTGCGCCAGCGGTGGCCGGCCTGCTCGCCATGGTGGCAGGCGCTGCGCGACACCAGCCCACCCATGCTGTGCGCCAGCAGTGTCAGCCCTTCAATCGGTTGCGGCCAGGCTTGCCAGAGCTGCTCCAGCAGGGCCGCGAACTGCTGCCCGTTGGTGGAAATATGCTGGCCTGTGTTGTAGTGCAGGTACACCGGGGTGTAGCCCAACTCGCGCGCCAGCGCTTCGCCATGGTTGTGCGAACCCAGAGGGCTTTCGCTGCCCCACTGCAAATCATTCATGCACAGGCCATGCACCAGCACCAGTACTTTGCCGGTGGCTGCCGGCAGGCGCGCGGTCAGCGCCTGCCTGTCCAACGGCAAGGTCTCACCGCCCTGGCGCAGGCTCATGCCGATGGCGAGCGGGTTGCCGGTCTCCGACAGGTGATCACCCAGCGCGCCGTTGAGGGCTGACAACATGGCTTCGCGCTGCGGTGACGAGGCCTGCCGGCCCGCCAGCGGAGCCGCCGCTGTCAGCACCGCGTTCACCCCGCCGCTGGCCAGACGCGTCACGCCCTTGATGCTGCCGTAGACCAGACCGGTGATGCCGGTCTTTTTCACCCCCCTGCTGCCCGGCGCGGCATCTACAAATTTAGCACCGAGCGGGCCAAAAGGCGCGGCCACGGCTTTGTAGACATTGCCTTGCACCGTCTCGGCCAGCTCCGCCACCCCCAGCGTACCTTGCGTGGCCAGTTGCGCCAGGCCCTGCAGGTCTGAAACATGCAGCCAGGTGGGCAGTTGGGCCAGGGGGCGTTTTGCCGCGTCGGCGGGGCTGGGATTAGTCATCGTTCGATTGTGGCGGCATTGAGCAGCCCGCGCCAATCGCTATCAATTAAATAGCTGCTTGCGCCCATACTGTATGGGCTAGCACGGCATTTGATGATAAACGACCGAAAAACCCGTTCTGATTGGCCTGGCCCCTGCGCCAGCACCGCTTCAAAACTTCTCGTGCGGCGCCAGGTAGCGCCACTGGCCTACCGGCAGGTGGCCCAGGTTGACGCGGCCTATGCGCACGCGCTTGAGGCCGGTCACAAACAGCCCGACCTGCTCGCACATGCGGCGAATCTGGCGTTTTTTGCCTTCCTTGAGCACAAAGCGCAGCTGCTCGGGATTTTGCCAGCTGACCTGGGCGGGCCGCAGCGCCTGGCCATCGAGGCTCAGGCCGTGGCACAGCAGGGCCAGCTTTTCGGGTGGGAACACGGCTTGCACATTGACGGTTTCCTCCCCTTTTTCGGTTCTGTAGCTCACGCGCACCAGATACTCTTTTTCAATCTCCGAGTCTTCGCCAATCAGCTGCCGTGCCACGCGGCCGTCTTGCGTCAGCACCAGCAAGCCAATGGAGTCAATGTCGAGCCGGCCGGCCGGTGCCAGGCCGCGCAGCTGCTCATGGCCCCAGCGCATGCGGCTGTTGCATTCGCGCCAGCGGTTTTGCGGCTGCACCAGCGCCACGGCCGGCTCGTGGCCGTCTTCGGCCTGGCCGCTGACATAGCCGACCGGCTTGTTGATCAGGATGGTGACCTGCTGGCGCTGCTGCTGCTCGGCCTGCCGGTCGACCTCGATGCGCGCGTCAAAGGCCACCGGCTGGCCCATCACGGCCGGTGCGCCGTTCACGCGCACCCAGCCGCGCGCAATCCAGTCGTCGGCTTCGCGGCGCGAGCACAGCCCCAGCTCGGCCATGCGCTTGTTGAGGCGCACCGTGGTCGCTGGCATGCCCGCGGCAGCGGAGGCGGAAGCGACCGCTTTCGAGATACGTACCGCAGCGCCGGTAGCCGCCGGTCCGGTTTTGGGTTTCAGAGGGTCTTGCATTTGCTATTTATTTTATAGCTGCATGTGCCCGCAAATCTTGGGCTACAGCCATGTTGAACCCCAATTATCGGGCAAACCCGGCCTCAGGACACCAGTAAACGGTAACCGACTGCGGTTTCTGTCAGCAGATGCCTGGGCTGCGCCGGATCGGTTTCCAGTTTTTGGCGCAGATGCCCCATGTAAATGCGCAGGTAGTGACTTTGTTCGGCATGCGCCGGCCCCCAGACCTCGCGCAGCAGCTGGCGGTGCGTCAGCACGCGGCCGGCGTTGGTCATCAACACGGTCAGCAGCCGGTACTCGATCGGCGTCAGGTGAACTTCAAGCCCCTGGCGGCGCACCAGCCGGGCCTGCCTGTCAACCACCACCTCGCCAAAGCTGAACAACGGCTCCTCGGGTGCGCCGTCGGCAGCGCGTGGCCGGCGCAGATTGGCGCGCACCCGGGCCAGCAGCTCGCCCACGCCGAAAGGCTTGGTCAGGTAGTCGTCGGCCCCGGCATCGAGCGCGGCAATCTTGTCGGCCTCATCGACCCGTGCCGACAGCACCACAATCGGCACGCCCGACCAGCTGCGCACGTCGCGGATCAGGTCCAGGCCATCACCATCGGGGAGGCCCAGGTCCAACACCAGCAGGTCGGGCTTGCGGGTACCGGCCTCGGTCAGCCCGCGCTGCGCGGTGTCGGCCTCAAACACCTGCCAGCCTTCGGCTTCGAGCGCGGCACGCACAAAGCGGCGAATCTGCGGCTCGTCTTCAATCACTACGGCAACGGGCGTGAGCTGGGACATTCGGTATGGGGTCAGGGATTTTCGGGCAGGCTTTGTGGGGGTGGACGGCGCGGCAGGCTCACGGTGAATTCTGCACCACCGCCCGCGGCGTTGGCCGCCGTGATCTGGCCGCGGTGCGCATCCACCACGGCCTTGCAGATCGCCAGCCCCAGGCCCACGCCCGGCGTGGCCGACTCGGCAACACCGCGCGTGAATTTCTCAAACAGCTCATGTTCGCGCCCCTTGAGCGCCGCAGGCAGGCCGGGCCCATGGTCACGCACCGTGAGCACCAGCGCCTGGGAGTCCGCATGGGCGCTGACCTCGATGGGCGCATCTCCCGCGCTGCGGCCATATTTGCCGGCGTTTTCCAGCAAATTGACCAGCACGCGCTCTATCAGCACCGCATCAAACTCCACCAGCGGAAGATCGGCCGGCAGCGCCGTCCTGACGGTTTTGCCCGCCAGCGCGTGCTGTGCCTGGCGAATGGCCGAGCCGACGATTTCCTCGACCGACTGCCACTCGTTTTTCAGGTTGACGGCACCGCTTTGCAGACGCGCCATGTCCAGCAGGTTGTTGACCAGCGCACTGAGGTGGCGTGCTTCGTCGCCGATGGCACGCACGACCTGGACCTGCTCACCGCTCAGCGGCGGTGCGGTACGCTGCAGCGAGTCGGCCAGGCCTATCAGCGCCGTGAGCGGCGTGCGCACATCGTGCGAAATGGCGGCCAGCAGCACATTGCGCAGTTTTTCCGATTCCATTTGCACCAGCGCCTGCTGTGCCACTTCGACGTAATGCACCCGCTCCAGCGCAATCGCGATTTGCCGCGCCAGCGTGTCCAGTTGCTGCTGTTGCTCGGGAATCAGCAGCCAGCGCGGCTGCGCAGGCTTGAGCGCCAGCACGCCGCGCACCCGCATGGGGGCCCTCAGCGGGATGTAATGCCAGGCTTGCGCCGACAGGGTCGAAGTGGCCAGGCCGGCCGCCTGTTCGTTGCGAAACGCCCAGTCGGCCACGCTGGCGTCGAAATAAACCGGCGCGTTGCTGCCAGGCTGCATGAGCTGGTCATGGGCATCGGTGGTCAGCACCAGCGCCTGACCGCCAAAGTTGCGCTGCACCGCCGCCTCGCCCAGCTCGGTCACCTGCTCACTGAGCAGCGCCGCCGACAGGTCGCGCGCCAGCTCAAACAGCGACTGCGCACGCCGCTCGCGGCTCGATGAAATGCGTGCCTGAAAGCGCAGCCCCGCAGTGAGCTGGCCGGTCAGCAGCCCCACCACCAGCATCACGGCAAAGGTCACCAGGTACTGCACGTCGCTCACCGCAAACGACAGGCGTGGCGGTACAAAAAAATAGTCAAACGCCCCCACATTGAGAAAAGCAGCAAGCGCCGCTGGGCCGCGCCCGAACTTCAGCGCGACCAGCACCGTTCCCAGCAAAAACAGCATGACGATATTGGCCAGGTCGAAAAACCTGAGCAGCGGCAAGGCCAGCAAGGTGACGGCCGCGCTGCTGGCGATGGCCCAGGCATACCGCGGCAGGCTGCCGTGCCGGGCCTCGGCATCTTCTTCATCCGTGCGCAACACGGCCCGTGCCAGCCGCCGGGAGCTCTCGGCATGACCCACCTCCACAATGTCCAGCGTGGGCGCCAGCGTGGCCAGCCGGCGCGTCATGGTGCGCCGACTCCACAGGGCGGACCAGCCCGACAGCTGCGGCCGCCCGACCACCAGCGTGGCGCAGTTGAGCAGTTGCGCCTGCGCCACCAGTTCGGTGGCGGCATCGCTGCCCGTCAGCACAGCGGTGGCGGCGCCCAGCTCTTCGGCCAGCTTGATGACCGCCAGAATCCGGTCGCGCTCGGCCACCGCCAGGCGTTGCAAGCGCGGCGTTTCGACATAAGCGGCATGCCAGCGCACATTGAGCTGGCCGGCCAGCCGCGCCGCGCTGCGCACGGTCTGCTCGGCGCCTTCGCGCGGACCGATGCAGGCCAGAATCGCGCCTTCGGTGTTCCATACCGAGGCGATGGATTTCTCTACCCGGTAGCTGCGCACATCGTCTTCCACATGCTCGGCCGTGCGCCGCAGCGCAATCTCGCGCAGGGCAATCAGGTTGCCTTTGCGAAAGAAGTTTTGCGCCGCGCGCTCGGCCTGCTGGGGCAGGTAGACCTTGCCGGCCTTCAGGCGCGCCATCAACTCGTCGGGCGTGACATCGACCAGGATGATTTCGTCGGCATCGTCCAGCACGGTGTCGGGCACGGTTTCATGCACGCGAATGCCGGTGATGGCGCCCACCGTGCCGTTCAGGCTTTCGAGGTGCTGCACATTGACGGCGGACCAGACGTCAATGCCGGCCTCCAGCAGCTCCTGCACATCCTGCCAGCGTTTGGGGTGGCGCGAACCTTCCACATTGCTGTGGGCCAGTTCATCAACCAGCAACACCGCCGGCTTGCGCGCCAGTGCCGCGTCGAGGTCGAACTCCTGCAAGATACGGCCGCGATAAGGCACCTGGCGCAGCGGCAGTTGCTCCAGCCCGGCCAGCAACTCCCCCGTTTCACTGCGGCCATGCGTCTCGACCACACCGGCCAGCACCTCACGACCGGCCTTGCGCTCGCGTTGAGCCGCACTGAGCATGGCATAAGTTTTTCCGACCCCCGCGTTCGCCCCAAAATAAATGCGCAGCTTGCCGCGCGCGCCCTGTTCGGCCTGCTGCTGCAGTTGCTGCAACAGCGCGTCAGGGTCGGGGCGTTGGTTGCTGGAGACCGTCATGGCAACAGGTTACCGCATGCCTTGGCGCATTCATTCACTTCAAGTCATCCAGCGCCAGATTCAGCTTGAGCACATTGACGCGCGACTCACCCAGGAAACCGGCCAGCGGCGTTTCGGTCTGCTGATCGACGAGCCCCTGCACCTTCTCGGCCTGCAGGCTGCGCGCCTTAGCCACGCGGGCCACCTGGTAACGGGCGGCAGCCGGGCTGATGTGCGGATCAAGTCCGCTGGCAGATGCGGTGACCAGATCCACCGGCACCGCTGCCGTGTTGCCCGGATCGGCGGCCCTGAGCGCCTCGATGCGGCCTTTGACCGCATCGGCCAGCGCCGGGTTCAGCGGGCCCTGGTTGGAGCCGCTGGACGCGGATGCGTTGTAAGGCATCGGTCCGGTTGCCGAAGGACGGCCCCAGAAGTGCTTGGGATCGCTGAAGTTTTGCCCGATCAACTCGGATCCCACCGGTTTGCCATCACGAAGGATCAGGCTGCCTGCGGCCTGCGCCGGAAACAGCGACTGCGCCACGCCGGTCACCACGAGGGGGTAGGCCACGCCGGTGACCAGCGTGAGAACAAAGAAAAGAATCAAGGCAGGACGAAGAATGTTTTTCATGATTGTTCCTTAAACGAGGTTCATGGCCACCAGCAGCAGGTCGATCGCCTTGATGCCGATAAAAGGCACGAGCAGGCCGCCGAGGCCGTAAATCAGCAGGTTGCGGCGCAGCAGCGCGGCAGCGCCGACGGCGCGGTACTTCACGCCTTTGAGGGCCAGCGGAATCAGGAACATGATGATCAGCGCGTTGAAGATCACCGCCGACAAAATGGCGGATGTTGGGCTGCCCAGCTGCATCACATTCAGCGCGGCCAACCGCGGATAAGTGGTCACAAAAATCGCCGGAATGATGGCGAAGTACTTGGCCACGTCATTGGCAATCGAGAACGTGGTGAGCGAGCCGCGTGTCATCAGCAGCGCCTTGCCGGTTTCCACAATCTCCAGCAGTTTGGTCGGGTTGGAGTCCAGATCGACCATGTTGCCAGCCTCCCTGGCGGCTTGGGTGCCGCTGTTCATCGCCACCGCCACGTCGGCCTGCGCCAGGGCCGGTGCATCGTTGGTGCCGTCGCCCGTCATCGCCACCAGCCGGCCTTCGGCCTGGTACTGACGAATCAGCTTGAGCTTGTCTTCAGGCGTGGCCTCGGCCAGGAAGTCGTCCACGCCGGCTTCCGCCGCAATGGCCGCCGCCGTGAGCTTGTTGTCGCCGGTGATCATCACGGTCTTGATGCCCATGCGGCGCAGTTCGCCAAAGCGCTCCTTGATGCCGCCCTTGACGATGTCCTTGAGCTCGATGACGCCGAGCACGCGAGTCGAGTCGCTGACCACCAGCGGCGTGCTGCCGCGACGCGCGACCTCGTCGACGGTCGCCTGCAGCGCGGGCGGGAAGCTGCCGCCCAGCGCTTCGACATGCTTGCGGATCGCCGCGGCTGCGCCCTTGCGCACCTGGCGAACCTCGACCGCCGTGGCCACGCCGCCGTTCTCCGACTCGGCATCGCCGCCCCTGGCGATGTCCACGCCGCTCATGCGCGTCTGCGCCGAGAAGTGAAGGAAATGCGCGCCCAGGCTTTGCAGGTCGCGCTCGCGCAGGTTGAACTTCTGCTTGGCGAGCACGACGATGCTGCGACCCTCGGGCGTCTCGTCAGTCAGCGACGCGAGTTGCGCCGCGTCGGCGAGCTCGCTCTCCTTCACGCCCGGCGCGGGCAGGAAGGCCGAGGCCTGGCGATTGCCGAGCGTGATCGTGCCGGTCTTGTCCAGCAGCAACACATCCACATCGCCAGCGGCCTCCACCGCACGGCCCGAGGTGGCAATCACATTGGCCTGCATCATGCGGCTCATGCCGGCCACGCCGACCGCCGACAGCAGGCCGCCAATGGTGGTGGGGATCAGGCACACCAGCAAGGCGACCAGCGCGGTCATGCTCACCGCCGTACCGGCCTTGACGGCTTCGACACTGAAAATGGAATACGGCAACAGCGTGACCGTGACGACCAGAAACACAATGGTCAGCGCCACCAACAAAATCGTCAGCGCAATTTCATTCGGTGTCTTCTGGCGTTTGGCGCCTTCGACCATGCTGATCATGCGGTCCAGAAAGGATTCGCCGGGATTGACCGCGATGCGCACCACCAGCCAGTCGGACAGCACGCGGGTGCCGCCCGTCACCGACGAGAAGTCGCCGCCCGACTCACGCACCACAGGGGCTGATTCGCCGGTGATGGCGCTCTCGTCGACCGAGGCGACGCCTTCTATGACTTCACCATCGAGCGGAACCATGTCACCGGCCTCAATAAGTACCGAGTCACCCTTGCGCAGGTTTTCAGCCTGCTCCGGCAACCAGGCCCCGCCGTGTCTCGGTTCCTTGAGTTTTTTGGCCCAGGTGCTCTTTTTCAGGCTGCGCAGCGATGCGGCCTGGGCCTTGCTGCGGCCTTCGGCCAGCGCCTCGGCGAAGTTGGCAAACAGCACGGTGAACCACAGCCAGATGGCCACGGCGAAGATGAAGCCCGCCGGCGCTTCACCCTTGCCCTGCAAGGCCTGCAGGCCCAGCAAGGTCGTCAGGATGCTGCCGATATAGACAACAAACATCACCGGATTGCGCCATTGCACGCGCGGGTTCAGCTTGGTAAAGGAAGCCACGATGGCCGGCTTCAGATGCGCCGGGTCCAGCAACACAAAAGATTTTTGAGTACTCATAATAATTACTCTTTGCCTTGCGGTTTATTTGCCTGGCCACAGCATCAGGTGCTCAACCATCGGACCCAGCGCGAGGGCAGGCACGTAATTGAGCAGGCCCACCAGCAGCACGGCGCCGATCAGCAGCGTCACGAACAGCGGGCCATGCGTTGGCATGGTTCCACCGGTCACGGGCAGGCGCTTTTTGGCAGCCAGTGCACCGGCAATGGCGAGCACCGGCACGATCACGCCGAAGCGGCCGAACCACACGGCCAAGCCCAGCATCCAGTTGTAGAACGGCGTGTTGGCCGACAGACCTGCAAACGCACTGCCGTTGTTGTTGGCAGCCGATGTAAAGGCGTAGAGGATTTCGGAAAAGCCATGGGCACCGGGGTTGGCAATACCGGCCTTGCCGTCGGTTGCCAGTACCGCAATGGCCGTGCCGACCAGTACCACAATCGGCGTCACCAGAATGGCGATCGAAGTCAGCTTCATCTCATGCGACTCGATCTTCTTACCCAGATACTCGGGCGTGCGGCCAATCATCAGCCCGGCAATGAACACCGCCAGGATGGCAAAAATCAGCATGCCATACAGGCCGCTGCCGACACCGCCAAACACCACTTCGCCGAGCTGCATCATCACCATGGGCACCATGCCGCCCAGCGGAGTGAGCGAATCGTGCATGGCGTTGACTGCACCACAAGACGCAGCCGTGGTGATGACCGCGAACAGGGCGGAGGCGTTGATGCCGAAGCGGGTTTCCTTGCCCTCCATGTTGCCGCCCGATTGCAGGGCGCTTGCTGCCTGATCCACCCCCAGCGGCGGCAGCAGCGGGTTGCCTGTCTGCTCGGCCGGCGTGATGGCCACCACCGCAATGACGAAAATCACAGTCATCGCCGCCAGCACGGCCCAGCCCTGGCGCTTGTCACCGACCTCGCGGCCAAACGCAAAACACAGCGCGGCCGGGATCAGGAAAATCGACAGCATCTGGAAAAAATTGCTCAACGCAGTCGGGTTTTCATAAGGGTGGGCCGAGTTGGCATTGAAGAAGCCGCCGCCGTTGGTGCCCAGCATCTTGATGGCCTCCTGCGAAGCGACCGGGCCCATGGCCAGTGTCTGCTTGTCGGTCCTGGCGTCTTCCATGACAGGATTGCCCTTGTCATCCTTCAGGGCCTGGCCGTCAGGGCCGTTTTTCGGCTGCTGGTAGTTGTTGACCTCCAGTGTGCTCACGTCTTTGTAAGCATCAAAGTTCTGGATCACGCCCTGCCCCACGAGGAAGATGGCAAACACCAGCGACAGCGGCAGCAGCAGCCAGGCCGTGATGCGCGTGACGTCGACCCAGAAGTTGCCGATGACGCCGGTTGAGCGCGCGGCAAAGCCGCGAAACAGCGCGAATACCACGGCGATGCCGGTGGCCGCCGAGCAAAAGTTCTGTACCGCGAGCACCAGCATCTGCGTCAGGTAGCTCATGGTGGCTTCACCGCTATAGCCCTGCCAGTTGGTGTTGGTCACAAAGCTGACGGCGGTGTTGAAAGCCGAGTCAGGCGACACGGCCGCCATGCCGGCCGGATTCAGCGGCAACCACACCTGCAGACGCTGCAACGCATAAACAGCCAGAACGCCCAGCGCGTTGAAGGCCAGCAAGGCCAGCGCGTAGTGCGACCAGTTCATGGACTTTTCTGCGGACGTGCCGGCCAGGCGGTACAAAGGTGCTTCCAGCTTGTGCACCCAGCCGGGAAGCTGGCCCGAACAAAGACGCGCGAGCCAGATGCCAAGCGGCCAGGATGCCACCAGCAAAACACCCAGGAAAAGAGCCAGCAGGCCCCATGAAGAGTTAGTCATAATGCCCCCACGCTTGCGGCCAAGGCCGCGGCACTGCCCCCCGAGGGGGCGTTCACTTGCTTGAAGCGGTTCTGCGCGGCGTTCATCAAAACTCCTCGGCGCAGATCAGCGCATAAATCAGATAGGCGAGCAGCAAAACGGCGCAGACGCCACCCAAGCCGTACAGGACGTCAAGGCTGATCATGAGCGGCCTCCCTGCGGACGTTCCAGCTTCTGGAAACCCCAAACCAATAAAACCATCACGCCCCAAAGCGCGGCGGCACCAACAATAAAGGCAATATCCATGGACCTTCTCCAAACGTAAAACGATGTAAGGAGGTTAGGTTTGGGCGTGTAAAAACGGGGATGAAAGAAAGGGTGGCGGTGTAAAGAAAGCGTAAAAAAGCGATGCACTTCGGACATTCAGACATGCTGAATGCGCAAAATCAGCTATCAAATTGATAGCTTGTTACACCCAGCCCAAAAGGGCAGTGGCTACGATTTGCTTAAGACAATGCTGGAGCGCAGGGCGGCCAGGTCCAGCACGCGCAGGCCGCCGTATTCAACGCGAATGAGGCCTTGCGCCTGCAAGGCGGTCAGCGCTTCGTTGACGCGCTGGCGTGACAGGCCGACCAGGTAGGCCAGCTCCTGCTGCGTGATGCGCAGGATTTCACCCACACCCGGGTACAGCACCGGATTGAACAGCGCGGCGAGGCTGCGTGCCACGCGAATATCAGGGTTGTTCATGCGGTCAATCTCGCGCGCCGCAATGAACTGGCCCAGCCGCTCATTGAGCTGGTTCATCACAAAGCGGTTAAAGCCGATGGAATGGTCGAGCAGCCCGTGAAAGGTATCCACCGGCAGGCCCGCCACCACGCTTTTGCGCAGCGCCTGGATGTTGTAGCGGTAGGGCTCGCGTTTGAGCGCCGTGCCCTCGCCAAACCAGCCGCCGGGCGGCACGCCGGTGAAGGTCATGGTCATGCCCTGGGCGTTGTCGCTGCTCATCTTCAGCAAGCCGGCCACCACGCCAAACCAGTAAGTCACCGGCTTGCCGACACGGCAAACATAGTCACCGGGCTCAGCATCGCCCACCAGCAGTTCCGCCACCGCATGGGCGCGCTCGTCGGGCCGCAGCTGCCGCAGCCAGGGAATGCCTTGCAGCTCATCGGCTGTGGGCTTTCTGCGGCGCTGGTGAAGGGTCAGGTCAGTGGCCATGCATCAAATATTCAAGGCAAAAAATCAAGCTCAGGAAAGGTGCGGGAAAGTCCGGGGAGGGCGCACCCTTGAATTGTCGTCGGATGGACATTCTGCCGCCAATCCAGCGCATAGTATCAGCCCCTCAGAGACACGCAACCCCCAACAAAGAGGCCCCCATGACAACCTCAGCAGACCAGCAATACCTGGACACCCCGCTAACGCGGCGCAGCATTTTGGGCACACTCGCCGCGCTGCCGGCGGCTTTTCATGCGCCCACGCGCGCGGACGACACCGGGCCGATCAAGATCGCACAATCGACGGCGCTCAGCGGCCCGCTCGGCGAGCTGGGCCAGGCCATGCACCAGGGTGCCAAGGCCGGCTTTGCCGCCATCAATGCCAAAGGCGGCGTGAACGGCCGGCTGATTGAACTCACGGTGGCTGACGATGGCTACGACGTCAAGCGCGCGTTGGCGCATGTGAAGGGGTTTATCGAAGACCGCAGCAACTTTGCCCTCTTCAACTGCATGGGCACGCCCATGATCGAGGCCATGCTGCCGCAGGTGATTGAATCGGGCATACCGTTTTTTGCCCCCTTTTCGGGCGCCTTGTCGGCGCGTCCCAAAAATGTCCGCAATGTGTTCAACATCCGCGCCAGCTATGCCGACGAAGCGGAACAGCTGGTGCAGCACCTGGCCACCGTCGGCATCAAGCGCATCGCCATCGCCTATCAGAACAACGCCTTTGGCAAGGAAGTGTTTGACGCGACCCAGCTGTCCATGGCCAAGCACAAGCTGGACGCGACCGCCATCGTTACCGTCGAAAGCAACTCCTCGGACGTCAATGCCGCCGTAGCCAAAATCACCAGCTCCAACCCGGAGGCCGTGCTGGTCGGCCTGGCCGGTAAACCCACGATCGACTTCGTCAAAGCCATCCGTTTGCAGCGCAAGGGGCTGCCGCTGTATGCCTTGTCCATCATGGGCGCTGCGGCCACGCTCAAGGCCATGGGCGATGACGCGACCGGCATCGCCGTGTCGCAGGTCATGCCCTTGCCGGGCAATACCGTGGTGCCCATGGTGCGCGAGTTTCAGCAGGCCTGGAAGGCGGCGGGCGTGGCGCTGGAGCCTTCGCACCTGGCGCTGGAAGGCTATGTCAATGCCCGCGTCTTTGCCGAAGCCCTGCGGCGCGCCGGGCGCAATGCTACGCGCAGCAGCTTCATCGACAGCACCTGGAGCCTCAAGCGCTACGACCTCGGCGGTTTTGAGGTGAGCTTTAGCGACTCGGCCCGCAATGCCTCGCGCTTCGTCGAACTCACCATGGTTTCGCGCGATGGGCGCTTTATCCGATAAACCGGGCCACACACGGGGACACCCTAGTAGGACTTACCCGGAAATTGTCGTCGCAATGACAACATAGCGTCAAATGCAGCCCTACTATTCATGCCATACCAGCCGTTTTTCTTGACAGAAGCACGGCATTAAAACTGGAGACAAGGAACCGGAATGCAGACCACGTTCCCACGATTGCTGCTAAAACACGCCGCCGAACGCCCCGGCGCGGCAGCCATGCGCGAAAAAGAATACGGCATCTGGCAGGCCCACAGCTGGGCCGACATGGCCCAGTTGGTGGAGCACATTGCCTGCGGCCTGCATCAGGCCGGCTTGCAGCGCGGCGAACACATGGTGGTGATTGGCGCCAACCGTCCTCGCCTGTACGCCACCATGCTGGCCGCACAGTCGCTGGGCGCCATCCCTATTCCGCTGTACCAGGATGCCGTGGGCGCTGAATGCGTATTTCCCATCACCAATGCCGACGTGCGCTTTGCCATGGTGGAAGACCAGGAGCAGGTCGACAAGATGCTGGAAATCCGCGACCGCTGCCCCCTGCTGTCCAATCTGGTGTTTGACGACCCAAGGGGTCTGCGCAACTACCAGGAGCCAGGACTCACCTCACTGGACGCGCTGATCGACTCCGGCAAGGCTCTGGCCGCCAGCCAACCTGCCTTTTTCAAGGCCGAAGTTGACAAGGCGCAGCCCGATGACGTGGCCGCCATGTTCTTCACCTCGGGCACCACCGGCAACCCCAAGGGCGTGGTGCACACACACAACACCCTGCTCGACCGCGCCCATGCCGGCGCCGAGTTCGACAAACTCACGTCCAGCGAAGAGGTGCTGGCCTACCTGCCACCGGCCTGGATTGGCCAGAATATTTTCAGCTACGCCCAGTGGCTGTGCTGCGGCTATGTGGTGAACTGCCCCGAGAGCGCCAGCACGGTGACGATTGACCTTAAAGAAGTCGGCCCGACCTATTACTTTGCGCCGCCGCGCGTGTTTGAAGGCCTGCTCACGAGTGTGATGATCCGCATGGAAGATGCCGGTGCGATCAAACGCAAGATGTTCCACACCTTCATGAATGTGGCCAAGAAAGTCGGCCCCGACCTAATGGATGGCAAGCCGGCCGGCATGCTGGACAAACTGGCCTACGCCCTGGGCAACCTGCTGGTGTATGGCCCGCTGCGCAACAACCTGGGCTTTTCGCGCGTGCGCGTGGCCTACACCGCCGGTGAAGCCATTGGCCCGGACCTGTTCACTTTTTACCGCTCCATCGGCATCAATCTCAAGCAGCTGTATGGTTCTACCGAAACCGCCGTGTTCGTCTGCCTGCAACCCGACAACGAAGCGCGCGCCGACACCGTGGGCGTACCCTGCCGGGGCGTGGAAATCAAGGTCGCCGACAACGGCGAAATTCTGGTCAAGTCCGCCGGACTGCTCAAGGAATACTACAAAAACCCGGCCGCCACCGCCGAAGTCTTGACCGCCGACGGCTGGTACCACACCAGCGATGCCGGCTTTCTGGATGCGCACGGCCATCTCAAGATCATTGACCGCGTGAAAGACGTGGGCCGCATCAAGGGCGGCGTCAATGACGGCGCCATGTTTGCACCCAAGTATGTGGAAAACAAACTCAAGTTTTTCCCTCACATCAAGGAAGTCGTGGCCTACGGTGATGGCCGTGAAAAGGTCTGCGTCTTCATCAACATCGACTTTGACGCGGTGGGCAACTGGGCCGAACGGCGCAACCTGCCCTACGCCGGCTACACCGACCTGGCACAAAAGCCCGAGGTCTACCAGCTCATCAAGGAATGTGTTGAAAAGGTCAACGCCGACCTGAGCGTGGACGCCTTGCTGGCCGGCTCGCAGGTCAGCCGCTTTCTGGTGCTGCACAAAGAGCTCGACGCCGACGATGGCGAATTGACCCGGACCAACAAGGTGCGCCGCGGCTTCATCGCAGAAAAGTACCAACCGCTGATTGACGCCTTGTACGACGGCAAATCCGAACAATTCATTGAAACCGTGGTGAAGTTTGAAGACGGCCGCAGCGGTAGCGTGAGTGCGACCCTGAAGATTGCGGACACGAAAACATTTGCACCCGTGAAGGCAGCAGCATGAGCACTATTCCCCTGCGGGCCGAGCCCGTTGAAGCCATCGAACCGGCCGCCGCGGCACGGCTCGTCGAACAGACCAGCGCCAACCAGCCGCTCGGCACGGCCAAGAAAATCGGCGAGGTCATTCTGGACGTCAGCAACATCTCCTTGAGCTTTGGCGGCGTCAAGGCCCTGTCCGACATCTCCTTCAATGTGAAGGAACACGAGATCCGCGCCATCATCGGGCCCAACGGGGCCGGCAAAAGCTCCATGCTCAACTGCATCAACGGCGTCTACTCACCGCAGCAGGGCGCCATCACCTTTCGCGGCCAGACCTTCAAGCACATGAACAGCCATCAGGTGGCGGTGATGGGCGTGGCCCGTACCTTCCAGAACCTGGCGCTGTTCAAGGGCATGAGCGTGCTCGACAACATCATGTCGGGCCGCAACCTGAAAATCAAAAGCAATCTGCTGCTGCAGGCGCTGCGCATAGGCCCCGCGGAAAAAGAAGAAATCCGGCACCGTGAAGCGGTTGAAAAAATCATCGACTTCCTGGAGATTCAGGCCTTTCGCAAAACACCTGTGGGCCAGTTGCCCTACGGCCTGCAAAAGCGCGTCGACCTGGGCCGCGCACTGGCGATGGAGCCGCAGGTGCTGCTGCTCGACGAACCGATGGCCGGCATGAACGTTGAGGAAAAGCAGGACATGTGCCGCTTTGTGCTCGATGTGAACGACGAGTTCGGCACCACCGTCGTGCTGATCGAGCACGACATGGGCGTGGCCCGCACCTTCCAGAACCTGGCGCTGTTCAAGGGCATGAGCGTGCTC
>DASXRN010000380.1:0-7195 GCA_036506595.1 Polaromonas sp. | reverse complement strand
CAGCGGCGCCAGGCCGGCGGCCACGGCCGACGCGCAGCCACCCGACGAGCCGCCGGGCGTGAGCGAGGCGTCCATGGGGTGGCGCGTCAGGCCATAGACCTTGTTGGTGGTCAGGCCCTTGCAGGCGAACTCCGAGCTGTTGGCCATGCCAAGAATCAGCGCGCCGGCCTGGCGCAGCCGAGTCACGGCCAGCGCGTCCTGGGGCGCAACGAAATCCTTGAACAGCAGCGAGCCCTGCGTCACGCGCTGATCCCTGACCCAGATCACGTCCTTGATCAGCACCGGTACACCGGCCAGCGGCAGCGCTTCACCGGCGGCAAGGCGGTGGCGCAGTGCGGCCAGATCGGCGGCGAGCGACAGCGGCGGCTCGCCGACCATGGCGTTCAGCGCCGGATTGACCTGCGCGATGCGCTGCTGAAAGCGGGCGAGCACTTCGCCGGGGTCGAGTTCGCCGGCGTTGACGCGTCGGGCCAGGCCCGATGCATCGAGTTCTATGAGGGCGTCCATCATCGTTTCAGTTGTGAGCCGGGCGCGCCAGTTGGGCGAGCACGTCGGGGTAGTTGCCGACATAGGGGCCGCTGTCTGCGTCGGGCGCCGCCTTCGGACGCGCCATCTCGGGCTTGCCGCAGGGCAGGAACTGGCCGTGACCGGCCTGGCCTGTGACCTCGCCATCGCACCATACCACCTCGCCACGCACCAGCGTGGTGACCGGCCAGCCGGTGACCGTCATGCCTTCATACGGCGTGTAGTCCACGTCGTGGTGCAGCTGGTCGTTGCGGATGGTGACTTCCTTGTTGATGTCCCAGATCGCGATGTCGGCATCGGCGCCGATGGCGATCGTGCCCTTGCGCGGGTGCAGACCGTAGAGCCTGGCCGGGTTGGTGGCGGTGAGCGCGACGAACTGGTTCAGGCTGATGCGGCCACGCCGCACGCCTTCGGAAAACAGCAGCGGCAGGCGCGTCTCCAGGCCTGGAATGCCGTTGGGGATGTAGTGAAACGGCACTTCCTTGCCGCCGGGTTTCTTGCCCTGCGGGTCGTCGTAGCGGAACGGCGCGTGGTCTGAGGACAAGATGGTGAACAGCCCGTCGGCCAGCCCGTCCCAGACCACGCGCTGGTTGGCCTTGTCGCGCGGTGGCGGGCTGCAGACGCACTTGGCACCGTGGTAGCCGTCGTCCAGGTCATCGGCCGTCAGAAACAGGTACTGCGGGCAAGTCTCCGCATAGATGCGCAGGCCATGGCCATGGGCCCAGCGGATCTGCTCGATCGCTTCGCGGCCGGAGACATGAACGATCAGGATGGGCACATCGACCAGCTCCGAGAAGGTGATGGCGCGGTGGGTGGCCTCGCGCTCGACCGCCATGGGGCGCGAGGTGGCGTGGTATTTGGGCGCCGTGTGGCCGGCGGCCTCTAGCTGCCCGGTGAGCCAGGCGATGCAGTCGGAGCTCTCGGCATGAATCATGGCCAGCGCACCATGCTCGCGCGCCACCGCGAGCAGGCGCAGGATCTGGCCGTCGTTGAGCTTCATGTCGTCGTAGGTCATGTAGATCTTGAACGAGGTGTAGCCCTCGCGGATCAGCGCGGGCAATTCCTCGCGCAGGACCTGCTCGGTCGGGTCGGTCACGATCAGGTGGAAGGCGTAGTCCACTATGGCCTTGCCGTCGGCGCGGCGGTGGTAGTCGTCCACCGCCGCGCGCAGCGACTGGCCCCGGATCTGGGCCGCGAACGGGATTACGGTCGTCGTGCCGCCACAGGCGGCCGAGCGGCTGCCGCTGGCGAAGTCGTCGGCCATTTTGAGTCCCTCGCCCATGGGCTGGTCGAGATGGCAGTGGGCGTCCACCCCGCCGGGCAGCACCAGCTTGCCGCTGGCATCGATCTCGGTGCGTCCAGCGGGCAATCCCTGGCCGAGCGCGACAATCCTGCCGTCCCGGATGCCGATGTCGCAGGCCATCACATCGCAGGCGGTAGCGATGGTGCCGTTGCGAATGACGGTGTCAAAGAGGTCCATGGTGAATCCTCGATCAAAGGGTTAGGGCCGGCCGTTGCCGGCGTCGCTCAGGTTGATATGCGCTGTTTCACGCGCGGCCCAGGCCGCCACTGCGATAAGCGCACACACGACGGCCAGGTAGAGCGCCACCGGCATGGTTGAGTTATAGGCTGCCAGCAGGCTGGTTGCAATGATCGGGGCCAGCGCGCCACCGAATACGCCGGCAAACTGGAAACCGAGCGAGGCGCCCGTTACCCGCACATGGGTCGCAAACAACTCGGGCAGGAAGGATGCGAGCGGCGAGAACATGAACGACACCAGCACCATGCCGACGAAAGACGCGGCCATGATCGCCACCGGGTCCCGGGTCTGGACCAGGTAGAAGAAGGCAAAGGCCCAGAGTGCGCCGCCGATACCGCCGAACATCAGCACCGGGCGGCGGCCCACGCGATCAGACAGCCAGCCCGCCACCGGAATGAAGATGATCTGCGCCACCGCGCCCAGAAGCACGGCATTCAACGCCACGCTTTTGGGCAGCCCCAGCTTGGTAGGCACGAAGTACAGCAGGAATAGCGTGAACACATAAAACGCGATGTCGCCGCCCAGGCGTGCGCCGAAAGCGATCAGCAACTGGCGCTTGTACTTGGTCAGCACTTCCTTGATCGGGGCACGGGACTCCTTGCCTTCGGCTTCCATCTTCTCGAAGATCTTGGACTCGCTCACATTGGAGCGGATGTACAGGCCCACGATCACCAGCACCGCGCTCAGCAGGAAGGGCACACGCCAGCCCCAGCTCAGGAAGGCCTCTTCCGAGATCTGCCAGGTCACGAGCGCGAACACGCCATTGGCCAGCAGCAGGCCGATCGGCGCCGCGAGTTGGACCAGGCTGCCGAGCATGCCCCGACGCTTGCCCTCGGGGTCGAGCTCGTTGACCATGATGGCCGCGCCACCCCACTCGCCGCCGAGCGCGAGGCCCTGGATGATGCGCAGAACGACCAGCAGCACCGGCGCCAGCACGCCCACGGCAGCGTAGCCGGGCAGCAGGCCGATCAGGAAAGTGGCCAGGCCCATCAGCAGCAGCGTGATGAACAGGACGGACTTGCGGCCCACCTTGTCGCCGAAGTGCCCGAAGAGGGCCGCGCCCAGCGGCCGCGCCGCGAAGGCCACACCATAGCTGGCAAACGAGAGCAGGGTCGCCACCAGCGGGTCGCTCTGCGGGAAAAACAGCTTGGGAAAGACCAGTGCGGCGGCCGATCCGTAGATGAAGTGGTCGTAGAACTCCAGCGTGGTGCCCACCAGGCTGGCGGCGGCCACCCGTTTGGTGGAGGAGCCGCCTTCGGGACGGGCGTCGGCGGGTAGGGGAATCGCGGCTTGCATTGCTTGTCTCCTGGGTGGTGGATGGTGGAAGCGCCGTTCAGCGCTGGTTAACAATAGTTCAAAACCGTTGTGCAATCAAGTGAAGTATTGTTCATCGGACTTTATATTTTTGTACTCTGGTTTTGGCTAGGTAATTACCCTGGTTTGGTTTGGTTCTCTGACGCTTGCAAGGGTTCTTACCAGCGGAATACAGGTATTGGCCGCATTGCCGACATACAATTTAGTTTTATCTGATGTACAAAATGAACCAAGACAAGAAAATAGCCGTGCCGACTGTTGACCGGGAAGGGACCGATTCCCGTGTCGATGCGTCGGGCCCCGGCGCCTCGGTAGAAGAGATCGCCGAAAGAATCCTCGGCGCGATCTGGGAGCACCGTCTGCCGCCTGGCACCAAGCTGGTGGAGGAGAAGCTGGCGCGTGTGTTCGGGGTCAGCCGCACCAAGATACGGCTGGCGATGGGCAAGCTGTCGCATGACAGCATCCTGACCGTGGAGCCGAACCGCGGCACGTTTGTATCGAGCCCGACCGTGGAGCAGGCGCGTCAGGTGTTCAACGCCCGGCGCCTGGTGGAGGCCGGGTTGGTGCGCGAGTTGGCCGCCACTGCCAGAAAAGATCAGGTGGCCCGTTTGCGCAAGAACATCGCGCTCGAATCAGAGGCGCGTGCCCGCAATGACCGGCGCGCGATCATCCGCCTCTCGGGCGAGTTCCACACCCTGATCGCCGAGATGGCCCAGAACCCCTTCCTCATGAAATACATGCGCGAGTTGTGTTCGCTGACCTGCCTGGTGATTGCGCTGTACGACGCTCCCGGCATGCCGGCCTGCCCGCACCATGAGCACAACAACATCGTCGATGCGCTGGAGGCACGCGATGCCGACCGGGCCTGCGCGCTGATGGTGGAGCATCTCACGCATGTCGAGAACGCCTTGCGTCTGGAGCTTCCGGCAGGCGAGGACATCGACTTCGAGGCCGTATTCGCCTGAAGCGTTCGCTCGGCGCCGCGCCCCGCCGGTGAAGGCATCGGCGGGAAAAAAACGTTCCCGTGGCCAGTTCCTGTAGCGTCACGTCGACCTGCGAGTCCAAGATGGTGGTGCTGATGAAGCTGAAGCACCTTACCCAAGGTCATCTTGAATTTGAAGGGCATGACCCCGCCCATATGCTCGCCTCCCAGGTGTTCATCTTCGGTGTCTTCGGGCATGGGATGGGCGCACGCCGGTGCGGTGGAAGTGCCAATTTACGCAAGCCCAACGGCCAGTCCTTGATGTGGGACAAGCTTTCGTCATCCCTGGGATGGCAAGAGGGCCGCAACGGTGGTTAAAATCTACACGCAAGTAATTCGTATTTGTATTACGTAATAGCGACAGGCCGCAGCCAGCGGCATCCGGCTCCGGCTGGACCCGCGATGCGCGGCCCGCGACCTGGAATCCTCATCTACAAAGGTGCTTCATGAAATTTTCCCTCCCGTCTCTTGCCACGGCCGTGGCGCTGCTCACTGGCCTGACCGGTGCGCCGCTGGCGTCCATGGCCCAGACCGCGCCTGCCGTCACACCCAGCGCCGAAGGCATTGTGGTGTACAACGCGCAGCACGCCAGCCTGACCAAGGCCTGGGCCGAGGCCTTTACCAAAGAGACCGGCATCAAGGTGACGCTGCGCAATGGCAGCGACACCGAGCTGGGCAACCAGATCGTGCAGGAGGGCAAGGCAACACCTGCCGACGTTTTCCTCACCGAGAATTCACCCGCGATGGCGCTTGTCGATGCGGCCGGCCTTTTTGCGCCGCTAAACCCCGCCACGCTGAACGAGGTGCCTGCAGCCTTCCGTCCATCGCATGGCCGCTGGACGGGCATTGCCGCGCGCAGCACGGTATTTGTCTACAACAAGGCCAAACTCACGCCGGCCCAGCTGCCCAAGTCCATGCTGGACCTGGCCAGCCCGGGCTGGAAAGGCCGCTGGGCCGCATCGCCCGCAGGGGCTGATTTCCAGGCCATCGTCAGCGCGCTGCTTGAGTTGAAGGGCGAGGCGCAGACCGCCGCCTGGCTCAAGGCCATGAAGGAAAATGCCACGCTTTACAAGGGCAACAGTGTCGTCCTCAAGGCCGTCAACGCGGGCCAGATCGAGGGCGGCGTGATCTACCACTATTACCGTGTCGGCGACCAGGCCAAGACCGGTGAGAACAGCAACAACACTGAACAGCACTACTTCCGCAACCAGGACCCGGGCGCTTTCGTGAGCATCTCCGGCGGTGGCGTGCTGGCTTCCAGCAAGCACCAGCCCGAAGCCCAGGCCTTTGTGCAATGGGTGGCCGGCAAGGGTGGCCAGGAGATCCTGAAAACCGGTGACGCCTATGAATACGCCGTCGGCGTCGGCGCACAGTCCAACCCCAAGCTGGTGCCGCTGGCGGATTTGCAGGCACCCAAGGTTGAGCCTTCAAAACTCAACAGCAAAAAGGTCACCGACCTGATGACCCAGGCGGGCCTGCTGTAACCCGGCTGTTCATTTCCGGCTCCGAGTTCTATCTTGAGCGCCATTCCTCTTCCCGCCAGCGCTGACGCGACCCTGATCCGGGCACCCGCCAGCATGGCCCTGCCTCTGCCGCGAGCCCGCGGCAAGCGCGGCGGTGGCTGGCCCCTGTCGTGGGTGGCCAGTGCGGCGCTGGGGGTGTCGTTGCTGGCCCTGGTACCGCTGGGCTTTGTCATCTGGGTGGCGCTGCAGACCGGCTGGGAGACGGCCTCCGCGCTGATCTTTCGGCCCCGCGTGGCGGAGTTGCTGGTCAATACCGGGCTGCTGGTGGCCGTTACCGTGCCCTTGTGTGCCTTGCTCGCGGTGGCGCTGGCTTGGCTGACCGAACGCAGCGACTTGCCCGGCGCACGCACCTGGGCCTGGCTCGCGGTCGCGCCGCTGGCCGTGCCCGCGTTTGTGCACAGCTATGCCTGGATCAGCGTGGCCCCCGGCCTGCATGGCTTGCCCGGCGGCGTGCTGGTGTCGGTGATCGCCTATTTCCCTTTCCTCTATTTGCCCGTCGCCGCAGCGCTGCGGCGGCTGGACCCGGGCATGGAGGACACCGCCGCCTCGCTGGGCCTGGGCCCCTGGAGCGTGTTTTTTCGCGTTGTGCTGCCGCAGCTGCGGCTGGCCATTTGCGGCGGTTCGCTGCTGATCGGCCTGCACCTGCTGGCCGAATACGGCCTGTACGTGATGATCCGCTTCGACACCTTTACCACCGCCATCGTTGACCAGTTCCAGTCCACCTACAACGGGCCGGCCGCCAACATGCTGTCGGGCGTGCTGGTGCTCTGCTGTTTCGCGCTGCTGGGGCTCGAATCGGCCGCGCGCGGCCAGGAGCGCTATGCCCGCGTCGGCACCGGTGCCGCCCGCCTGCCGCTCAGGCGGCGCCTGGGGCGTTTCACCGCGCTGGGTTTGCTGCTGCCCGCCCTGACCACTGCGCTGGCGCTCGGTGTGCCGCTGGTCACGCTGCTGCGCTGGCTGGCGGCCGGCGGCGTCGAGGTCTGGCGCCTGGGCGAGATCGGGCCGGCCGTCGGCCAGACGCTGGCGCTGGCCTTGGGCGGCGCGCTGCTGACCACGCTGGCCGCCGTGCCCATGGCCTGGCTTTCGATTCGTTCGCCCGGACGGCTGCAGCGCGTGGTGGAAGCCTGCAACTATATGGTGGGCTCGCTGCCTGGCGTGGTGGTGGCGCTGGCTTTGGTGACGGTCACGGTGCGCGTGGCCTTGCCGATTTACCAGACCGTGGTGACGGTGCTGCTGGCGTATTTGCTGATGTTTTTGCCGCGCGCGTTGATCAGCCTGCGCGCCGGCATTGCGCAGGCGCCGGTGGAGCTG
>DASXRN010000379.1:0-3160 GCA_036506595.1 Polaromonas sp. | reverse complement strand
TCGGCGTTCTCGCGCACCGAAAACCATTCCCGCACCTTGTTGGCCACCTCGGATTGCAAGCGCGGTTTACCGCTGCGGTTGTTACCGCCAATCCAGTTTTCGAGGAATTCGACGCAGCGCGCATCAGACAGCTTGAAGAAGAAGTGCTCCGAGGTCTTGAGCACCGGCTTGGAACCCGACAGGGCCGAGTAGGGGTGGATCAGCTGGATAGGCGCATAGACCGCGCCACAGACCTCGCAGTTGTCGCCATACTGGTCCTTGGCGCCGCATTTGGGGCATTGCCCTTTGATGAAACGGTCGGGCAGGAACATGTTCTTTTCGGGGTCAAAGAACTGTTCTATGGTTTTGGTCTCGATCAGCCCGGCCTTTTTGAGGTCCAGGTAGATTTGCTGCGCCAACTGGTGGTTTTCCGGTGCGTCGGTCGAGTGCCAGTTGTCAAAGCTGATGTGAAAGCCGTCCAGATAGGGCTTGCGGCCCGCTGCAATGTCGGCCACAAACTGCTGCGGCGTTTTGCCGGCTTTTTCGGCGGCAATCATGATGGGCGCGCCGTGGGCATCGTCGGCACCGACAAAGTTCACCTCATGGCCCTGCATGCGCTGGAACCGCACCCAGATGTCGGCCTGGATGTACTCCATGATGTGGCCAATATGGAAATTGCCATTGGCGTAGGGCAGGGCGGTGGTAACAAACAGGCGGCGTTGAGGCATAAAACGGCTTTTTAGGCAGATGGAAGCAGGATGAAGCGAACCAGTGATTTTAAGTCGCCCAAGGGCGGGGGCCTGCCGCAATCCCCCATGACCCTATGGCCCGGCCCTGCGGCGTTAGACTTCATGACAGTCAAGCAGGCAAATACTTGGGCAAATAGCTGGCGCCAGTTCTGCGCCGCCTGCCTTTCCAGATTCAACGGAGATTATTCAAATGGCTCTAGAGCAACAGGCAGTCTTGAATGCCTTGCAAACCGTGTTGGACCCCAATACCGGCAAGGATTTTGTCAGCAGCAAGGCGCTTAAAAACCTGCAGATCACAGGCGGCGATGTGTCGTTTGATGTGGAGCTGGGCTACCCCGCCAAGAGCCAGATTCCGGCGCTGCGCAAGAGCCTGATTGCGGCCGCCAAAGGCGTGGCGGGGGTGGACAACGTGTCGGTCAATGTCACGGTCAAGATCGTCAGCCACAGCGTGCAGCGCGGCGTTCAGCTCTTGCCCCATGTGAAAAACATCATTGCCGTGGCCTCGGGCAAGGGCGGCGTCGGTAAAAGCACCACGGCGGTCAACCTGGCGCTGGCCCTTGCCGCCGAAGGCGCCAGCGTGGGTCTGCTCGATGCCGACATTTACGGCCCCAGCCAGCCCATGATGATGGGCATCGAAGGTCGGCCCGAGAGCCTGGACGGCAAAAACATGGAACCGATGGAAAACTACGGCATTCAGGTCATGTCCATCGGTTTCCTGGTGGCGCAGGACGAGGCCATGATCTGGCGCGGCCCCATGGCGACCCAGGCGCTGGAGCAGCTTTTGCGCCAGACCAACTGGAAAGACCTCGACTACCTGATCGTCGACTTGCCGCCCGGCACCGGCGACATCCAGCTCACGCTGTCCCAGCGTGTGCCCATGACAGGCGCCGTGATCGTCACGACACCGCAGGACATCGCGCTGCTCGATGCCAAAAAAGGCATCAAGATGTTCGAAAAAGTCGGCGTGCCGATTCTGGGCATAGTCGAAAACATGGCGGTGCATGTGTGCAGTCAGTGCGGCCATGCCGAGCATATTTTTGGCAAAGAAGGCGGCAAGAAACTGGCGGCCGATTACGGCATGGACTACCTCGGCGCGCTGCCGCTGGACATCCAAATCCGCCTGCAGGCCGACAGCGGCAGGCCGACGGTGGTGGCCGACCCGGACGGCGACGTCGCCGCGATCTACAAGGCGGTGGCGCGCAAGGTCGCGATCACGGTAGCGGCCAAGGCCAAGGACTTTTCGGCCAAATTCCCGACCATCACGATTTCGAAAAATACCTGAATTCCCAGGCGTCCAAGCGAACCTTTGCGGGAACCCGGATGAACCTGCTGGCCTCACTGCGCTATCTGGCGGCTTTAAATGAACACCGACATTTTGCGCGTGCGGCGCAATCCTGCCACATCACGCAGCCGGCCCTGTCCAATGCCCTGCGCGCGCTCGAAAAAGAGTTCGGCACGCCCATCGTCAAGCGCGGGCGTACCTACGCGGGCCTGACCCCCGAAGGTGAGCGCGTGCTGGCGACCGCGCAGCGCATGCTGCATGAGCATGCCTTGCTGCAGCAGGAACTGGCCAGCCGAGCCGACCGCCCGCAGGGCCCGTTGCAACTGGGCGTGGTGCCCACGGCCGTGCCGGTGGCGGCGCGTTTTGCGGCGATGCTTCAGGCCTCGCACCCGGGAATCGCTCCGGTGGTGCGCGCCATGAGTTCCCAGGACATTGAAGAAGGGCTGGAAGGCTTCTCGCTGGACCTGGCCCTGGGATTCACGGACAGGCTGAAAAAAAGAGGTGGCCGCTTTGTGGTGCTGCCGCAGTACAGCGAGCACTATTTCCTGGTGCGCCGTGCCAAAAAACCTGTTCGCTCAGCCGGGGCGCAGTTGCGCCTGGGTGCCGCCATGGGCTGGCGGGAGGCGGCGCAGCTGCCCCTGTGCCTGCTGACGCCCGAGATGCACAACCGCAGCATCGTCGACAGCGCTTTTGCCAAAGTGGATGCGGTGGTCAAGCCGGTGATGGAGACCAACTCTATTTTGACGCTGGCCCTGAGCGTGCTGGCGGGCGATGTCTGCAGCGTGCTGCCGGGCGCACTGGTGGGCGCGGTTCGCAGCCAGAGCGAGCTTGAGGCGCTGCCCTTGGTGCAGCCGGAAATGGTCACGCCCGTGGGTTTCATTTTTCTCGCAAAAACCCGGGCCTCACGCGCACTGGAAGCCGCGCTGGTGCTCGCGAAAGACGAGCGATGGTTGCAGCATGCCGCAGAGCACAGTGGCTCGCTGACTCGCTGATCGGGGCCAGGGCCTGCTCACGCTAAAACGGGAGTGCGAAGGACGAATGCCGGGAGGCAGTGCAAGGCGCGGTGAGCGCCGTGTAGCCTGGCTACACCAGCGAGCCGCAACGCCGCAATGCGCCCGGCATTCGTCCTTCCCTTCGGGTTGGTCCCTCA
>DASXRN010000378.1:0-16882 GCA_036506595.1 Polaromonas sp. | reverse complement strand
ACGCATGCAGACGGATAGTCGGCCGCCCATGTCAGACTTTGAATGCCTGCTTTTTTTCAACTCCCGCCAGATACCACGCGAATTGGCCGTCTCCAAAGCCGTCGTTGTTGTTCCCAAACTATCGAGATCGAGTGTCGGCTTTGGAGTAGCAGGATCTCGCGAGGCTATGACTCCCTTGGGCCCGTTGTTGACGGTTACTAGTCCTGGCAGGCCGCCATCGCCAAGCACGTCGACGCGCTCGTACTGAAGCGCGGGGGGTGCTGTGGGCTAATCTTCCCAAATGCGCTGGCCGGCACGGGCTTCGGCCAGACTGCGTGACCAGCCATCCAGACCGGCTTTTACGCGTGCCGCCAGGTTGCGTGCGGTGCCAGCAAAGAGGGCCAGCGCCGACTCAACACGCGTGACGCCGGGGTGTTGTTTGGAATCGTTGAGGTGGACGAAACTGGTCATGATGGACGCCCGTTGTTAGCAATACCCGCAACACAATTTGCAGCGGGTAGGAGAACATTAGGGTTTTTACCAATGCCATTAAACTTTATCTTTATGATGCGAGTCATTCATAAAGGTGATAGCCTAGGCCTTAACCTAAATGAAGCACCGCCGGAGCCCGCCATCTTGAGTTCTCCCAATTTCCGCACCCTGGACCTGAGCCTGCTGCGCGTGTTTGACGAAGTCATGGCCGAGCGCAGCCTGACACGGGCCGCGCGCAATCTGTCGCTGTGGCGGGGCTATGCGGAATTCAGCCTCGTGTCGGGCCGAAAACTTCGAAAATAGGGGGGTGTCCCAGCTTTCGTTTCACCCGGCCGTTTCCACTTGGCTAGAAAGCCGCTTCGGCCGCCCGACCGAGGTCCAGGCTCAAGCCTGGGCCGTCACCTCGCAGCGCCGCCATGCGCTGATTGCCGCGCCAACCGGTTCGGGCAAGACGCTCGCGGCCTTCTTGTCAGCCATTGACGAGCTGGTGCGCGAAGGCCTCGCCAGTGGGCTCGCGGACGAGGTTCACGTGCTCTACGTGTCGCCGCTGAAGGCGCTGTCCAACGACATACGCAAGAACCTGCAGGAACCGCTGGCTGGCATTCGCGCCGGGTTGACCGTGATGGGCCTGCCTGACGTCGGCATTCGCGACGCGGTGCGCACCGGCGACACCCCGACGGTGGAGCGCGAGCGCATGCGCCGCACGCCACCGCACATCCTGGTGACGACGCCGGAATCGCTGTACATCCTGCTCAGCTCCGACTCGGGCCGCGCGATGCTGAAGTCGGTGAAGAGCGTGATCGTCGACGAGCTGCACGCGGTGGCCGGCAGCAAGCGCGGTTCGCACCTGATGCTTTCCCTGGAACGACTCGAAGCGCTGTGCGAGCGGCCTCCGGTGCGCATCGGCTTGTCCGCCACCGTGAAGCCGCTGGACGAGATGGCGCGTTTCCTCGTCGGCCAGCGTGATGAAGGGGTGGAGATCATCGACGCGGGCCATGTGCGCGACCGCGATCTCGCGATCGAAATGCCACGCTCGCCGCTCACCGCGGTGATGCCGACCGAGGTGTGGAGCGAGATGTACGACCGGCTCGCCGAGCTGGTCCACCAGCATCGCACGACGCTGATCTTCGTCAACCAGCGCCGCATCGCGGAAAGGGTCGCGCGCCACCTCGCCGAGCGACTCGGCGAGGAGCACGTCACCGCGCACCACGGCAGCCTCGCGCGCGAGCATCGGTTGCTGGCGGAGCAACGGCTCAAGCAGGGCAAGCTCAAGGCGCTGGTGGCCACCAGTTCCCTCGAACTCGGCATCGACATCGGCGACATCGACCTGGTGTGCCAGCTCGGCTCGCCGCGCGCGGTCAACGCCTTCCTGCAGCGCGTCGGCCGCGCCGGCCACGCCATTGGCGCGGTTCCGAAGGGGCGGCTGTTTCCTCTGGCGCTCGACGATCTGTTGGAATGCACCGCCTTGCTCGACGCGGTGGCGCGCGGCGAGCTCGACCGCATCCGCGTGCCGGTCAAGCCGCTGGACGCGCTGGCACAGCATATCGTCGCCGAAACCGCCTGCCGCGATTGGCAACTCGATGCGCTGTACGAATGCCTCCGGCGCGCTCAGCCGTATCGCGACCTCTCGCTGCGGGAGTTCGAGCAGGTCGTGCAGATGCTGGCGGACGGCTACAGCACCCGCCGCGGCCGGCGCGGCGCCTACCTGCACTACGACGCGGTCAACCGCGTGCTGCGCGCGCGCCGCGGCGCGCGGCTCGCCGCCGTCACCAATGCGGGCGTGATCCCCGACCAGTTCGACTACGACGTGGTGCTGCTGCCGGAAGAGCACCGCGTGGGCACGCTCAACGAGGACTTCGCCTTCGAGAGCCTGCCCGGCGACATCTTCCAGCTCGGCAATGCGTCATACCGCATCATCAAGGTGGAGACCGGCAAGGTGATGGTGGAAGACGCGAAGGGGCAGCCGCCCTCGATGCCCTTCTGGCTCGGCGAGAGCCTGGGCCGCACCGACGAACTGTGCGAGGCGGTGTCGCGGATCTGCGAGACCGCAGACACCCGTCTCGACGACGGCGTGGCGGCCTGCGATCGCTGGCTGCAAGACGACCTGCACCTGCCGGCCGCAGCGGCGCAACAACTCGCGCTGTACCTGGCGGCGTCGAAGGCCGCGCTCGGCGTGCTGCCCAGCCTGCGGCGCATCGTGTTCGAACGCTTCTTCGACGAGGTGGGCGACACGCACCTGGTGATCCATTCACCGTACGGTTCGCGCATCAACCGGGCCTGGGGCCTGGCGTTGCGCAAGCGCATGTGCCGCAAGTTCAACTTCGAGCTGCAGGCCAGTGCGCTGGAGGACAGCATCGTGCTGTCACTGGGCCCGACGCACAGCTTTGCGCTGGAGGAGGTGCAACACTACCTGAAGTCGGCCAGCGCGCGCGACGTGCTGGTCCAGGCGCTGCTGGACGCACCGATGTTCGGCACCCGCTGGCGCTGGAACGCCACCGCGTCGCTGGCGGTGCGCCGCATGAACGGCGGCCGCAAGGTGCCTCCGCAGTTCCAGCGCTCCGACGCGGAGGACCTGCTGACGGTGGTGTTCCCGGACCAGCTCGCGTGCGCGGAGAACGTCGTCGGCGAACGCGAGATTCCCGACCATCCGCTGGTGGCGCAGACGCTGCACGACTGCCTGCACGAGACGATGGACGCCGACGGTTTCGCGCGGCTGCTGGCGCGCATTGAAGCCGGCGAGGTGGGCATCACCACCCGCGATCTCGCGTCGCCTTCGCCGCTGTCGCATGCCATCCTCAACGCGCGTCCCTTCGCTTTCCTCGACGATGGGGCGGCCGAGGAGCGACGCACCAAGGCGGTCAGCACCCGGCCGATGATGGACCTGCAGACGGCGCAGGACATCGGCAAGCTCGATCTGCAGGTGATCGCGCAGGTGCGCGAGGACGCCTGGCCCGAGATTAGTAGCGCCGACGAGCTGCACGATGCGCTGGTGGTGCACGGCTTTCTCGCCGTCGACGAAGCGCCGTTTCCGGTGTTCGTCGACACGCTCGCACAGCAGCGCCGCATCAGCCGCCTTCGCACGCCGGCGGGCGGCACGCTCTACGTGGCGGCGGAGCGCCTGCACGAGTTCCAGGCGGTCTTCCCGGGTGCAGCGCTGTCCCCGCCGATCGAGCCGGTTTCCATCGATCGTCCCACGTGCGACGAAGCATTGCGCGAGATTCTGCGCGGACGCCTGGACCTTCTTGGTCCAGTCACCGCCGAGGCACTAGGCGCGCCGCTGGGAATGAGCGGCAACGCCGTGCTGCCGCCCTTGCTACAGCTCGAAGTCGAAGGCGCGGTGATGCGCGGCGCCTTCACCGCCGCCGGTGCGGCCGAATGGTGCGACCGGCGCCTGCTCGCGCGCATCCACCGCAGCTCGCGCGACAAGCTGCGCGCCGAGATCCAGCCGGTGCCGCCGGCGCAGTTCATGCGCTTCCTGTTCCGCTGGCACCAGCTCGACACGAGCGATGGCGACCACCGTCGCGAAGGGGAAGGTGGACTGGCCGACGTGCTGCGTCAGCTCGAAGGTCATGCGGCGCCGGCGGCGGCCTGGGAAGAGGATCTGCTGACCGCGCGTGTCAACGACTACCTGCCCCACATGCTGGACAAGCTTTGCGCCGTGGGGCGCGTGGCGTGGTGGCGACCGACGGAGGCAGGCGACGCGGCCGGCCGCAAGACAGGGCCGGTCCGCGGCACGCCGGTGCTGCTGTGCGAACGCGATGCCCTCCCGCATTGGCAGCAGGTAGCCGGCGCGGCGGTGGTCGACGACGCGGTGCTGTCCGGCACCGCACGCCAGGTGCTCGATGTGCTGCGCACGCACGGAGCCAGCTTCTTTGCCGATCTGCAGCATGACGCCCGGCTGTTGGGCACGCAAGTCGAGCAGGCGCTGGCCGAACTGGTCGCTCACGGCCTCGTCACCTGCGATTCGTTCGCCGGGCTGCGCACGCTTGTGATGCCGGAAGACAAGCGCAATCGCCTGCGCCGCAAGCGTCTCGGTCACGACCCCATCGACGATGCCGGACGCTGGTCGCTCACGCGCCGACCGCGAGCGGCGGCCGATGCGCCGGGCGCGCTGGCGGCGCCGCACGTCGAGCACATCGCACGCGTGCTGTTGCGCCGCTACGGGGTGGTGTTCCGCAAGCTGCTCGAACGCGAGGAAGGGCTGCCGCCGTGGCGCGAGCTGTACTATGTGCTGCGCCGGCTCGAAGCGCGCGGCGAGGTGCGCGGCGGTCGTTTCGTCAGCGGCTTCTCCGGCGAGCAGTTCGCGCTGCCGGAAGCCGCCGCGGCCCTGCGCAAGATCGCGAAGACGCCGGAACGCGAGCGAGTGGCCATCTCGGCTGTCGACCCGTTGAATCTCGCCGGCATCTTGACTCCGGGTGACAAGGTGCCGCGCCTGCCGGGGAACCGGTTGCTGTTCGAAGGCGGCGTGCCGATCGCAGTCCAAAGCGGCGGCGAAATCCGTTACCTGAAGGAGCTGGACACGGGAGCGCAGTGGGAGGTGAAGAACCTTTTGATCCGCCGGCAGCGGCCTGCGAGCTAGGTCGAGCGGCCGCCAGCACTCTCGTGAATGGTGTTGGCGTTGGTGTTGGTGTTGACCGGGTGAACGCCAGGGCGGCTGTCGGGCGCACGGCCAGGAGGCGGGCGAAGCCCACCGATAGGACGTCGATGTTCTCTGACCTGATGCCTGCTTCTGGTCGTTGGCTAGCACTGCCAATTGCGAATTTTTTGCCACATTGCCGACCGTCAAACCGCTGATGTGAATGTCGAGTATGGAGCGACCTGTTCGGCATGTTCTATAGCCGCATTCAGTCTTTTTCCGTCGGTCACCGCCATATCCTTGAATAACCGGATCGCAGCGAGGGTGTGTGAAAACAAAAAAACAGGCGCCAGGATTAAAAAATCGGGTGTGCTAAAACCATTCCAGATACTACGATCGTCGCTTGCCGGCCGTTTTATGACGTTGATTTTTGCTGCGTGTTTGCAAGCGACATTTCAACGGACGTTTTCACACGACCTCCAGCGGAAGGGGTCTAAAGCAAATCAAACTCCAGAACGTTGCACAGGCCCTTTTATCCAGTTCGCGCATTGTGGGTAAGGAGTGTGATTGCCCCGCGTTTCGTTTCCTGACGCATAATCCAAATGTGCGGGAAGCAAAACACTCGCACAGGTTAGGTGATCGGTCAGTTTCGCGCGCTACGGCGGTACTTCTCGGGTTTGTTGTGCTTTCGGGACCCCATCGCTTTTTTTTAGTGTTTTTTGAGGAGTCCCCATGGGCAATAAACTTTACGTCGGCAACCTGCCTTACACGGTGCGTGACGAGGATCTGCAACAGTCTTTTGGCGAATTCGGCGCTATCACCAGCGCCAAAGTCATGATGGAACGCGACACCGGTCGCTCCAAAGGCTTTGGCTTCGTCGAAATGGGCAGCGATGCCGAAGCGCAAGCCGCAATTGCCGGCATGAACGGTCAGTCTCTTGGCGGCCGTAGCATCACCGTGAACGAAGCCCGTCCCATGGAAGCACGTCCTCCCCGTACCGGCGGCTTCGGTGGCGGTGGCGGCTACGGCGGCGGTGGAGATCGTTCTGGCGGTGGTGGCTACGGCGGCGGTGGTCGCGGCGGCTACTAAGCCCTGCAAACCCAGTCAACGGCAGAGATGTCGTTGCAAACCAGCTGTCTTAGCCTTGCGCTGAGCAAAGCATAAGAGGCTTCGGAACTTCGGTTTTGAAGCCTCTTTTCTTTGGAGGGACGAAATTGCGGTATCAAAATTGGTCTGCGGCAGGCATAACGCACGCGAGGGGGTGCAGGTTGTACATGAAGAGGTTCGAGTAAATGCACGACCAGCAACTACCGACGCATCAGACGCTGGGAACATGAATCGGTGATGAAGGCTGTGCAAGGCCGCTTGGAGAGACCTCCCAATGGGATACGGCCACTTCGTGTATTTTTGGTCCATGATGGTCGGCGTTTTTCTCTTCAGCATTGGCGGACTGTTTTTGGTCTGGCACGGGAGCCATTCGCTGGTGCACCCGGAGCCCGTGAAGTACCTGTTGCCTTCTCTGGGTGTGCTGCTGGTCGCAATGGTCCTTGAAGCAGTGAGTCTGCGCGGCGCATTGCAGGTGATAGCGGCCAGTCAGATAATGCATTCGACCGGCAGTTATCCATATGAACGGTTAGGCTAAGGATAATGGTTCTGTGCATCGTTCCACCGTATCTTTCATCCTCGATGGAACGACAGGGTGGCACCCCAAAACTTGGTCCAGCATTCCATGACGTATGGGGCGTACTGCGCACCGCCGTCATCGTCGTTATTAAGTCTTCAGTTTAGTGATTTTGGTGCCTTCCACGGTGAGGTTGACCATCAATCCCTGGTTGGTCATGACGAAGACGTTCACCGCTTGTGTGGCGGTGTTCAGGTCCACGTCACCGTTGGCGCCAGCCTTAATGACAGCCACCGACGCATCGACGCCGGCCGTCCACCCCTGGCTGCTGCGGAATTTGTCCAGTGCTTCCTGCGTCATGAACAGGAAGATGATGGCCTTGGATTGCGCGCCAATTTGCAGTCCGAACGAAGCAGTCGCAGTACTGTAGTAATCGACGGTCTTGCCATCTATGCGCAATGCGCCTTCGCCGTACTCGCCACCGACCACGAAACCGGCCGCCAGCACGGATGGAAAGACCAGCACGCCGCGCGCGTTGTTAACCAGTTCATGCGAACCGGGCATCGTGCTGGAAAGCCTGCTCAGTGTGGAATTCACGCTGGCATCGATTTCTTGTCTCTTGGCGGTCGTATCCGCACCGGACCTAGGGGTGGTGGTACAGCCAGAGAGAACCAGCGCGGTGGCGCATAACAATGCCGCCGATTTAACCAGAAATTTTCTTTTTTGCATTGCGGTCTCCTTCGCGATTGAACATCAAGACCTGCCACGACGCCCGGCGGACGCTTGGTTGACTTCGAAGCGAGGGCGGCTGCGGCAAAACAGGATTTCTCATCCTATTTGCAAGCCTGACAAAAACATGATTTATTGTGAGATTTAATCAGGACATGTCAAGAACTGAATTGGCGTGCGATGCGCATGACGGCGCATCGCAACTCATCCGAGCCGTGTTGCAATCCCTCCTACAAGGGACTCTAACATCGGATGATCCTTGGCTCTGCACAATCGGCCTACAGTCGGCCAAAACCGGACATTCCTAAAGTACGCCCAACTTCATAATTCCCATCGTTGAAAGCCCGAATTGGGCGCAGCGCTGGCCACTATCGAGTCGATTCAGCGCGAATAAGCAGCGATGAGGCCTGCGCCCCCTCGTGCACAGCATATTTGTCAATTAAAACCATGCACCCGCGCTTTCAATGTGACGATGAGACTCACGGCCATCAAGACCACCACCACCCATGCAAACGCCTGCGCACCCCAGGTTTGCAAGAGGAATGCCCCCAACAATCCGCCCCCCGCGATGCCTAGATTCCACACCGTCACAAGCATGGATTGCGCCACGTCGCCAGATGCGCCCGCGGTTCGTGCAGAAGCCGTCTGAAACAACGTAGCGGTGCCGCCGAAGGCCACGCCCCAGACCGTCACACCGACCAGCATCGCGGCGGGAACATGCCCGAACACGCCGAGCACCGAGGCCGACACACCAAATCCGGTAATACTCGCCAAGACCAGCGGCCTGAGCCATCGGTCCACCCGGAGGCCGACCACCCAGATGCCTATGAGCGCCGCCGCACCAAACACGAGCAAGACGACGTCCACGCGTTGTGAGGCTTGCACCGACGCCAGCCATGGCGCGATGTAGGTGTAGAGAACGTTGTGCGCCAGCACGAACAGCAAGGTCACCGCGAGGACCGACCGGAGCCCTGGCAGCACCAGCACGCGGGGAATCCGCTTCCTCGCGCTGGCCGCTTGACCCGGGAAGTCCGGTACCTTGAACCGCACCCATGCCAGCAGCAGGACCGACAGTACCGACATGAGGGCAAATGCGATACGCCAACCCACTAGGTTGCCCAGCAGCGTTCCACCCGGTATCCCGAGAGACAGCGCCAGCGGTGTGCCCACCATGGCCACCGCAATCGCCTTGCCCTGCACCGCCTTGGGAACCATGCGGCTGGCATGGCTAGCATGAGGGCTGGGAAACTCGTCGAGATATTGCCTGGCTGGCACGGTTCGGGGAATGGGGGCGTTTATGCGATCATGCCGCCTGGCCGCCTGGTGCCCACCAAGACGCGTGTCTTCGTCGATGAGATCACCCGATCCATCCAGGCCGGCTGGGTCCAGTAAAGAACGGCAGGAACAACGCTAGACGGGCACCACCCATAGCGGTTCCGATCACCCGGCGCGTTGGGTGGCAGGTACCCGTTGGAAGTCTTGCCTTGAGCCTTGTTTACGCTTTAGGAATGTGTCGCCTCAATCCAACGCCCCGCAAACGCGCATGAATGCTGGAGCCGTGTTTACGACTTTAATAACCTGTTTACGACTCTAATTGCACGGAATAACAAACGTATTCCGTGGGAATAAGGTCTGTCGGGCTCACACCTCGAAGAGCATGAGTGGCGGAAAGTTTCAGGGGGCTGTCGGGAGAACGTCGGTGCTAGCGCAAACGTTATCTCCAAGGAATAACGTCTGTCGGGGTTTGTAACAAGCAACGCAACCATCCTGAACTGTACGATCAAGCCCCGAGCTTGGTTACCGGAATGTCGTCGGCGCGATCTTCGGACCAGCCGCCGCTGGAGCTAGCTGCCCGGAGGGCCGGCAGGTGGAAGTTTGCGCCCGCCTTTGTACTTACTTCTCGCACAAGCCTTTTTCCACCATCGCCACCAAGCGCTCGCCGATCCGCTGCATCTGCGCGCCTGGGATCGGACCCAACGGAGCGTCGATCACCAGCATGGCCAGCCCGTGCACCGCCGACCAGGCCAGGAGCTCGGCGCCTGGGCGGCGCTCTGATGGCAATACGCCGGCGACCACGAGCTTATCGAGCGCGGCGCCCAGCAGTTCGAACGGATCCAGGCCGCTTTGCCCTTTGCGCTCGGTATTTTCCGGCGCGCCCCGGGCTATTTCCTTCAAGTCATCCGAAGGCCCGAAGGCCGTGCGGAACAGCCCGCTCTCCGCCTGCGAAAAGCGCAGGTAGCTAATGCCAACCGCGCGGACGTTGGCGCGGGCGAATTCGGCCAGCGGCAAATTCTTCGGTACGGCAGCCATTTCGGCCTCCATCGCGCGGGCCACGGCCGCCAGCGCGACGGAGCGCACCGCGCACAACAAGGCCTGGCGGTTTTCGAAATGGCGATACGCGGCATTGGGCGCAACGCCTGCACGGCGCGTGGCTTCCCGCAGCACCACGGCTTCGGGCCCGCCTGCGCGGGCCAACTCCACACCGGCCTCCAGCAGGGCACGCCGCAGGTCGCCGTGGCGGTAAGTACTGCGAAGCGGCGCGGGCTTGGACGCACTCGACATCGCTAGTTATCTACTTGCAACCGCCTGAGCCTCTGGGGGTTGCCAACCGCCACCGAGCGCTTTAAACGCCGCAACCGCTGCGCGCGCTGATTCCGTTTGCGCCTGCGCTCGCGCATCAGAAGCACGCAGCAGGTTTTCATCGGCCTGCAACACTTCGACCAGGCTGACGACACCTCGTTGGTATGCCGCAAACGAAGCGCCTCGCGCACGGCCGAGGGAGTCAACACCCTCGGCAAGGGCGAAAGCCTGTTCCTCACGCTTGACGAGCGCGGAGAACGCATTTTCCACATCTTCAGTGGCGTGCAGTACGGCCAGCCGATAGGCGGCCAGCATCTCTGCTTCTTGTCCCTTGGCCAGGTCGATCTGCGCGTTGATGCGCCCGAAGTCGAAAAGGCGCCAGCGCAGGCCGAGCACACCTGCGGCCTGGCCGGCACCGCTGGTGAACAGATTGCCTGCGGACACGGACGTAGCACTTCCGATCAGACCGCTCAGGGAAAACTTGGGGTAATACTCTGCGATGGAAGCGCCCGTGCGGGCATTTGAAGCCGCGAGGCGGCGCTCCGCGGCAATCAAATCCGGCCGGCGCCTGAGCAACTCACCCGGCGACCCCGTGGCCGCAATTGCGGGAGCACTCGGAATGGCGCCGGTATCTGACAACTCCGCTCTGTAGGTGCCGGGCGTCGCCCCCAGCATCACGTCCATTGAGTTCATGGCCGCGGCGAGACCCGCTTCAAGGACTGGCACAGAAGACCGGACCTGGGCGAGTGCGCCTTCGGCCTGGCGGACCTGAAGTTCAGCTGTCAGGCCCTTGTTATAGAGAAGGTTGAGAATTGAAAGCAGTTCCTGCTGCGTCTGCACTTGTCGCCGCGCTACGTCCAAGCGGGTTTGTAGCCCACGGATACCGATATAGATGTCGGCAGTCTGCGCCGCTATGGCGAGCCGTGTGGCGGATGCGCCAGCCTCTGAGGCCTGGAAATCGGCAAGCGCCGCTTCACGCCCACGACGCAGACCGCCAAAGATGTCGAGTTCCCAGCTCGCGCCAAGATTGGCTTCGTAAGCATTACCAAGACGATTGAAATTGGGGTTGGAGTTCAGGACCCGGCCGAGTGGTGTTTCAACCGACTGATAGGCCCTGGCTGCCTGGCCGTTGATGTTTCCTGAAGGCAGCATTGCGGCATTTGCCGCCCCCACTCCCGCACGCGCCTGCGCAACGCGAGCGACCGCCTGCACGAGGTCGAGGTTTTGCTCCAGCGCAAGCGTGATGAATCGGGTCAGTTTCGGGTCGCCAAAACCGCTCCACCAGGTGACCAGGTCGGCACTCGCAGCGGTCTGCCGCCGGTCTACGGCGGCCTTGCCCATGAACTGATTCGCCATGGGCGTGTCCGGGCGGACGTAGTCGGGACCGACTGCGCAGCCTGCCGTCAGGCTGGCAACGAGCGCCATGGAAATCGTGGATTTGAGCAACATAGGGTCTTCTCCCGGGTCTAAAAACCTAACAAAGTGAAGTGACTATATTACATTATGGTCACTTGTTGTGGTTTTTTTTGCTTCGAGTTAAGCTAGGGCATGAGCAAAGCATCCACCTACCCCGTTTCGGAACGCGGTCCAGCCGATCACGACGTGCGAGATCAAATCGTCGCCGCCGCTACCGAACACTTCAGCCGGTATGGCTACGAAAAGACCACTGTTTCGGACCTGGCCAAAGCCATCGGCTTTTCCAAGGCATACATCTACAAGTTCTTCGCGTCCAAGCAGGCCATTGGCGAGATGATTTGCGCGGCCTGCCTGCGGCAGATCGAAAAGGAAGTTAGGCAAGCTATTGATGAAACCAATGCCCCGCCCGAGAAGTTGCGGCGAATGTTCAAGACGATTACCGAGGCCAGCCTTCGCCTGTTCTCCACGGATCGCAAGCTCTACGAGATTGCTACGTCTGCGGCTACGGAGCGCTGGCAAACGGTGCTGACCTACGAGGAGCGCATCCAGAAAATACTTCAGGAGATCTTGCAGGAAGGCCGGCAAACGGGAGATTTCGAACGGAAGACGCCGATCGATGAGGCCGCCCTGGCCATTTATTTGGTGATGCGCCCCTATATAAACCCGTTGCTTTTACCCCACAGTATCGCGTTTACGGATGAGGCGCCCGTCCTGCTGTCTGGGTTGGCGCTCCGCAGTTTGTCTCCTTAAATTTATGTGACTCTTGACTATTTTGGTCACTAGAACCAAAATTGGGATTCCAATTAATTCGTTATGGAATTCCCATGGTTCGTCACCTTCTTTTCTCCGCCGGCATTGCCGGGCTGTCTTTTGCGCTAGTCGCCTGCGGCGAAAAGACGCAGTCTGACCCGCGCACCGAGGCCTTGCTGGTGCGTGAGGCCTCAGTTCAGGCCGCAGGCTCCGGGTTGCGCAACTTCACCGGCACCGTCTCTGCCCGGGTGCAAAGCGATCTGGGCTTTCGCGTCTCCGGCAAGGTGCTTGAGCGGCTTGTCGATGCGGGACAAACGGTCCGGCGCGGGCAAACGCTCATGCGCATCGACCCGGTCGACCTGAAACTCGCGGCGCACGCCCAGCTGGAAGCAGTTGGCGCCGCCCGGGCGCGGGCACTGCAGACGGCCGAAGATGAAGCCCGCTACCGCGATCTGCGCGGAACCGGCGCGATATCGGCTTCGGCCTACGACCAGGTCAAGGCTGCGGCGGACGCCGCCAAAGCCCAGCTCAACGCGAGCGAAGCCCAGGCCGAAGTTGCCCGCAACGCGAGTCGCTATGCGGAGTTGGTGGCGGATGCCGACGGCGTCGTCACAGAGACGCTGGCCGAGCCCGGCCAGGTTGTCAACCCTGGGCAGGCTGTGATTCGCGTCGCCCATGCCGGACGCCGCGAGGCCGTCATCCAGTTGCCGGAAACACTCCGGCCCACTCTGGGATCGGTCGGCCAAGCCACCTTATTTGGCAAAGAAGGCGTGACCGTTCCGGCAAGGCTGCGGCAGCTGTCGGACTCCGCCGACCGGTTGACCCGCACCTTTGAAGCACGGTATGTGCTGGAAGGAGAGCTGGCCAATGCACCATTGGGCACTACGGTAACCATCCAGATTCCGGACGGCCGCTCCGCGCAAGGCGGTTTGCAGGTGCCGATTGGCGCCTTGTTCGACGCAGGCAAGGGGCCGGGGGTGTGGGTCATCAGCGGTGAACCGGCAAAGGTCTCCTGGAAGCCGGTCGAGGTGCAGCGCCTGGATGACAATGGGGCGCGCATCAGCGGTCAACTCAAGCAAGGCGATCGCATCGTTGCGCTCGGCGCACACCTGCTGCGCGAGGGCCAACCCATTCGTGTAGCTGGCCAGGGCGCGATTGCCGCGAAACAGCCATGAGCGAGGGGCGATTCAACCTCTCGGCGCTCGCTGTGCGCGAGCGCTCCATCACCTTGTTCCTGATCTGCCTGATCTCTCTGGCCGGTCTCGTTTCTTTCTTCAAGCTGGGGCGGGCGGAAGACCCCTCTTTCACCATCAAGGTGATGACAATCATCACCGCCTGGCCTGGGGCCACGCCGCAGGAAATGCAGAACCAGGTCGCCGAGAAGCTCGAAAAACGGCTCCAGGAATTGCGCTGGTACGACCGCACCGAAACCTTCACACGGCCTGGCCTGGCTTTCACCACCCTCACCTTGCTCGACAGCACACCACCTGCGGAGGTGCAAAAGGAGTTCTACCAGGCCCGCAAGAAGGTCAGCGACGAAGCCGGCAACCTCCCGTCCGGCGTGATCGGGCCCATGGTCAACGACGAATACTCGGATGTCACCTTTGCCTTGTTCGCGCTCAAGGCCAAGGGCGAACCGCAGCGCCTGCTGGTGCGGGACGCGGAGACTCTGCGCCAGAGGCTGCTGCACGTTCCCGGTGTGAAGAAGGTCAACATCGTCGGCGAACAGTCCGAGCGTGTCTATGTCGAGTTTTCGCATGAGCGCCTGGCAACCTTGGGCGTCAGCCCGCAGGATGTGTTTGCCGCGCTCAATGCTCAGAATGCACTGACGCCGGCCGGCTCTGTCGAAACCAAGGGACCGCAGGTGTTAATCCGCCTGGACGGCTCCTTTGATGAGCTGCAAAAGATTCGCGACACACCGGTCACGGCGCAAGGCCGTACGCTGAAGCTTTCGGATATCGCCAACGTCAAGCGCGGCTATGAAGATCCAGCGACTTTTCTGGTCCGCAACGGTGGCGAACCTGCCCTGCTGCTGGGGGTGATCATGCGCGACGGCTGGAACGGACTCGATCTGGGCAAGGCCTTGGACAGCGAGGTCAGCGCCATCAACGCCGAGCAGCCGCTCGGGCTGGGCCTGACCAAGGTCACGGACCAGGCCGTCAACATCAGTTCGTCGGTCGACGAATTCATGGTCAAGTTTTTTGCCGCGCTGCTGGTGGTCATGGTGGTGTGCTTCGTGAGCATGGGCTGGCGCGTCGGCGTGGTGGTCGCGGCGGCCGTACCGCTGACGCTGGCAGCCGTATTCATGGTGATGCTTGCCACCGGCAAAAACTTCGACCGCATCACGCTAGGCTCCCTGATCCTGGCGCTGGGCCTGCTGGTGGATGACGCCATCATCGCCATCGAAATGATGGTGGTGAAGATGGAAGAAGGCTACAGCCGCACCGCCGCCTCCGCCTACGCGTGGAGCCATACCGCGGCGCCCATGCTCTCCGGGACCTTGGTCACAGCCGTCGGCTTTATGCCCAACGGCTTTGCACCATCCACCGCGGGTGAATACACCAGCAACATGTTCTGGATCGTCGGCATTGCGTTGATCGCATCCTGGGTGGTCGCCGTGGTCTTTACCCCCTACCTGGGCGTCAAGCTGCTGCCCGACCTTAAAAAGGTGGAAGGCGGGCACGACGCGATGTACAACACGCCGCGCTATAACCGCTTCCGCCAAGTGCTTACGCGCGTCATCGCTCGCAAATGGCTGGTTGCCGGTTCGGTGGTCGGGCTTTTTGTCATCTCCGTGCTCGGCATGGCAGTGGTCAAAAAGCAGTTCTTCCCGATCTCCGACCGGCCTGAAGTGCTGGTCGAGGTGCAGATGCCCTATGGCACGTCGATCACGCAGACCAGTGCCGCCACGGCGAAGGTAGAGGCCTGGTTGGTCAAACAGGAAGAAGCCAGGATCGTCACCGCCTACATCGGCCAGGGCGCCCCACGCTTCTTCTTTTCGGTGGGGCCGGAGCTTCCCGATCCATCGTTTGCCAAGATCGTGGTCCGCACAGACAGCCAGGGCGAGCGCGACGCATTGAAAAGCCGGCTGCGCCAGGCAATCGCCGACGGCCTGGCCCCGGAGGCCCGCGTACGCGTCACCCAGCTCGTATTCGGCCCGTATTCGCCGTTCCCGGTGGCCTACCGTGTCACTGGCCCGGACCCGGAAAAGCTGCGCACTATTGCGGCCGAGGTGCAGCAGGTCATGACAGCCAGCCCGATGATGCGCACGGTCAACTCCGACTGGGGCACGCGTACACCCACTCTGCACTTTAACTTGCAGCAAGACAGGTTGCAGGCGGTCGGGTTGACCTCCAGCGCCGTGGCGCAGCAACTGCAATTCCTGTTGACCGGCGTGCCGGTGACTGCCGTGCGCGAAGACATCCGGACGGTGCAGGTGGTGGTTCGCTCGGCTGGCACTGTCCGGCTCGACCCGGCAAGGATCGGCGACTTCACGCTGGCCGGCGCCAACGGCCAACGCATACCGCTGTCACAGATCGGCCAGGTGGAGGTACGCATGGAAGAACCCGTCATACGCAGGCGCGACCGCATGCCGACGATTACGGTGCGAGGCGACATTGCCGATGGCTTGCAGCCGCCCGACGTGTCGACAAGCACCACCCGGCAGCTCCGGCCCATCATGGACAAGCTGCCAGGCGGCTATCGCATCGAGGAGGCCGGCTCCATCGAAGAATCAGGCAAGGCGACAAAAGCCATGCTGCCGCTCTTTCCGATCATGCTGGCGATCACCTTGCTGATCATCATCTTGCAAGTGCGATCCATCTCCGCGATGGTGATGGTCTTTCTGACCAGCCCGTTAGGGCTGATCGGCGTGGTACCTACGCTGCTGCTGTTCCAGCAGCCGTTCGGCATCAATGCGCTGGTGGGGCTGATTGCGCTATCCGGCATTTTGATGCGCAACACGCTGATTCTGATCGGACAGATTCATCACAACGAACAGGCGGGGCTGGATCCGTTCCGGGCGGTCGTGGAAGCGACCGTGCAACGCGCCCGGCCTGTGATCCTGACCGCGCTGGCGGCAATCTTTGCTTTCATGCCGCTGACCCATTCGGTGTTCTGGGGAACACTTGCCTACACGCTGATCGGCGGCACCCTGGCGGGAACGATCATGACGCTTGTGTTCCTGCCGGCGATGTATTCCATCTGGTTCAAGATCAGACCAGCACCTTCGCCGCGTTGAATTTCTTCTATCTCCAGTCACTTATTTCACCCATTTCAAAAGGAATTGTCATGTCAAATTCAACCGTTGTCGTTATTACCGGCGTGTCGTCGGGCATCGGGCGTGCCACCGCAGAGAAATTTGCCAAGCAGGGTTGCCGGGTATTCGGCACCGTACGCAGCACCGCAAAAGCCCAGCCCATACCAGGCGTTGTGATGGTCGAGATGGATGTCCGCGACGACGCCTCAGTTCAGCGCGGAATCCAGACCGTCATTGGTCAGGCCCAGCGCATCGATGTGCTCGTGAATAGTGCGGGCGGGACCTTGCTCGGCTCAGTGGAAGAAACATCGATTGCCGAAGCCCAATCATTGTTCGACACCAACGTGTTTGGCACCTTGCGCACAACACAGGCGGTACTGCCCTACATGCGCACGCAGCGTTCGGGGAGAATCGTCAATATCAGCTCAGTGCTGGGTTTTCTTCCAGCCCCGTATATGGGACTTTATTCCGCATCCAAGCA
>DASXRN010000377.1:0-5389 GCA_036506595.1 Polaromonas sp. | reverse complement strand
GATGGCTTCGCTTTGCGCCACAAAGAACCAGCCACCGCCAAACGACATCATGGAATTCCAGATCAGGCTGTGTGCGGAAGCGGGCAGCTCAAGCGTTCTGAAGCGCTGCCAGCGGCTCAGGCCGTAGGTCGATGCCGCCTCCTGCAGGTCATTGGGAATCGTCACCATCGAGTGGTAAAAACCAAAGGCCATGTTCCAGACCTGGCCGGTGAAAATCGCGAAGATCGCGGCGCACTCCACCCCCAGCAGACTGCCCGGAAACAGCGCCATGAAGCCGGCCACGGTGGCCGACAAAAAGCCCAGCACCGGCACCGACTGCAGGACATCCAGCGCCGGAAGAATCACCGAGCGCGCCACGCGATTTTTGGCCGCCAGATACCCGAGCGAAATCGCAAAGAACAGCGAAAAACCAAAGGCAATCCACATGCGCAGCAGCGTGCGGCCCGCGTAGTAGGGAATCTGGCTGATTGAAAAGTCCAGCTCGGGAACCGCCGCCGCATCAAACGCCACCAGCATGCCCCGGCCAAAGTGCAGGGCACTCCAGAGCAGGCCAAAAAGACTCAGCAACACCACGCCGTCGATCCAGCCAAAGCCGGCACGGTGCTCGTCAACGACCAGTTGTGGAGAAGTGCTGTTCATGCTTGTCATAGCTAGCGAGCGGTAACACCCATTCAAAGTCCCGAACAAGACGCGGCCTCCTGGCCGCCTGCCGGACAGGGGGCAGTATAGAAAGCCGCATGTAAAGAAAGCGTAAAGATGCGCCGCCTGTTTAAAACCAGCGCTCTTTTCGCAACCCGCCAGATTGCCGGATCGCTGCGACGCCCTGATGACGGCGGATGCGCCCTGGACACCCATAGCTGTCGCAGGCAGGCCAAGCCATCAAAGGCCAGCGAGCGGGGTCGGTTTAAAACGGCGGCGAATCATCCCCAGCGGCCACCAGCACGGGGGGCGCAGCCGCACCCATCACCAGCTCGCCGCCCAGCGCCTCCAGCAAGTCGGGAATCAGCTTGCGGATTTCCCCGGTGGCAATGGCGGCGTCGGCATCAAAGCGGTCGGCCTTGCTGGCGGAGGCATCGTCTTCAAACACCCCGTCGACAAACGCCAGCTTCTTGATCTGCAGCGTGTCGGTCAGCAAAAACGACACCCGGCCTTCCCAGGTCATGGCCAGCCGCGTCGGCAGCTTGCCGTGGGCAATGTGCTGCTGCACCTCTTCGATGTCGAGCGCGTGCCGTGAATAACGCACCACCGCCTTCGACTCGTCACCGGCCTTGAGCTCGCACTCGCGGTCCACGCTGAAACCGGCCGGCGGCTCCTGACTGACCAGCCAGTCCGACATGGCGGCCACCGGCGAGGCCGTGGTCTGCAGCAACATCGCACCCAGGCCCTCCATGGCCTTGGCCAGGCAGGTCAGCACCTCGTCGGCCCTGCCCTGGCTGGCCGCGTCAATCATCAGCAGGCGCGCCTCGGGGTCGATCCACACCTGCACCGAGCCCTGCTTGGTAAAGGCCATGGGCAGCAGCTCCAGTTTGGCCTCCTCCTTGAGCTCTTTGGTTTCCTTTTTGCCGGGCTTGCGGCCGGTGGCGGCTTCAATCTGCGCCGCGCGCTCTTTGGCCTTGCGGTTGATGACCGAGCCGGGCACGGCCTTGCTTTCGAGCATCAGCTTGAGCAGCCACTGACCGCCAATCGACTCGACCAGCGGGCCGTTCGCCTCGCCACGCGGCTCCACCCAGCCCACCGATTTTTCCTGCGTCAGGCCGCACTCGACAAAGCGCGCGGCCTGCAAGCTGGCTTCCAGCTGCTCCAGAGAAACCGACCACGCGGGCCCGATGCGATACACCATCACGTTTTTGAACACGAAAAACCTTTTGACTGTTGATTGGAAATTGAGCGGAAAGGGGCGAAGTTTAAAAGACCGGCCCGGCCGCAAAAAGGCTCTGCGCGCCGTCATTTACTATATTTTTAATAGCAAACTTTGGCCTGTTTACAAGGGCTACAGGTCGTTTTTACCTGCATGCAGCCTGCAAGCCGCACCACCAACTGTAACAAATCAGGGGGGCAGATTTCGCGAAAGCCAAACCCCCACCCGACGCCGGCAAGCCGGCTTTCAGCCAACTTTACAAACCATCACCACCGCGCAATAGCGTGTATACACAGGGCCTGCACACTTGCTTTCAACCTGATGCCCAATCCGGGGTCAGGCATTTTCTTCTTCTTGAAAGGAAGTTTTCCATGAAATTCGCTGTCACGCCTTTTACGTCATTCAACCGTCTCGTCCTCGCCGGTCTGCTGGCCACGGCAGGGGCCTGCGCCATGGCGCAGGGCGCGCCCACCGCAGCGCCAGCCGCGCCAGTCGCCGCTTCGCCGGCCGACCCCCACGGTGAGCGCATGAGCCGCATGGGCCGTCACGACCCGGCCAAAATGCAGGCCTGGGTGGCCAAGCACCAGGCCGAGCTGAAAGCCAGGCTGAAGATCACCCCGGCCCAGGAAGCTGCGTGGGCCACTTATGCCGCCGCCATGCAGCCCCCCGAGCACATGGCCATGGGCGCACGCCCCACACCCGAGCAGCGCGCCGAGTTTGACAAGCTGAGCACGCCCGAGCGCATCGACAAAATGCGCGCCCTGCGCAACCAGCGCATGGCGGAAATGAATGCGGTCATGGACAAGCGCGGCGAAGCCACCAAGGTCTTTTACGCGGCATTGACGCCCGAGCAGCAAAAAACCTTTGACGCCGAACACAAAAAGCACGGCCCGCATGCTGGTCAGGAGGGCAAGCGCGGCGGCCAGCGGCAGCCAGGCTGACCCGCTTAGCCCGCACCGCAAAAAAGCCCGCTCATTGCTGTGCGGGCTTTTTGTTTGAAAACATCCGAAAGCCTGCCGCCTGTCGCGGTTCTTTTTTGTATCGGGCGTTACGCTTTGTTCAGGCGCACAGCCATGCCGTTTTGACAGCTCTTGCTTTGCATGAAAATAGCCGCTGCACAGGGGCCGGCTCTGTTGCGCGCGGCACGGCGATCGCCAATAAAAATACATCCCGTCGGGGAAATCGCGTGACGACTTGCCGCAAATAAGTTGCCGTCCTACAGTGGCCAGATGTTCGCAGGGCAACAATGGCCCCTTGGGCATGCCTCATACTTTCCATGCCTCTTCCTCACTTCCTTATGCCACCCAAAGCCCCCGCCCCTTTGCCCCGTGGCACATCTCCCGGCTTGCCCGTGGATGCACCAAAGCGCACCAAGCGCATCGACATGGCGGCGGTAGAAGCCGACACGCAAACGGCAATGGCGGCCATCAGTCCCACCTCGTCGTTTTCCTTCAAGGTACTCACGGTCAACATCCACAAGGGTTTTACTTTTTTCAACCGCAAGTTCATGCTGCCCGAGCTGCGTGAAGCCGTGCGCAGCGTCAGTGCCGATGTGGTGTTTCTCCAGGAAGTGACCGGCAACCATGCCAAGCACCCGGACAGGTTCGACAACTATCCCGACACGCCGCACTATGAATTTCTGGCCGACACGATCTGGCCGCAGTTTGCCTACGGCCGCAACGCGGTCTACACCAACGGCCACCACGGCAACGCGGTGCTGTCCAAATTCCCCATCGTGCGTTTTGAAAACCGTGATGTGTCGATCAGCGGCCCCGAGCGGCGCGGCCTGCTGCATTGCGAGTTGCAGATTCCCGGCCGCAAGGTCAATGTGCATGCCATCTGCGTGCACCTCGGGCTGATGGAAACCCACCGCGCCCAACAAATTGCGATGCTGTGCGAGTTGGTGCGCAAGGAAATTCCGTCCCACGCGCCGGTGGTGGTGGCCGGCGATTTCAACGACTGGCGGCATCGCGCCCATGACCTGCTGGAGCACAACGCCGACCTGCACGAGGTGTTTGTGCAAGCCTATGGCAAGGCCGCACTGACCTTTCCCGCGCGCCTGCCGCTGCTGCGGCTGGACCGCATCTATGTGCGCAACGCCATCGGCCATGCACCGGTCGTACTGCCCAACAAGCCCTGGTCACACCTGTCAGACCATGCCCCGCTGGCGGCGGAGATCGAGTTGTGAACGCCACCCAGCCAGCGCTTCGACCGCGACCGCAGACGCGGCGCCCGCCAAGGCCGTAAACCGGGCCGACCCCATTTGAGCGCCTGCCATGGACCACCGCCGCGCCCCACCCCGTGCCCGGCCGGTGAGCCAGCCTTCGGGCGGTAAACGGAAACAGACCGGGAAAGCCTGGTGGCCGTGGTTCAGGCGCGGCGCCAGCGCCGTGTTTTTTGTGCTGGTGGCCAGCCTGCTGGTATCGCAGGCGCGCACCATCGAATGGAGCCAGGTGCTCAGCTCGCTGCAAAACTACCCACTCGCGGCAGCCTGGGGTGCCATGCTGCTCGCCCTGGCCAGCTTCACGCTGTACAGCTGCTTTGACCTGCTGGGCCGCCACTACACCGGCCATGCACTCAGCGCCCCCACGGTGATGCTGGTCACCTTCATCAGCTATGCGTTCAACCTCAACCTCGGCTCGCTGGTCGGCGGGGTGGCGTTCCGCTTTCGCCTCTATTCACGCCTGGGCCTGAAGATCGGCGTCATCACGCGCATCATGTCGCTGAGCATGCTGGCCAACTGGATGGGCTACATCCTGCTGGCCGGCCTGGTGTTCAGCCTGCGGCCGCCCAGCTTGCTGGCCGGCTGGAAAATTGACGCTTTCCACCTGCGCCTCATAGGCATCGCCTTGCTGGCCGTTGCCGCCGGCTACCTCGCTTTCTGCGCTTTTTCGCGCCTGGGCCCGCTGCGTCTGGGCGGCCATGTGATTGATCTGCCCTCGCTCGGGCTGGCCAGTTTGCAGCTGATCATGGGCGCCGGCAACTGGCTGCTCATGTCCGGCATCATTTTTATACTGCTGCAACAGCGCATCGAGTTTTCGGCGGTGGTCAGCGTGCTGCTGCTGGCCGCCATCGCCGCTGTCATCGCCCATATCCCCGCCGGCCTGGGCGTGCTGGAGGCCGTGTTCGTGGCCCTGCTGTCGCAGCAAATGCCCCGGCACGACCTGCTCGCCGCGCTGGTGGCCTACCGCGTCATTTACTACCTGGCACCGCTGGGCGTGGCCGCCGTGGTCTACCTGATCACCGAGGCCAGGACCCCACAAGCGGCCAAAACCGCCGCTTGATCACTTTGTTACGCTATCAAATTAGTAGCTAACTACGCCCGTCTTCACTGAAGTCAGCGTCAAATTTTCATTGACTTTGTATTTGTTTCCCCACCCCGTCCTAGCTGGGCTGAGCAGCGCAGATGGAGGCGGGATCAGGGCCGCAGTTGTTTGAGCGCAGCGAGTTCTGCGGACCCCCGCCGGAGTCGAGCAGCGCAAGTTGCCCGGAGCGCAGCGCAGGGACCCAGACTGCGGGTCGCCTTTTGTT
>DASXRN010000376.1:0-2157 GCA_036506595.1 Polaromonas sp. | reverse complement strand
TCCTTGTTCACCTCGGGCAGGGCCGCATCGCGTGGCCCGACCGTGCCCAGGCGCGCTTTCAGCGACTGCGGCTGCCCGGTCAGAATCGCCGCGTAGTTGGTGGTGTTGGACAGCACTTTCTTCACATAGTCGCGGGTCTCGCCAAAGGGCACGTTCTCGGCCCAGATGGCGGCGTCCAGCACATGGCCGTTGCGCCAGCTGCGCGGCCGGCCGGGCCCGGCGTTGTAGGCGGCCGCGGCCATGGGCATGGAGCCGCCCAAATCATCGAGCGCGAACTTGAGGTAGGCCGTGCCAATCGTGATGTTGGTGTCACGGTCATTGATCTGGTCGGCGGTAAAGCCTTCCAGGCCGATTTTTTTGGCGGTCCAGCGTGCCGTGGCGGGCATCACCTGCATCAGGCCCGAGGCGCCCACGCCGGAGCGCGCCTCCATGACGAAGCGGCTTTCCTGGCGGATCAGGCCGTACACATAGGCCGGGTCGAGGTTGATGCCCTGGGCCCGCTTGACCACGGCCTCGCGAAACGGCATGGGAAAGCGCTGCTCGAAATCGACCTCGGTTCTGGTGCGTTCGCTGGTGTTGATGCAGCGGTCCCAGATCTGGCGGTCGCAGGCAAACTGGGCGGCGGCCAGCAGCTCGCGGTCATTCATGCCTGCGCGTTCATTCGGGCTGCCGCGCTGGTGCAGGTTGGTGGCGTAGTTCCACTCGCGCACGCCTTCCGTGCGCAGGCCGATGGCGATGGCGTAGGCGCCGCGGTTCAGGCTCGGGTTGAGCCGCGCGGCTTCCTTTTCTTCGGCCGTGAGCGGCGCCGGTTTGGCTGGCACCGTGATTTTCTGGCCCAGCTCTTCCAGCGCCAGCTGCTCGTAAAAACCGCGCACTGAGGCGATCGACTGCAGCAGCGCCAGGGCTTCGGCGCGCTGTGGTGCGATGCCGATGGTTTGTGCCGCACCGGGGGGAGGCACTGCAGCAGGCGCATTGGGGGGCACGGTGGCCAGCAGCGCGCGCGCCTTCCAGTAAGTCCAGCTCGGGTCTTTGCGCGCGTCGTCGCTCATCGCGTTAATGGCCATCAATACCTGTTGCCAGTTGGGCTGGCTGCCGTCGCGCAGGGCGGCGCGAGTCTTCCAGGCCAGCATGTCGTCGCTCAGGTCGCTGTCGTTGCTGACCTTGGCAAAGTACTGCAGTGCCTCGCTGGCCGGCACTGTGCCCAGGCGGGTGGCGGCCTGCTTGCCGATGACGCCCCAGACCCAGTTTCGTTCCTCGGTGCTCAGCTGCATGCCCCATTTGTTTTCCATCTGGAAGGCGGCGCCCTCAATGTCGCTGGTCGCCATCTTGACCAGCGCCAGCGTGATGATTTCCCGGCGCACCTTGCTGAGGGCCAGGTGCTTGCCAGAGAGGAATTTGATGGGGCTGTTGTTCAGCTCGGTCACCAGGCCCACGGCTTCGGGGGCAATGATCTGCACCGCATCGCGTGCGGCGCGCGGCCGATTGGCCTCGGTGGCGAGCCTGGCCTTTTGCCAGATATCCTGCGGCGTGAGGTTTTTCGCGCCCACCAGGCGTTCGGCGGCGGCGGTGCAACCATCGTCGGCGTCGCGCTGCGAGTGCCAGTTCTTGCGCACTTCATCGGCCAGGCGCGCATCCAGCGCCGGATTTTTCAAGTGTTCCACCAGCAGGGCGTAGCAGCGCACTTCCTTGTCGTCGCTCATGCGAAAGTTGGGGTATTCGTCCGCAAAGGCCGCCCAGTCGCGGCGCTGGCCGAGCAGCAGCAACCAGTCGTTGCGCAGCCGGTCTTCCTGGTAAGTGCCGGCATAGCGGTCCAGGAAGTCCTGCACTTCCTGGGCGCTGGCCTCGCCCAGGCGGGCTTTCAGTTCCCAGTAGGCGGCCCAGGCCTCCAGGGCGTGGCCTCTGGCCTGCGGCAGCAACTGGGCCAGCCGGGTTTTGTCGCCGCGCCTGAAGGCCTTGTTCATCTCCAGAATCAGGTTGTCACCCGCTGCGTCATGGGCTGAGGAGCCGTTTTGGGCCGCTGCCGGGCTTGCCAGGCTGGCCATTAATGCCGCCAATTGCGCTGCTGAAAGCGCCGCGCTGAAAAGAAATTTGTATAGCATCAGGACATTATGGACAAATTAAGTACACGCAAAGCGCTGGTGCAAGCCCGCCTCGACA